>NZ_JBIAQQ010000009.1:0-79348 GCF_042889165.1 Streptomyces sp. NPDC002669 | reverse complement strand
CCCGGAGGCTGCGGCGCGCCGGGGCCGCCCATCTGGGGAGCGAGCTGGGTCGGCATGTACCCGCCCGCCGGAGCACCGGGCGCACCCGGCCCCGAGGGCGGCGGCACGGGAGCGCCGGGCGCTGCGCCCGGGATGCCGGGGGCACCGGGCGGCGGCGGGGTCGACGGGCCCGCCCCGCGCGGCGACACGGCGGCCTTGCTGGTGGCCGCGTCCGCGATACCACCGGCCCCCGGACCCGGAGCACCCGGCGGGACACCCGGCACGCCGGGAGCCCCCGGAGCGCCGGGCGGCGGGGCGGCCGGGGCCTGCCGGCCCAGGCCGGGAACCAGCGCCGTCGGGGGCAGCTGGCTGCCGCCGGACATCAGCGCGGTCGGCGCGTCGGCCGACACGACCGGCGGCGGGGCGTTCTCGTCGTCGGCACCGGAGAGCGGCGGCGCGAACACCGTGGCCGGCAGCGGCACCGCTCCGTCGTCGGAATCCGCGTTGGTGTCCGTGCCCGCCCAGGGCGTGGCGCCGTCGGGCACGTTCGGCGCGGGGGCCGGGGCGCTCGGCGCGGACGCCGGAACACCGTCGTTGGCCGTGGGCTCGTACGGGACCCGCCCGCCCTGCGACCCCTGGTCCCCGGAGGCCGGGGAAGCCGCCGGAGCCGACGGGGCCGCGAACGGCGGAGGAGTGGAAGAGGGCGAAGGGGCGGGAGCGGCCGGAGCCGAGGAGGACTCGCCCTGCCCACGGCTCTCACGACTGTCCGGGATGCCCAGCTTGTCGGCCGCCTCCTGGAGCCACTCCGGAGGGCTCAACAGGAACGACGTCTGATTCAGATCGATGCGCTGCGGCGGCTCCGGAGCGGCGGCCGCGGCCGCATCGCTCCCGCCGTACTCCTCCTCGTACCGCCGGATCACCTCGCCCACCGGCAGCCCCGGCCACAAGGTGGCCTCACCGCTGTCCCGGGCGATCACCATCCGCTGCCGGCCGCCGTCCGAGACCGGCCCCTCGGCACGGTCCTCGGCCCACACGACGAAGCCCAGCTCGAACTCCCGCACCCGCACCTCACGGTGCTGGTACGCGGGCACGTCGCCGTTGATCCACTCGTCCGCGCGCTCCTGCGCCTGCGCAAAGGTCACCATCGCGCTCACCCCTCCACCGGGACGGCCCGCGCGAAGCCGCCGTCCACCATCAGGTTCGCCACCGTCTCCAGCTCCGGCGGATTGCCCGCCAGCCGCTGCAGGAAGGCGTCGAAATCGGCACCGCACGGAAGCAGCAGCCGGTCCACCCGCTCCTGCACGTGCCAGCCGTCCCGGTCCCGGGCGTCGTCGTACGCGCAGAACCAGACCGAACCCACGCCGTTGCCCCGCACCTTCACCGCGATGATGCCGCCCTGGACGAAACCGACGCCCAGGTAGTCCTTGGTGAGGTGGTCCCGCAGGCACTTGTTGACGTACACCAGGTCGTTCACGGCCGCTTCCTCGCGCACCGTGAAGAACGGCTGGTCGACCAGGAGGCCCAGCTCCGCGTCCAGCGCCGTGCCGACCGGGGCCGAACCGCCCGCCGCCTTGAGGAAGGAACGGTACGCCCCGGGCAACCGGTAACCGAGGTCCTCCTCCACGCCCAGGACCTGCGCCTCGCTCACCGCCACGGCGCCCTTCGGCAGCCGGAAGTGCGCGGGCCGGGTCTCCTGCAACGGGCGGGTGCCCCGCTTGTCGTGGTCGACCGAAGTACCGGCGAGACCGGCATGGTGCCTGAGCAGCGCCTTGACCTCGACCGGGACCAGCTCCATCCGCCGGCCACCGGGCACGTGGTGCCAGGTCCAGCCGTGCGGCGTCGCGACCGCGGGAATCGTGTCCCACAGCTCATGGCCGCTCGCCGCCAGCGCCGCATTGGCCGAGACGTAGTCCGTCAACCGCAGCTCGTCGACGCCGAAGCCCTCCGGCGGCTCGGCGATCTCGGCGGCAGCACGGGCGTACGGCGCGAACACCGGGCTCCCGCGCTCGTCCATGCGCACGCCCCCGGGGTGGCGGGACGCCCGGACCGGGTCCGGAAAATGCACGAGCTGCCCGGCGTAGGCCGCGTTCGGTGGCGCGGCTTGCTGCCCGAGCCGACCTGTCGTCATGGCGGTTGCCCCCTGCTGCGTCTGGCTGATGAGGACCGACCGCCCGTCCGGACGACGCTCCGCGGACAGCCTATGCGGTGGCACAAGGGCGGGTCTCGCCCATGTGACCTGTCCTACGCCGCCCCCACCACACCCGTCACCAACCGTCACATTCCCGTGACGCACGAGCGACTCCCCCACCCCGGACGGGCGACACGGAGACACGTTTCACTGCCCCAGCTTCCCCACGAGCCCGGACATTTGGCAGGCTGTCACCGCAACTCGGGGGCGTGCACCACGCGCAGCTGCCGCTGCGGGCACGGGAGGGAAAGCGCCATGCACACCGCACAAACAGTCACATCGGGGGATCCGCGCCTCAGCTGGAGCAGCACCACGGCCGGCCGCACCCCCCTGCTGCGCCACCGCCGCGACGGCATCCTGCCGGCCGTGGCCGCAGCGCTGTCCGTACGCGGCGAAACACTCACCTGCACCGCGGGCAAGGGCGACCGGCCCCCCGTGCTGCACCCGCTGGTCCAGGACTTCCTCGACACCCTCTCCAGCAGCCAGCGCGAACGCTTCACCGGCCGCTGCCCCGAGGCGATACTGCTCTCCCGCCACCTCACCGCGGCCGAGTCCACCCGCTCCAAGCGCGCCCAGCGCAAGCCGCTGACCAACGGCGAGGCCCGGCGCGCCCTGAAGCACTCCCGCCTCACCGCACGGCGCATCCGCGAGGACGGCGACCCCATGCACGGCAGCTACGCACCACCGTGCCGCTCCTGCACACCGATGCTCGCCCACTTCGGCGTGCGCCCCGTCGACCTCACGACCACCGGGGCGGCCACCACCGCCGAGAAGGGCTGACCGCGCGCCGATGCTCGACCGAACAGACCTGCCCGGACAGACGGGCCCCGCGGAACGCGACCGCAACAACTCGACCACCCGCTTCGCCGTCTCCGTCGACGCCGCCCTGCGCACCGCGGGCTGGCAGCCCGGCCGCTGGGACATCCGGCAGGCCGAGGAGTGGGCCGACGCCCTGCGCTCGCACACCTCGCCCGCCGGCCACCGGCACGCGGTCTTCCCCGCCGCCGTGGAGGCATGGGCGGAATTCGGCGGACTGCTCATCACGGCCTCCGCGCCCGGCCGGCAGATCGCACCGGCCCCCGTCCGCATCGACCCGCTGAGCGGGCTGCACCTCGCCCGCACCCTCGGCGACCTCGGCCGGGCCCTGGACACCGAGGTCAGCCCGCTGGGCGAGGAGGGCGACGGGCAGGCCGTCCTGGCCATCGACACGGAGGGCCGGGTGTACAGCATCGACCACACCGGGGACTGGTACCTCGGACCGGACATCGACCAGGCCCTGGCCACCCTGGTCACGGGCGTCCAGCCGGACCGCCTGATCACTGGCTGAACCGCCCGGACCGGGCCCCTGCCGTCCACCCGTGGGGGCAGGCCGCCGTGGGGTCAGGCCGTGCCCCGGGCCGGCAGGACGGCCGACACCCGGAAGCCCCCCGCGTCCGTCGGACCGGACACGAACACACCGCCGAGCCCCAGCACCCGCTCCCGCATGCCGACCAGGCCGTTGCCCCCGCTCGGCAGCCCCGCGTCCACCGTGGCCGCGTCCGACGGCCCGTTCTCCACCTGCATCGCGACCTCCGCCTCACGATGCGCCAGCCGCACCCACGTCCGCGCGCCCGCCGCGTGCTTGTGCACGTTCGTCAGGGCCTCCTGCACCACCCGGTACGCGGTCTGCTCCACCTCGGGGGCGTACGCGCGGGCCTCGCCGTCCACCGACAGCTCCACCGTCATCCCGGCCGCCCTGGACTCCCCCACCAGGGTCTCCACCTCGTGCAGCCGGGGTCCGTCCTCCACGGGCGCGGGCGCGGCCGCCGCCACCGCCCGGCCCACCGAGGCCAGCGGCACCCGGCCCGACGCGGCGGCCGTCACCGACTCCCCCGACCGCAGCACACCGAGCATCTCGCGCAGCTCCGTGAGCGCCTGCCGCCCCATGTCACCGACCAGGGCGGCATTGCGCACCGCCTTCGCCGGGTCCTTCGGCGCCACGGCCTGGAGCGCGGCGGCGTGCACCACCATCAGACTGACCCGGTGGGCGACCACGTCGTGCATCTCGCGCGCGATCCGGGTCCGCTCCTCCGTACGCGCCCACTCGGCCCGCTCCTCGGCCCGGTCGGCGAGCAGCGACAGCTCCCGCTCCAGCGAGTCGGCCCGCTCCCGCAGGCTCTCCATCAACCGCCGCCTGGCCCCTATGTACAGCCCGAGCAGCACGGGCGGCGCGGTGAGCCCGAGCGACATGAAGAGCGAGATCAGCGGTACGTACCAGTCACCGGGCCCGAAGTCCGCCTGCTCCTCGACGCCCTGCCGCAGCTGCACGTACGAGACGATGAACGTCCCCGCGAAGGACATCCCCGCCAGCACCGCGGTGATCCTGCGCGGCACCTCCGAGGCGGCCAGGGAGTACAGACCGACCAGGCCCATCAGAAAACCCATCCCGGCGGGCGTCATCGCGACCGTGACCAGCACCACGGCGATCGGCCACCGCCGCCGCACCACCAGCACGGCCCCCGCGAGCAGCCCGAACACCACGCCCATCGACGCCGGCAACCCGGTGTCCCCGGCGAACTCCACCCCCTCCAGCGCACACTCCAGCGCCGAGACCAGCGCCAGTCCCACGTCCAGGGCGACACTGCGCCGCCGCTCCCACCACCAGTAGCCGCGGGTGGTCGGTCCCGCCGCCTCCTGGTCTGCCCCCGTTGCGGTCATGCGTCCACCCTACGGGCGCACGCGCCTCATTTTCGGGTGGCCTGTACGGCACGTCCGCCTCTCGTCCGAAGGCGAAACAGTCACTTATCGCTTGAAATGGCGAATCGAGCAGGCTTTCGCACCGGAAGTCCGCATTCCGGACGACCCTCGGCACATGACGGAGATCACGAGCAAGTACGCCGATTTCGAAGGTCTGCGCGAGCAGGCGATCGCCCTGCGCCGGGAGGGCCTCAGCCTCCGGCAGATCCGCGACCGGCTGCACATCCACAACAACGACATCCTGAACCGCCTCGTCCGGGGCGAGCCCGCCCCGGAGTGGACGAAACGCCCGCGCGCGAAGGACGACCTGCGCGAGAGGGCCCGCGAGCTGCGCCTCCAGGGCATGACGTACGACCGGATCCAGGTGGAACTGGGGTGCTCGAAGAGTTCGATCTCGCTGTGGGTGCGGGATTTACCGAAGCCGGAGCGGAAGCGGACCCGGGAAGAGGCGTCGGCCATCGCCAGGCGCGGCTGGGAGGCGACCCTCCGGCGGCGCGACGAGGAGCGCAGGGAGACGAGAAGGAGGGCGGAGGCCGAGATCGGCACCATGAACCCGCGCGAACTCTTCCTGCTGGGCGTGGGCCTCTACTGGGCGGAGGGCTCCAAGTCCAAGCCGTACCGCACGCAGGAGCGGGTCACCTTCGTCAACAGCGACCCCGACATGATCGGGCTCTTCCTCGCCTGGCTCCGCCTGCTGGGGGTGAGCGACGACCACCTCCGCTTCCACGTGCACATCCACGAGACCGCCGACGCCGCGTCGGCGGAGCGGTTCTGGGCCGCACTCACGGGCGCCGGGGCCTCCGCGTTCGGCAAGACGTCCCTCAAGAGGCACTCCCCGAAGACCAACCGGAAGAACACGGGGGAGAACTACCGGGGCTGTTTGGTGGTGCGCGTTCTGAAAAGCGCCGACCTGTACCGTCGCATCGAAGGCTGGTGGTACGGCATAGTAGAGGCTGCCTCGGTGACTGATCGCCAGAATCAGACATAGGGGTCGATCCATCCCGGGTCGTCTAATGGCAGGACAAATGGTTTTGGTCCATTGAATGAGGGTTCGATTCCTTCCCCGGGAGCTCATGCGACGGGCCCCGACCTCTCCAGGTCGGGGCCCGCACCCATGTCCGCCCGAAAGCCCCCCGGTATCCTTCGGATGTCCACCACCCGAAGCCGAAGGGCATTTCCGTGAGCTCCGAACGCCCGGCAGCCGTCGTCGTCCTCGCAGCGGGTGAGGGCACCCGCATGAAGTCGAAGACCCCCAAGGTCCTGCACGAGATCTCCGGGCGGTCGCTCGTCGGACATGTCGTCACCGCCTCCCGCGAGCTGGACCCCGAGCACCTCGTCGTGGTCGTCGGTCACGGCCGCGAGCAGGTCACCGCGCACCTCGCCGCCGTCGACGGCCGACTGCGCACCGCCCACCAGGCCGAGCAGAAGGGCACCGGGAACGCGGTGCGCGTCGGGCTCGACGAGCTGGGCGGCACCGTCGACGGCACCGTGATCGTCGTCTGCGGCGACACCCCGCTGCTCTCCGGCGAGACGCTCCGCGCGCTCGCCGCCACCCACACGGCCGATTCCAACGCCGTCACCGTGCTGACCGCCGAGGTCCCGGACTCCACCGGCTACGGGCGCATCGTCCGCGACCCGGCCGACGGCGCGGTCACCGGGATCGTCGAGCACAAGGACGCCACCGACGCCCAGCGCGAGATCCGGGAGATCAACTCCGGGGTCTTCGCCTTCGACGGCCGGCTGCTCGCCGAGGCGCTCGGCAAGCTCGGCACCGACAACAGCCAGGGCGAGGAGTACCTCACCGACGTCCTGTCCATCCTGCGCGGGGCGGGTCACCGGGTCGGCGCCTCGGTCGCCGGGGACCACCGCGAGATCCTCGGCATCAACAACCGGGTCCAGCTGGCCGAGGCCAGGCGGCTGCTGAACCAGCGGCTGCTGGAGCGGGCCATGCTGGCGGGCGTGACCGTCGTGGACCCGGCGTCCACGCTGATCGACGCCACCGTGACGTACGAGCGGGACGCGATCGTGCACCCGGGCACCCAGCTGCTCGGCACCACGCACCTCGCCGAGGACGCCGAGGTCGGCCCCAACTCCCGGCTCAAGGACACCGTCGTCGGGGCGGGCGCGCGGGTGGACAACACGGTCTCCGACGGGGCGGAGGTCGGCGAGGGCGCGACGGTCGGCCCGTACGCCTATCTGCGGCCCGGGACCAGGCTCGGCACGAAGGCCAAGGCCGGTACGTACGTGGAGATGAAGAACGCCACGATCGGCGAGGGCACCAAGGTCCCGCACCTGAGCTACGTGGGCGACGCGACGATCGGCGACCACACCAACATCGGTGCCGCCAGCGTCTTCGTGAACTACGACGGCGTGGCCAAGCACCACACCACGATCGGCTCCCACTGCCGTACCGGCTCGGACAATATGTTTGTGGCTCCTGTCACGGTCGGGGACGGCGTCTACACCGCCGCCGGTTCGGTCATCACCAAGGACGTACCGTCCGGTTCGCTGGCCGTCGCCCGCGGCCAGCAAAGGAATATCGAGGGTTGGGTGGCCCGCAAGCGTCCCGGGAGCGCCGCCGCGCAGGCGGCTCAGGCGGCCGCTTCGGAAGCCGGCGACGAAAGCTGACCGGAAACGGGTACGTCGCGCACGGCGTACCGTGATAGGTGCTCACCCCATTTCGGCTGGCTCGTTGCACATCGGGACACATGCGTGCAGCGCCAGGAACACGTCTGAGGAGACTGTGCTGTGACCGGGATCAAGACGACCGGCGAGAAGAAACTGATGCTCTTCTCCGGCCGCGCCCACCCCGAGCTGGCCGAGGAGGTCGCGCACCAGCTGGGTGTCGGTCTCGTGCCGACGAAGGCCTTCGATTTCGCCAACGGTGAGATCTACGTCCGCTTCCAGGAGTCGGCCCGTGGCGCCGACTGCTTCCTGATCCAGAGCCACACGGCCCCGATCAACAAGTGGGTCATGGAGCAGCTGATCATGCTGGACGCGCTGAAGCGCGCCTCGGCCCGTTCCATCACGGTGATCGTGCCGTTCTACGGCTACGCCCGTCAGGACAAGAAGCACCGCGGTCGTGAGCCGATCTCGGCCCGTCTGGTCGCCGACCTGATGAAGACGGCGGGTGCCGACCGCATCCTCACCGTCGACCTGCACACGGACCAGATCCAGGGCTTCTTCGACGGCCCGGTCGACCACCTCTTCGCGCTGCCGATCCTGGCCGACTACGTGGGTGCCAAGGTCGACCGTTCGAAGCTGACGATCGTCTCCCCGGACGCCGGCCGGGTGCGGGTCGCCGACCGCTGGTGCGACCGGCTGGACGCCCCGCTCGCGATCGTGCACAAGCGGCGCGACAAGGACGTCGCCAACCAGGTGACCGTCCACGAGGTGGTCGGCAACGTCAAGGGCCGGGTCTGTGTCCTGGTCGACGACATGATCGACACCGGTGGCACCATCTGCGCCGCCGCGGACGCGCTGTTCGCGCACGGTGCCGAGGACGTGATCGTGACGGCGACGCACGGTGTGCTGTCGGGTCCGGCCGCGGACCGGCTGAAGAACTCCAAGGTCAGCGAGTTCGTCTTCACGGACACCCTGCCGACCCCGGCCGAGGTGGACCTCGACAAGATCACGGTGCTGTCGATCGCGCCGACGATCGCGCGCGCGGTGCGCGAGGTGTTCGAGGACGGCTCGGTGACCAGCCTCTTCGAGGAGCAGTGAGCTTTCTCCTCATCGAGGAGCGGTAGCGAAGATCCACTTTGGGTGCGGCCTTCCCGGCGGGTAGACTCAGCGAGTTGCTCGGCGAGGGAGGCCGTACCCATGTGTACGGCGGTCCGTTATCGACGCGCTCTTCGTAGCAGGTCTGTCGTGGGCCGGGTGACCGTCCGTTTTTCGTCACCCCACGAGGAGTGCAGTCATGGCTGAGGTCAAGCTCGCCGCCCAGATCCGTACCGAGTTCGGCAAGGGTGCCGCCCGCCGCACCCGTCGTGCCAACCAGGTTCCCGGTGTCATCTACGGTCACGGTGCCGAGCCGGTTCACGTGACGCTGCCGGGCCACGACCTGATGATGGCGCTCAAGACCGCCAACGTCCTGATCGGTCTGGAGATCGACGGCAAGGACGCCCTGGTCATCCCCAAGGCCGTGCAGCGCAACCCGCTCAAGGGCAACATCGAGCACGTGGACCTGCTGACCGTCAAGCGCGGCGAGAAGGTCAGCGTCGAGGTCGCGGTGCACGTCGAGGGCGACCTGGCCCCGGGCGGCAACCTGCTGGAGTACGTCCAGAACACCCTGCTGGTCGAGGCCGAGGCCACCCACATCCCCGAGTCCGTCACGGTCTCGGTCGCGGGCCTGGACGCCGGTGCGTCGATCCACGCCAAGGACATCGAGCTGCCCAAGGGCATCTCGCTCGCCGGTGACGAGGACGCCGTCGTCCTCCAGGTGCTCGCCGCGCAGGCCGAGGAGCCGGCCGCCGAGGGCACCGAAGAGGGCGCCGAGGCCTGAGCCTCGCCCCTGCTGCTTCACTGACGGGGCGGCGGTTCCTCTCCGGGGGTCCGCCGTCCCGTTTCCCTGTACTCAGCCGTCGTACCCGAGGAGACCGAGCAGAGATGTCCGATGCCACCGCACCCTGGCTCGTCGTGGGTCTCGGCAACCCCGGCCCCGAGTACGCGGCGAACCGGCACAACGTCGGGTTCATGGTCGCCGACCTGCTGGCCGAGCGGATCGGCGGGAAGTTCAAGCGGGCCCAGAAGGCCCAGGCGCAGGTCGTCGAGGGCCGCATCGGGCCGCCCGGTCCGGCGAACCGCCGGGTGATCCTGGCCAAGCCGATGTCGTACATGAACCTTTCCGGTGGCCCGGTCACCGCGCTGCGCGACTTCTACAAGGTGCCGGTCGACCACATCGTGGCGGTCCACGACGAGCTGGACATCGACTACGGGACGCTGCGGCTGAAGCTGGGCGGCGGTGACAACGGGCACAACGGGCTGAAGTCGATGACGAAGGCGATGGGTCCGGACTACCACCGGGTGCGGTTCGGGATCGGCCGGCCGCCGGGGCGGATGCAGGTCGCGGACTTCGTGCTGAAGGACTTCTCGTCCGCGGAGCGCAAGGAGCTCTCCTACTTCGTGGACCGGGCGGCCGACTCGGTGGAGTGTCTGCTCGCGGAGGGGCTGGAGCGCGCGCAGAGCGCGTACAACTCCTGAGGCCGACCGGGGCTCCCGGGGTCTGCCGGTGGGAGGGGCAACTCTGACATTCCCACCGACAAGCCGGTGTTTTTCGGCCATGAGTTGACCGCGGCGTCGCTCTGCCGAAGGATCGCTCCCCATGAAGCGGAGCTCCTCCCCCCGCGCCCTGGTCTACGCCCGCAATGCCGCCATGGGCTGTGTCGTGCTGTTGCTGCTCGTGGCGGGTGTGTGGGCCTCCTGGGACAAAGCGCACCACATCGTCCTGTCCAAGGGCCGTGAGCACGGCACGATGACGGTGACGGGGTGCGGCGCCGATCTGTGCACCGGTCCGTTCGCGCCCTCCGAGCAGGCTGCCGCGCGTTCCCGGGTGGTGATCGAGAAGTCGGTCGCGGCCCGGCGGGGCGACCGGTTCCCCGTCGTGGTGAAGCCGGGCACGGACGACGTGGTGCGCGCGGGGACGGCCGGTTTCCTGCATGCCTGGGTGCCGCTGGGCGGTGCGCTGCTGCTGGCGGGGCTGGTCATCGGCGGCGGTCTGCGGCTGCCCCGGGTCGCCTGGGGTGCGGGGATCACGGGGGCGGTCCTGCTCGGGGCGACGTTCATCGCGCTCTGAGCCGCCCGCCGCGGCCTCGCGACACGGCGCGGCCTCACGAGCGCGATGCGCACCGCGGTGGACCGCGGTGCGCATCGTGTCGTCGTGACCGGGGGCGGGAGCGGGGCCGCGCCCGCGTCCCGGTCGTCGTGGTGGCTCAGCCGGTGTTGCGCAGGCCCGCGGCGACACCGTTGACGGTGAGCAGCAGGGCCCTGGCGAGCAGCGGGTCGGGCTCTTCGCCGCGTTCTGCGGCCTTGCGCTGGCGGGCCAGCAGGGAGACCTGGAGGTAGGAGATCGGGTCGAGGTAGGCGTCGCGGATGGCGAAGGTCTGCTGGAGCACGGGGCTGGTGCCGAGGAGTTCGGATTCGCCGGTGACCCGGAGGACTTCCCGCACGGTCAGGTCGTGCTCGGCCTCGATGGCGTCGAAGACGTGCTTGAGTTCGTCGGGGACGAGGGTGTCGACGTAGTGCCGGGCGATGCGCAGGTCGGTCTTGGCGAGTGTCATTTCGACGTTGGAGATGAAGTTCCGGAAGAAGTGCCAGTGCTCGTGCATCTCGTCCAGGACGGTGTCGAGGCCGGCTTCGCGCAGGGCCTTGAGCCCGGAGCCGACTCCGTACCAGCCGGGGACGATCTGCCGTGACTGGGTCCAGCCGAAGACCCACGGGATGGCGCGCAGGCCGTCGAGCGAGACTCCCGAGCCGGGGCGGCGGGAGGGGCGCGAGCCCAGGTGCAGGTCGGCGAGCTGGTCCACCGGGGTGGAGGCGAGGAAGTACGTCGGGAGGTCGGGGTCCTCGACGAGCTTGCGGTACGCGGCGTGGGCGGCGTCGGAGACGGTGTCCATGGCGGCGTCCCAGCGGGCCAGGGCCTCGTCGGACTGGCGGGGCGCGGTGTGCAGCGCGGAGGCCTGGAGGGTGGCTGCGACGGTGAGTTCCAGGTTCTCCCGGGCGAGGGCCGGGATGAGGTACTTGTCGGAGATGACCTCGCCCTGTTCGGTGACCTTGATCTCGCCCTCCAGGGTGCCCCAGGGCTGGGCGAGGATCGCGTCGTGGGAGGGGCCGCCGCCGCGGCCGACGGTGCCGCCGCGGCCGTGGAAGAGGCGCAGGCGCACGCCGTAGCGGTGGGCGACGTCGCGCAGGCGGCGCTGGGCGCGGTGGATCTCCCACTGGGAGGTGGTGATGCCGCCGAACTTGGAGGAGTCGGAGTAGCCGAGCATGACCTCCTGGACGTCGCCGCGCAGGGAGACGAGGCGGCGGTAGGAGGGGTCGGCGAGCATCTCGTCGAGGATGACGTCGGCGGCGCGCAGTTCGTCGGTGGTTTCGAGGAGCGGCACGATGCCGATCCTGGCCCAGCCGGCGTGGAGGTCGATCAGGCCGGCCTCGCGGGCGAGGACGGCGGCGGCGAAGACGTCGTCGGCGCCCTGGCACATCGAGATGATGTACGACTCGATGACTTCGGGGCCGAAGCGTTCGAAGGCTTCCTTGATGGTGTGGAAGACGCCGAGGGTCTTCTCGCCCGCGGCGTCCAGCGGGGCCGGGGTGGGGGCGAGGGGGCGGCGCGAGCGGAGTTCCTTGGCGAGGAGCTTCTGCCGGTAGTCGCGGGGCATGTCGGCGTAGCGCCAGGATTCCTCGCCGAGCCGGTCGAAGAGCTGGCCGAGGGCGTGGTGGTGGGCGTCGGCGTGTTCGCGGACGTCCATGGTGGCGAGCTGGAGGCCGAAGGCGGCGAGGGTGCGGATGGTGCGGTCCATCCGTCCGTCGGCGAAGAGTCCGCCGCGGTGTTCGCGCAGTGAGGTCTGGATGAGTTGCAGGTCGGCGATGAGTCCGGCGGTGCCGAGGTAGTCGCAGCCGGGGCGGTGCGGGGTGCCGGCGGCGAGGCGTTCGCGGGTGTTGACGAGCTTCTGCCGGATGCAGGTGGCCTTGAGCCGGTAGGGCTCCTCGGCGTTCAGCCGCTTGTAGCGGGGGCTGATCTCGGGGAGGCGTTCCAGGTCGGCTTCGAGGGAGGTGAGGAGTTCGTCGGTGGCGCCGGTGTAGCGGATGGAGTTGGAGAGCAGTCCGCGCAGGTGGTCGACGAGTTCCAGGGCGTCGGTGATGCCGTGTTCGTGCTGGAGGATGAGTACGTCCCAGGTGACGGCGGGGGTCACGTTGGGGTTGCCGTCGCGGTCGCCGCCGATCCAGGTGCCGAAGGTGAGGGGGCGGGTGCCGGCGGGCAGTTCGATGCCGACCCGTTCCAGTTCGGCGGCGAGGTCCTCCAGTACGTCCCCGACGGCTTCGGCGTGCAGTTCGTCGAGGTAGTAGATGGCGTTGCGGGCCTCGTCGGTGGGCTCGGGCCGTACGACGCGGAGTTCGTCGGTCTGCCAGATGAGGTCGATGTTCTCGGCGAGGCGCAGGTCCTGGCGGCGGCGGTCGGCCTCGACGACGGGGGTTTCCAGCAGGGCGGCGATGCGGCGGAGCTTGTTGAGGACGGAGCGTCGCGCGGCTTCGGTGGGGTGTGCGGTGAAGACGGGCCGTACGTTGAGGTTCTTGACGGTCTCGCGCAGGTGGTCGGGGTCGGCGTCCTTGAGCCGGTCGGCGGTGCGGGCGAGGAGTCCGCCCTCGGCGGCGCGGCGGTCGCGCATCTCGCGGGCGCGGTGCACCTGCTCGGTGACGTTGGCCAGGTGGAAGTAGGTGGAGAAGGCGCGGACGAGTTGTGCGGCGGTTTCCAGGTCCGTGTCGCCGAGGAGTTCGGCGGCGGCCTCGCCGTCGGTGCGGGTGAGGGCGCGTACGCGTTCGACGAGGTCGAGGAGTTCCTGGCTCTCCTGGCGTACGAGGGTCTCGCCCAGCAGGTCGCCGAGGCGTCGGATGTCGGCGCGCAGCTCGGTGCTGGCGGCAGGGGTCTGGTCGGCACTGCTCACGGTGTGCGGCTCCTTGCAGTGAATGAGGAGGTGCGGCGCTCGGCGTCTCCCCACGGGGTGGTGTGAGACGGGTGGGCGGTTTCTCCGGGGCCGCGGTCGGCGGCGGTGCCGACGGGCCGCCCCGGGGAAGCAGAGTTGCGGACCGCGCTGTCCGACCCCACCAGGATAGGTGTCCACGTCGTCGGCGCCGCTCGGGCCCCGATCGGGTTTCCGTTCGGCCGGGGTCCGTCGTGCTCTCGTGCTGCGGGCCCTCGCGCTGCCATACTTACGTCGCCGTAGGTTACGGAAGCGTAGCCAGAGCAGTCCTCGTATTTCTCTTCCCCGGGGGACCCCCCATGAACACCAGCCCCACCGTGATCGACGACGCGCAGCCGTCGGCGGCCGACGATCAGGCTCTTCCCTCCGCCACGCTCGGCGGGGACAACAAGCGGACCATCGAGCAGGTCGCCCTCCTGCTGTTCATCGTGGTGCCGTTCGTGGCGCTGGTCGCGGCGGTGCCGCTGGCCTGGGGCCGCGGGGTGAGCTGGCTCGATCTGGGCCTTCTCGTGGCGATGTATTTCATCGGCTGCCACGGGATCACGATCGGTTTCCACCGTTACTTCACCCATGGTTCCTTCAAGGCGAAGCGGCCGTTGCGGATCGCGCTCGCGGTGGCGGGTTCGCTGGCGGTGGAGGGTCCGCTGGTGCGGTGGGTGGCCGATCACCGCAAGCATCACCGTTTCTCGGACGCGGAGGGCGATCCGCATTCGCCGTGGCGTTTCGGCGAGAGCGTGCCGGCGTTGATGAAGGGCCTGTGGTGGGCCCACATCGGATGGATGTTCGACGAGGAGCAGACGCCGCAGCAGAAGTACGCCCCCGATCTGATCAAGGATCCGGCGATCCGTGGCATCTCCCGCCACTTCATGACCTTCACGATCGTGTCGCTGGCGCTTCCGCCGCTGGTCGGCGGGCTGGTGACGATGTCGTGGTGGGGTGCGGCGACCGCCTTCTTCTGGGGTTCGCTGGTGCGGGTGGCCCTGCTGCACCATGTCACCTGGTCGATCAACTCGATCTGTCACGCGGTCGGCAGGCGGCCGTTCAAGTCCCGTGACCGGTCGGGGAACGTGTGGTGGCTGGCGGTGCTGTCCTGCGGCGAGTCCTGGCACAACCTGCACCATGCCGATCCGACGAGCGCGCGGCACGGTGTGATGCGGGGTCAGATCGATTCGAGCGCCCGGCTGATCCGCTGGTTCGAGAAGCTGGGCTGGGCGCACGACGTGCGCTGGCCGGACTCCGCCCGGATCGAGTCCCGCCGTATCGACGCCCGGCGCGACCGTGCGCACGCCGACGCGGCATGATTGACGACGTGGCGACCGATTCCAGTACCAGCAGCGAGAAGAACCGTACGTCCTCCTCCCGGCGCACCCGCAGGGTGCGGATGACGGGCAAGGAACGCCGCGAGCAGTTGCTGGACATCGGCCGCACCCTGTTCGCCGACAAGGGTTTCGAGGGGACGTCGGTCGAGGAGATCGCCGCGCGCGCCGGGGTGTCCAAGCCGGTGGTCTACGAGCACTTCGGCGGCAAGGAGGGCCTGTACGCGGTGGTGGTGGACCGCGAGATGCGCCGGCTCCTCGACATGGTGACGAGCGCGCTGACGGCGGGCCATCCCCGGGAGCTGCTGGAGCAGGCGGCGTTCGCCCTGCTGGACTACATCGAGACGTACACGGACGGCTTCCGCATCCTGGTCCGCGATTCGCCCGTGGCCCAGTCCACGGGCACCTTCGCCTCCTTGATCAGCGACATCGCCACCCAGGTGGAGGACATCCTGGGTCTGGAGTTCAAGGCCCGCGGCTTCGATCCGAAGCTGGCCCCGCTGTACGCCCAGGCGCTGGTGGGCATGGTCGCGCTGACCGGCCAGTGGTGGGTGAACGCCCGCAAGCCGAAGAAGTCGGAGGTGGCGGCCCACCTGGTGAACCTGGCCTGGCACGGCCTGGAGAACCTGGAGTCGAAGCCCCGCCTGATAGGGCACCGCAAGAGCTGAACGGGACCTGGACCGGTACGACGCCCTGTGACCCGGCCGGAGGGCGCCCCGGGGCGCCCTCACCCGTTCGTCGGTTCCAGGAATTCCAGGCGGTTGCCCACCGGGTCGTGGCTGTGGAAGCGGCGGTGGCCGGGCAGGTCGCCGTCCCAGTGGACCTCGGCGCCCCGTTCCTCCAGGCGGGCCGCGAACGCCTCGATGTCCGTGACGCGCAGTCCGGGGTGGGCCTTCCTCGCGGGGCGGAAGTCCCGTTCGACGCCGATGTGGAGCTGGACCGGTCCGGCGCCGAACCAGCAGCCGCCGCGGGCCGCGAGCACCAGCGGCTTGGGGATCTCCGTCATGCCGAGGACGTCCGTGTAGTACGCGCGCAGGGCGTCCTCCGAGCCCTGCGGGGCGGCGAGCTGTACGTGGTCGAGGGCGGCGATCATCACTTCTCCTTGTGGGCGACGGCGAAGATCCGGCGGAACGGGAGGACCGTGCCGTGCGGGCCGGCCGGGTAGGCGGCGCGCAGCAGGTCGCGGTATTCGGCGAGGAACGCCTCACGGGCTTCGGGGTCGTCGGCGAGGGTGGTCAGGACGGGGCGCAGGCCGGTGCCCTTGACCCAGTCGAGCACCGGGTCCTCGCCGTGCAGCAGGTGCAGGTACGTGGTCTCCCAGACGTCCGCCGTGAGGCCGGGGCCGGTCAGCGCGTCGAGGTAGGCGGCGGGGGCGAGGACCGCGTCGGCGTGGCGGAGCGTGCCGCCCAGGCGGTCGCGCCAGCGCGGGGAGCCGGCGAGTTCCCGCATCAGGACGTGGGTGGGCTGGTCGAAGTTGCCGGGGACCTGGAGGGCGAACGTGCCGCCGGGGGTGATCGCGTCCAGCCAGTCGGGGAAGCGGGCGACGTGGTCCGGCACCCATTGGAGCAGGGCGTTGGAGACGATCAGGTCGTACGGCTCGTCGGGGGTCCAGGTCGTGGCGTCGGCCTCGGCGAAGTCGAGGCGGGGGCCGGCGTGGGCCGCGGCCCGTTCGAGCATCTGCGGGGAGTTGTCGTAGCCGGTGACATGGGCCCGGGGCCAGCGGTCGGCGAGGAGCGCGGTGACGTTGCCCGCTCCGCAGCCGAGGTCGGCGATCCGGGGCTCGGGGGCGGGCGGGTCGGGGATCCGGGCCAGGAGGTCGTGGAAGGGGCGGGTGCGGTGGTCCGCGTGGCGCAGGTACTGGCGGGGGTCCCAGGTGGGTGAGGTCATGGCAGCCAGGATCACGCCACAACTCTCTTGATGTCAAGACACTTGATTTCGAGAAGCTCGATTGCGAGAGACTTGCCCCCAAGAGACTCGATTTCAAGAGACTTCACATCGACAGACCCTCTACACTGATCCACATGGAGGACGAGGTCGACCGATTGGTCGCTGCATGGCGCCGGGAGCGCCCCGACCTCGACGTGGAACCGCTCGAGGTGCTCAGCCGTGTCTCCCGCCTGGCCCGTCATCTGGACCGGGCCCGTCGGATCGCCTTCTCCGAGCACGATCTCGAACCGTGGGAGTTCGACGTGCTGACCTCCCTGCGCCGCGCGGGCGCCCCCTATCAGCTCTCCCCCGGCCAGTTGCTCACCCAGACCCTGGTCACCTCCGGCACGATGACCAACCGCATCGACCGGCTCACCAAGAAGAACCTCGTCGAGCGGCTCCCCGACCCCAACGACCGCCGCGGCGTGCTCGTCCGGCTCACCGCCGAGGGGCGCGACAAGGCCGACCAGTCGCTGGCCGGCCTGCTCGCCCAGGAGCGTGCCATCCTGGGCGAGCTCTCCTCCCGGCAGCGGGGTGAACTGGCGGGCCTGCTACGCCAGTTGACCGCTCCGTTCGACAACATCCCCGGCTAGCTCCGGATCCGTCTCGGCCGGTCCCACGCCCGCCCGCCGGGCCAGTGCGACGGCGGCCAGCGTGGAGTGCACGCCCAGCTTCCCCAGGACGTTCTGCATATGGGTGCGGACCGTGTGCGGGGAGAGGAACAGCCGCTCCGCCACCGCCTTGCGCCCCAGCCCCGCCACCATGCAGCGCAGCACCTCGCGCTCGCGCGGGGTCAGCGACTCGACCAGCAGCTCGCTCTCGGTGCGGTGCTTGCGCGCCGCCGTCAGCTCCTTCAGCACGCCCGTGAGCAGGGCGGGGGGCAGATGCGTCTCACCACGCAGCACACCGCGGACGACCGCGAGCAGCCGCTGTAACGAGCAGTCCTTGGCGACCCAGCCCGAGGCCCCGGCCTGGAGGGCCTGCGCGGCCCGGTGCGGGTCGTCCTTCTCGGCGAGCACCACCGTGCGCACCGCGGGCCGGGCGGCGTGCACCCCGGCGACCAGGGAGATGCCGTCCACCGGGGCGTTCTCCCCGCCGTTCGGCACCGGGACGGGCGCGGGCCGGGCTCCCGGGGCGAGCACACCCAGTTCGGCGTCGACCAGCACCACGTCGTAGCCGCGCCCCTCCGCGGCGGCCCGTTCCAGACAGCGCAGGGCGGCGGGGCCGCTGCCCGCGGCCGCCACGTCGACGTCGGGCTCGGCCGTGAGCGCCGCGGCGAGCGATTCGGCGAAAATTCGGTGGTCGTCCACCACCAGAACCCGGATACGAACCACAGGCACCCCCATGCCGCGTCTGTTCCCGGGCCACCCCCGGGCCCTTTCGAAGGGACAGATCAGTACGGGTACGGTGCCCGGTTCGGGGAGTTGGACCGCAGTCCCACGGCCGCCGCCGTGTTGTCGACTGCCACCCGCCCCGGGCGCCGTACCCGACTGTCTCGTACCCCTGAATCAGCACCGGCCCCCACCGGTGCTGTGCATCAGAGTAAGGCCGACGGGCCCCGACGGAAGGCAATTCGCAGAACTGGCCGGTGTCGTTCGGGTGTTCGGGGGTGACCCGTGGGGCGTGAGGGGTGCGAGGGGTTCAGACGAGTCGGCGGGCGCCCGCCGACGGCACCGCCGGGAAGATGCCCGGCGCGGTGTGTCCCGCGGCGGCGAACGCCTCCCGCACGGCGTCGGCGACCGCGTCCGCGCGGTCCTCCTCCACCAGCACGATCGCCGAGCCGCCGAAGCCGCCGCCGGTCATCCGGGCGCCGAGCGCACCGGCCCCGGTCGCCGCCGACACCGCCAGGTCCAGTTCGGCGCAGGAGACCCGCAGGTCGTCGCGGAGCGAGGCGTGCCCGGCGTCGAGGACCGGGCCCACCGCCCGCACGTCCCCGGCGTCGAGCAGCGCGATGACCCGCTCGACCCGCTCGTTGTCGCCGACCACATGGTGCACGTAGCGCACCACGGACTCGTCCGCGCCCGAGTCGGCCAGGGTCTCCAGGGCCTCGGCGAGGCCCTCGTACGGCAGCTCGCGCAGCGTCCGCAGGCCGAGCGCCGCGGCACCGGCCTCGCAGCCGGCCCGCCGTTCGGCGTAGGCGCCGTCCCCGAGCGCGTGCTTGACCCGGGTGTCGACCACCAGCAGCCGCAGCCCGTGGGCGGGCAGGTCGAAGGGGACCTGGCGGCGGCTGAGGTCGCGGGTGTCGAGGTACAGGGCGTGGCCCTCGGTGCAGCAGGCGGACGCCATCTGGTCCATGACCCCGCACGGCACGCCGACGAAGACGTTCTCGGCGCGCTGGCCGAGCACCGCCAGCTCCGGCGCGGTGAGGCCGAGTCCGAACAGGTCGTTCAGGGCGAACGCGGTGACGGTCTCCAGCGCGGCGGAGGAGGACAGTCCGGCGCCGGTGGGGACGTCGGAGGTCAGCTGGATGTCCGCGCCGGTGACCCGGTGGCCCGCTTCGCGCAGTGCCCAGACGACCCCGGCCGGGTACGCGGCCCAGTCGTGCCCCTGCCCGGGGGCCAGTTCGTCGATCCGGAGCCGGACGACGCCGCCGGGCACCTCGGTCGAGTGGAGGCGCAGTTCGCCGTCGGTGCGGCGGGCGACGGCCGCGCGCGCGGTGTGCGGCAGCGCGAGCGGCATCACGAAGCCGTCGTTGAAGTCGGTGTACTCGCCGATCAGGTTGACCCGGCCGGGGGCGGCCCAGATCCCTTCGGGCTCCCTGCCGTACAACTCGGCGAAGGAGGCGGCCAGTTCGCTGTTGCCGGTCATGGTGCGGCGGTTTCCTCTCGGCGGGCGAACGCCCAGGCGTCGGCGACGATTCCGGTCAGGTCGGGGCGGGAGGGGGTCCAGCCGAGCCGCTGCCCGGCGGTTTCGGCGGAGGCGACCAGCACGGCGGGGTCGCCGGCCCGGCGCGGGGCCACGACCTCCGGGACGGGGTGGCCGGTGACCTCGCGGACCGTCTCGACGACCTCGCGGACGGAGAAGCCGTTGCCGTTGCCGAGGTTGCAGATCAGGTGCTCGCCCGCGGTGGCGGCGTCCAGGGCCAGCAGATGGGCCTCGGCGAGGTCGGCGACGTGGATGTAGTCGCGGACGCAGGTGCCGTCGGGGGTCGGGTAGTCGTCGCCGTAGACGGAGATCGACTCGCGCCGGCCGAGGGCGACCTGGAGGACCAGCGGGATCAGGTGCGACTCGGGGTCGTGCCGTTCTCCGCAACTTCCGTACGCCCCGGCCACGTTGAAGTAGCGCAGCGAGACCGCGGCCAGTCCGTGCGCGGCCGCCTCGCCGGTGATCATGTGGTCGACGGCGAGCTTGGTGGCGCCGTAGGGGTTGGTGGGCGCGGTGGCGTCCGACTCGGTGATGGGGGTGGTGGCCGGTTCGCCGTAGGTGGCGGCGGTGGAGGAGAAGACCAGGGTGCGCACCCCGGCGTCGCGCATCGCGGCGAGCAGTGCCACGGATCCGGCGACGTTGTTCACCCAGTACTTCTCCGGGTCCGCGACGGACTCGCCGACCTGGGAGTACGCGGCGAAGTGCAGGACCCCGTCGTAGGAGGCGTCCAGCCACTTCGCGGCATCCTGGACGCGGCCCTCGATGAACTCGGCACCGGCCGGGACGCCCTCCCGGAACCCGGTCGACAGGTCGTCGAGGACGGTGACGGCGTGGCCGGCCTCCAGCAGGTGCTGGGCCACCACGCTGCCGACGTATCCCGCGCCGCCGGTGACCAGGTACTTCTTCGGGGGCTTGCTCACTGGCTCGCTACCTCTCGCAGTCGCTGGGCCGCGGCTTCCGGCGGCACGTCGTTGATGAACACGTTCATGCCGGACTCGGAACCCGCGAGGAACTTCAGCTTGCCGGAGGTGCGTCGGATGGTGAAAAGCTCCAGATGGAGCCCGAACTCCTCCCGCCCGGGGACCCCGAACGGGGCCTGGTGCCAGGCCGCGATGTACGGGGTCGGCGGCTCTCCGGGACCGAAGATCCGGTCGAATCGCCTCAAGAGTTCCAGATAAACCTGTGGGAACTGCGTGCGCGCCGCCTCGTCGAGTTCCCGCAGGTCGGGGACGCGGCGGCGGGGGTGGAGGTGGACCTCGTACGGCCAGTGCGCCGCGTACGGCACGAAGGCGATCCAGTGCTCGGTCTCGATGACGATCCGCGAGCCGTCCTTCTCCTCCCGGGCCACGACGTCGTCGAAGAGGTTGCCCCCGGTCTCGGCGCGGTGGGCGGCCATCGAGCGGAACATCAGCTCGGTGCGCGGGGTGACGAAGGGGTAGCCGTAGATCTGGCCGTGCGGGTGGCCGAGCGTGACGCCGATCTCGGCGCCCCGGTTCTCGAAGCAGAACACCTGCCGCACCTGCGGGAGTTCGGCGAGGTCGGCGGTGCGGTCGGTCCACGCCTCCAGGACCAGGGCGGCCTGTTCCTCGGTGAGGTCGGCGAACGAGGCGTCGTGGTCGGAGGTGAAGCAGACGACCTCGCAGCGGCCGGAGTCGCCGGCGAGCGAGGGGAACCGGTTCTCGAAGACGGCGACGTCGTAGTCGGCCTCGGGGATTTCGCTCTGACTGCCGTCCCGTGAGGGGCAGAGCGGGCACTCGTCGGCCGGCGGGTGGTAGGTGCGCCCCTGGCGGTGCGAGGCGATGGCGACGCCGTCCCCGAGGAACGGGTCGCGGCGGATCTCGGACGACGTCGACACGGGATCCAGGGGGCGCCGGTCGACGGCCTCGCGCACCGTGTCGTCGCGGCTGTCGTAGTAGATCAGCTCCCGGCCGTCGGCGAGCGTCGTGACCGTCTTCTTCACCAGGTTCCTCCAAACATAACCAAACACAATGAACCACAAGCCAACAGGTGCGTCAATGAGCGGTCCGGCGCGGGACAGCCGGGAACAGCAGCGGACGGCCATGGACGGCTGCGAACGGCCGTGGACGACCGGGCCCGGGGCACGGCACGTGCGGGCGCGGTTCGGAGTTCGGAGTTTGTTCGTTCCTGAGGAGGAGGGAACGGAAAGGGTCAGGGGTGCAGCGGGTCCGGGCGGCCGTCCGGTGCCGCGCGGTCCAGCAGTCCCGTACGGGCCGCGAGCGCCGCGGCCTCCAGCCGGGAGCCGACGCCCAGCTTCATCAGCACCCGCTGCACGTGCGTGCGCGCGGTGCTCGGCGCGATCCGCATCCCGGCCGCGATCCGGCGGGTGTCCTCGCCCTCGGCGACCCGCATCAGGACCTCGACCTCGCGCGGGGTGAGCAGCCGCAGCAGCCGCTGTCCCTCGTCGTCCGGCGCGGCGGCGGGGTTGAGCAGTTCGGCGAAGGCGCTCCGCAGGAGTTGCGGCGCCACCGCCGCCTCGCCGGCCCGCGCCTTGGCCATGGCCCGTTCGACGCCCTCCATGCGTTCGTCGTGGCGGACGTACCCCGCGGCGCCCGCGGCGAAGGCCGCCGCGATCCCCCGGGGGCTGGGCACCGGGCCGAGCACCACGACGGCCACCTGCGGGCGTTCGCGCCGGATGCGCACGATCGGGTCGAAGGCGCCGGGTTCGGCGGGGGTCGCGGTGCCGAACAGGCAGACCTCCGGGGCCCTGCTGACCACCAGTTCCGCCGCCCCCGCCGTCGGCGCGGCCGCCGCGAGGACCCGGTGGCCCCGCAGCTTCAGCGCCGAGGCGAGCGCCTCGGCGAGCAGTCTGTGGTCGTCGACCACCATGAGCCGCACGCCCATCGAACACACCCCCGTAGCCACCGGTCGCACCGGGCCCCCCGGCCTTCCTGCCCCGGCAAGCTACACGCTTGTTCGACGTCACGGGCCTCTTACCGGCCAAAAGGATCCGGATCGCCGACTCCGCGTGCGTTCGGGACCGGTTGATGGTGCGCCATGTCCGAACGGGCCCCGTTGTAATCTGCCTGCCGACCGTTGTGGACCGATAGTTTTCCGCCAATCGTCGTGGCCTGTTCACCGAAGAACCCGGAGGAACCCGTGCGACTGAAGAAGACGAAGAAGACCCTGCTCGTCGCCCTGGCCGCGTGCGCCGCGCTGGCGGCCCCCGCGTTCACCGGAACCGCGGCCGCCGCCGGCACCGTCACCAGCTCCAGCGTGGAGACGTCGTGGGGCTACGCCTATGTGAAGGCCCAGTGGCGGCTCAACCCCTACCAGCTCAACCCGCTGTACCTGTCCGTGAAGGACACCGCCGCCGACGGCCACTCGGTCGGCATCCGGCTGATCACCAAGGGGGACGCCGGTACCCACTACTTCCCGCTGCACCGGGTCTCCACGGGCAACGGGACCGGCTGGGCCGGGGACAGTTACGCCAACCCCGGCGGCTGGATCGCCTCGGCCTGGATCGAGCTCTGCAGGATGGAGGGGACCACGGTCCTGTCCTGCGTCTCGTCCAAGGTCATGTACGCACCGTTCGACGACTCGACCACCGGCTGATCGGGTCCCCGGACGCACGAGGGGGTGGTGCCCGTCCCGCGGGCACCACCCCCTCGTCCGTGCGTCCGGCCGCTCAGCCCCGGCCGAAGGCGACCACCAGGCGGCGGTCCGTGTCCAGCGAGCCGTGCGGCTTGCTGACCATCATGCTCGCCAGGTACAGGCGCCCGTCGTTGTAGAGGAACTCGGAGTAGTCCGGCGTGAAGCTGGTCTCCGCGTCACGGATCGACTCGTCGCTCGGGTTCTCCATCAGCACCGTCTGCTTGAACGTGCCGCCGTCGATGGAGACGACCTGGCCGCCCTTGTCGTACGGGGGAACCCGGTAGGCGATGATGTTGCCGCCGTCCATGCGGATCGGGAACATCGTGTAGCGGTCGCCCGCGTCGGCGCGGTCACCGGTCGGCTTGCCGGTCTTGAGGTCGAAGGAGACGATCTCGTTGGTGTCGCCGTACTCGCCGGTGCCCTCGTGGTCCTCGGTCGGCACGTAGATGCGGTTGTTGCCGACGGCGAGCTGGCTGCAGCTCTCGACCTTGGTGGAGGCGCAGCGCGCGGCGTACTTCTCGGCGTCCGCGGCGATCCGGGTGAGCAGCTTGCCGGTGGAGGCGTCGATGGAGAAGAAGTCCGAGATGCCGCTGCCGTCGCCGGCGGTGTCGCCGACGTCGGCCGCGACGACCAGCGGCTTGGTGGAGACGACGCTCGCGTAGTCGACGCCGGGCGGCATCTTGTACGAGGAGATCGGGGCCCCGTCGGCCGGGTTGAGCGGCTGGATGACGAGCTGCGGGTCGTCGTACGAGCCGCACTTGCGGACCGCGACGAGCGCCTCGCCGCCGCCGTACCCCTTGTCGTAGCAGCCGTCGGTGCTGGCCCTGGGCTTCCAGCGCTCGGCCCCGGTCTTCAGGTCGAAGCCGGCGCCGCCCTCGGTGCCGCCCGCGGCGACCACGTCGCCGCTGACCGTGACCTCGTCGAACCTGACCGCCTCGTCACCGCTGGTGGGGGCGGTGATCGACTTGCTCCACAGCATCTTGCCGGTGCTCAGGTCGAGCGCGCCGATCTGGTTGCACGGCGGGTACTTGGTCTGCTTGGTGGGCTTGCTCTCCTGGAAGGCGATCGCGGTCTTGTAGTCCTTGGACATGTGCCGCGAGGCGGCGCAGACCTGGCCCGCCAGCGGGATGGACCACAGCTTGGTGCCCTTGACCGGGTCGTAGCCGACGACCTCGTTCAGCCCGGTCTTCACGTACGCCTTGTCGGTCAGCCAGGAGCCGTCGACCCTGGTGACGTCGGTGACCTTCGGCAGCGGGAGCTGGAAGGCGACCTTGGACTTGGGGTCGTCGGGGGCCTTCTCCTTGCCGCCGCCCCCGAGGGCGCCGCCCTTCTCCGTGCCGCCCTTGCCGCCGGTGGTGCCGCCCGCCTGGGACGTCTTGTCCGTCTTGTCGTCGTCACCGCTGGTGGCGTACCAGACGCCGCCGCCCACGATCAGCACCACGGCGACCGCGGCGGCGACGATGATCTGCATCTGGGTGGTGAACTTCTTGCCGCCGTTGCCGTCCTGCTGCGGCGGGTACGGCTGCTGCTGCATCGGCGTGGTCGGGTAGCCGTAGCCCTGCTGCGGCGGCTGGCCGGGCGGCAGGCCCTGCGGGAAGCCGTAGCCCTGCTGCGGCTGTCCGGGCACGGGCGCCTGCGGGTAGCCGTACCCCTGCGGGGTCTGCGGGTAGCCGTACCCCTGCTGCGGGGCCCCGGTCTGGGGGTAGCCGTAGCCGGCCGGCGGCTGCGGGACGCCGGGCTGCGCGGGTTGCGTGGGCTGCCCGGCGGCGGGCGGCGGGGTCGGCGCGCCGAACCCGCCCGCGGGCGGCGGGGTGGGAGCACCGAAGCCCCCGGCCGCGGGCGGGGTGTCCGGCTGCTTGGCCAGCGGGTCGGCGGGCGGCGGGGTGGGAGCGCCGAACCCACCGGGCGGCGGGTCCTGCGGGGCACCGAACCCGCCCTGCGGCGGGTCCTGCGGGGCGCCGAATCCGCCCTGGGGCGGATCGTTGGGCGGCTGGGGCGGCTGCGTCATGGCGTGCGTACCTCTGGGGGGAAGGGAGTCGGGGGGTCGGGGCCGGCAGCGGTCGGGGTGCTCCGGCCGCTGCCGGTCGTGAGGCGTCGGGTCCGACGGCTCGGTGTCGCCGTCGAGGGCTCGGTGAGCCGTCAGTTGCCGAAGGCCATCATGGTCTTCGTCTCCAGCTCTTCCTTGTCGTTCCTGGCGCTGACCCGGCCGCTCGCGATGAAGGAGCGGCCGTCCGCGTAGACGACCTTCGAGTTGTAGAAGGTGCTCTCGATCTGGGACGTCGACACGGGGTGCTGGAGCAGCATCTTCGGGGTGCCGCCGGTCGGCGCGAGGGTGGCGATCCCCCCGCCCTTGTTGAAGCCCGCCTCCACGTAGAGCAGCACGTCGCCGCCCTCCATGCGCAGCGGCTTCACCACGCGCTCGCTGGGGGCGGCGGCCTTCCACTTGGTCTTGCCGGTGTTCAGGTCGAAGGCCACGACCTTGTTGGTGCGGGCGAGGCCGCTGGAGTCCGCGGCGGTGGCCATGTAGAAGGTGTTGGCGTCGGCGGCGACACCGGTGCAGCCGTCGAGGGACTTCCCGAAGATCGCGAAGGCGCTGCCGCAGTCCGGTGCGAACTTGTCGCCCTTGTCGCTGGTGATGCCGGTGCGGAGCTGCCCGTTCTCCTTCAGGGCGAGGATGCTCCACTCCTTTTCCTTCTTCAGGGAGACCACGAGCGGGGTGACCGAGTAGACCTTGTCGATCTCCCAGCCGCGCTTGGGCTGGTACGTCCACCTGGCCTTGCCCGTGACCGGGTCCAGTTCCTGGATCTGGTGCTGCGGGTTGTCCACGTCACCGGTGCGGCAGTTGGAGGCCGCGATCAGCTTGGGGCCGCCGGCGAAGGCGAACGGCTGGCAGTTGCCCGACTGCTTGCCGAACAGCTCCTTGCCGTCGCTGACCCGGTAGGCGTTGGAGTTGCCGGTGCGCCCGACCGTCACCGTGTCGCCGCTGATGGCGAGGGAGATGTCCGAGAGGAAGTCCCAGGTGCCGTTCTTCTTGACCGACTTCTTCCAGCCGGCCTTGCCGGTGTTGAGGTCGATCATCTGGAGGTCCGCGCAGTCGGCCTTGTCGGTGGTGCCGTTCTTGACGCCGATGACGATCTTGCCGTTGGTGGTGGTCTGGGCGGGCGCCGCGCACAGGTCGGCGGGCAGCTTCAGCGTCCACTTCTGCTTGCCGTCGCCGACGGAGTAGCCGGAGACCGTGCGGTACATGCCCTTGACGACCGTGTCACCGACCACCCAGGGGCCGCGGACGTCGGAGCCGTTGCGGGGCAGGTCGATGTCGTTCTTCTGGAGCCAGAGGACCTTCGCCTCGCCCTTCTTGCGGCCGGCGTTGAGGTCCTCGTCGCCGCCGCCGTTGCCGTCGCCGTTGCCGTTGCCCTCGTTCACGGAGGGCGAGCCGCTGGGCTTCGCGCCCTTGCTCTGCTCGGCGACGGGGTCCTTCTTCCCGTCGTCGTCACCGCTCATGGCGAAGAAGATGCCGCCGCCGATCACCAGGAGCGCGGCCGCCGCGGCACCGATGATGACCGCGGGCTTGCGCTTGGCACCGCCGTCGCCGGGCCCGCCGGGGGCCGGGGCGCCGGGGTACTGCTGCGGCTGGGCGTAGGGGCCGGGCTGCTGACCGTAGGGCCCGGGCTGCTGGGCGTACGGCCCCGGCTGCTGGGCGTACGGGCCGGACTGCTGACCGGGCTGCTGGCCGTACGGTCCCGGCTGCTGGCCGTAGGGGCCGGGCTGCTGGGCGTACGGGCCCGGCTGCTGGCCCGGCTGCTGCGGGTAGCCGTAGCCGGGGGGCTGACCGGGCGCCTGCGGGTAGCCGTAGCCGGCCTGCGGCGGCGTCTGCGGCGGGCCCTGGGGCGGCTGCGGCGTTCCCTGCGGCTCCTGCGGCGCGCCGAAGCCGCCCTGCGGCGGTTGCTGGCTGGGCGGCTGGGTCATCAGCACGTCCCCCTTCGTGCGGTCCTGTGCCCGTTCCGATCTCCCCCGCGATCCCTCGGAGCCCCCGGGGCCAAAACCCCCGAACCCTTTGGAATGGAGCGAATCGGGCATGGATCCCGCGGCGTTGCGTCAGTCGAGCGGGCCTTCTTTGTACCACCCGCAACACCCGGGGCACCGGGTCGGTCCACTCCCTGTTCCCAAGGGAGAACCGCCCCGTGATGCCTCCGTTACGCCCCGGGGAACGCCGGGGAGCGGGCTTTCGACGCCCTGCCGCGCCCCGGCCCGTGCGCCCCGGCGCGTCAGTTGCCGTAGACCCCCATGGACTTGGCCTTCTCCTCGTCGCCGTCCTTGACCCCGCTGATCCCGGAGGACATGAGGAAGGAGCGCCCGCCCGCGTAGGCGACCTTGGGCTCGAAGAATTCCCGTTCGACGTCGGCCCCCGACGCCGGGTGCCGCAGCACCGTCTGCGGGGTGCCGCCGGTCGGCGGGAGGGACATGATGCCGCCGCCCTTGCCCTGCGCCGCGCCCAGGTGCATCAGCAGCCTGCCGCCCTCCACCCGCATCGGCATCAGGGTCTGCCCGGCCGGGGAGTCCGCCTTCCACTTGACCTTGCCGGTGGTCAGGTCGAAGGCGACGACCTTGTTGGCGGGGTCGCTTCCGGACTCGGGCTCGGTCGCCATGTAGACACCGTGCTCGTCGGCCGTCACGCCCAGGCAGCCGTCGAGGGCCTTGCCGGAGGTGAGGAGGTCGGTGTCGCACCGGGTCCGGTAGTCCGGGTCGTCACCGACCAGCTGGGAGCGGTAGGTCCCGTTGTCGTTGAGCAGGAGGACGGCCCACTTCTCCTCCTCCGGCTTCCGCAGGGAGACGACCAGCGGGCTGACCGAGTAGAACTGCGAGATCTCCCAGCCCTTCTTGACCTTGTACGTCCACAGGACCTTGCCGGTGACCGGGTCGATCCTCTTGACCTGCTGTTCCTTGTGGTCGTCGGCCGCCGTCTGGCAGCTGGCCGCGGCCACCGCCACGGGGCCGCTCGCGAAGCCGAACGGCTGGCAGTTGCCCGGCAGCTCACCGAAGAGCACCTTGCCGTCGGAGACCCGGAAGGCGTCCGTCCTGGTCTTGCGCCCGACGGTCACGGTGTCCCCGTTGATCGCCATCGCGGGGTCGGACAGTCCGTCCCAGGCGCCCACCCGCTTGTACTTCTTGTACCAGCCGGCCTTGCCGGTGTTGAGGTCGACCATCTGGAGCGCGTCGCAGGCCGCCTCGATGCCGCTGCCGCTCATGACGCCGAGGACGATCCTGCCGTCGGCGGTGGCCTGGGAGGGGGCCGCGCACATGGTGGCCGGCAGTCTCAGCGCCCACTTCTGCCTGCCGTCGCCGACGGAGTAGCCGGAGACCGTGCGGTACATCGCCTTCACGACGGTGTCGCCGACGATCCAGGGCCCGTACACGTCGGAGCCGTTGCGCGGCAGGTCGACGCCGCCCTCCTGGAGCCAGAGGGCCTTCGCCTCGCCGCTCCTGCGCTTGGCGTTGATCCCGGCGGCCTCGGCGCGCAGCGCGCTCGCGCGCTCGGCCGCGGTCTCGTCCTCGGTGCCGGACTTGTCGTTCTTCTTGCCGCCCTTGCCGCCGCCGGACGCGGAGTCCTGGTCGGTGCCGGTGCTCCCGTTCGCCCCGGACTTCTTCCCGTCGTCCCCGCCCACGGCCAGCCACACGCCGCCCCCGGCCAGCAGCACCACGGCGAGCACGGCACCGACGACCGCTCCCCGCCGGCCCCGGAAGAATCCGCCGCCACCGCCGTTCCCCGCCGGTCCCCCGGGCTGCCCCGGCTGCGCGTACGGCGCGGTCTGCGTCGGGAGGTTGTACGGCCCCGGCTGCGTGGGCGCGTTGTACGGCCCCGGCTGTGCGGGCGCGTTGTACGGACCGGGCTGGGCCGGCGCGTTGTACGGGCCGGGCTGCGCGGGAGCTCCGTAGGGGCCCGGCTGTGCGGGCGCGTTGTACGGACCGGGCTGGGCCGGCGCGTTGTACGGGCCGGGCTGCGCCGAGCCGTGCCCCGGGGCCGGGGCCGGTGGTGCGGTCGGCGGCGCGGCCGGGGCCGGTGGTGCGGCAGGTGACGGCTGGGCCGGCCCCGTCCGCGGGTCGTACGGAGCCCCGAAGCCCCCCTGCGGCGGTTGCTGGCCGGGCGGCTGGGTCATCGGAGCGTCCCCCTCGTGCTTCGTACGGACCGTCCGGCTGCTGCGCCGGGGCAAGGTTTCTTTCTACCACCCGCCCCACCAGCCCCGACGGTCACGTCGAAGCACGCCCCCGCCGGCCGCCCGGCAGGCTCCCGACGGTCAGGCGTCCTCGGCCAGTTCGAGCCAGCGCATCTCCAACTCGTCGCGCTCGGAGACCAGTTCGCGCAGCTCCGCGTCGAGCTTCGCCACCTTCTCGAAGTCCGTGGCGTGCTCCGCGATCTGGGCGTGCAGGGCGGTCTCGCGCGTCGAGATCTTGTCGAGCTGCCGCTCGACCTTCTGGAGCTCCTTCTTCGCCGCGCGGGCGGCCTGCGGGGAGAGCGTCGCGGCGGGGGCTTCCTTCTCCCCGGCCGCCGCGGGCGCGGGCGCGGCGGAGGGGGTCGCCGCCTCCTCGATCCGCTGCCTGCGCTCCAGGTACTCGTCGATCCCGCGCGGCAGCATCCGCAGCGTGCGGTCGCCGAGCAGTGCCATCACCCGGTCCGTGGTCCGCTCGACGAAGAACCGGTCGTGGGAGATCACGACCATCGACCCGGGCCAGCCGTCGAGGAGGTCCTCCAGCTGGGTCAGGGTCTCGATGTCCAGGTCGTTGGTGGGCTCGTCGAGGAAGAGGACGTTCGGCTCGTCCATCAGCAGGCGCAGGATCTGGAGCCGCCTGCGCTCACCGCCCGAGAGGTCCCCGACCGGGGTCCACTGCTTCTCCTTCGTGAAGCCGAACTGCTCGCAGAGCTGGCCGGCGGTCATCTCCCGGCCCTTGCCGAGGTCGACCCGGTCGCGCACCTGCTGGACGGCCTCCAGGACCCGCAGGTCCGGGTCGAGCTCGGCGACGTCCTGGGAGAGGTAGGCCAGCCTGACGGTCTTGCCGACGACGATCTTCCCGGCGGCGGGCTGGACGTCGCCCTGGGTGCGGGCCGCTTCGGCCAGCGCCCGCAGCAGCGAGGTCTTGCCCGCGCCGTTGACCCCGACCAGGCCGATCCGGTCGCCGGGGCCGAGCTGCCAGGTGAGGTGGGTGAGCAGCGTCTTGGGGCCGGCCTGGACGGTCACGTCCTCCAGGTCGAAGACGGTCTTGCCGAGCCGGGCGTTGGCGAACCTCATCAGCTCGCTGGTGTCGCGCGGCGGCGGCACGTCGGCGATCAGCTCGTTGGCCGCCTCGATGCGGTAGCGGGGCTTGGAGGTGCGGGCCGGGGCGCCGCGGCGCAGCCAGGCCAGCTCCTTGCGCATCAGGTTCTGCCGCTTGGCCTCCTCGGTCGCGGCGATCCGCTCCCGTTCGGCCCGGGCGAAGACGTAGTCGCTGTAGCCGCCCTCGTACTCGTGGACCGTGCCGCGCTGGACGTCCCACATGCGGGTGCAGACCTGGTCGAGGAACCAGCGGTCGTGGGTGACGCAGACGAGGGCGGAACGGCGGGCCCGGAGGTGGCCGGCCAGCCAGGAGATGCCCTCGACGTCGAGGTGGTTGGTGGGCTCGTCGAGGACGATCAGGTCCTGCTCGGCGATGAGCAGCTTGGCCAGCGCGATGCGGCGCCGCTCGCCGCCGGAGAGCGGGCCGATGACGGTGTCCAGGCCGTGCTCGAAGCCCGGCAGCGCGAGCCCGCCGAAGAGCCCGGTGAGGACGTCGCGGATCTTGGCGCTGCCCGCCCACTCGTGGTCGGCGAGGTCGCCGATCACCTCGTGGCGGATGGTCGCCTCCGGGTCGAGCGAGTCGTGCTGGGTGAGCACGCCCAGGCGCAGCCCGCCGCTGTGGGTGACGCGCCCGCTGTCGGCCTCCTCCAGCCGGGCGAGCATCCGGATGAGGGTCGTCTTGCCGTCGCCGTTGCGGCCCACGACACCGATCCGGTCCCCCTCGGAGACTCCGAGGGACACGCCGTCGAGCAGGGCACGGGTGCCGTACACCTTGCTGACCTGCTCGACATTGACCAGATTGACGGCCATTTCACTCCTGCCCCGTGGGATCGATCGACTTCCCAGGGTACGGGGCGGCGGACGGGGTTCCACGCGGCGGCCTTGCCCCCGATGCACCCGGTTGTGCGGTTTCCCGTACGTAGAGGTTCCGGTACGTCTGCTGCACCGGGAGACGACCATGCGCACCATGACCTACACGGAATCGCGCGCCGAGTACGCCGAGACCCTGAGCACCGTCGTCGACGACCGCGAAGAGGTCATAGTGACGCGCGCCGGTCACGAGCCCGTGGTGATCGTGGCGCTCGACGAGTACGAGGCCATGAAGGAGACGGCCTACCTCTGCCGCAGCCCGGAGAACGCGCGTCGCGTCCTGGCGGCGATCGACGACCTGGAGAGCGGCGGCACGGTGCGGCAGCTCGCCGAATGAAGTTCGTCTGGCACGAGTCCGCGTGGGCGGACTACGTGTGGTGGCAGGCCCAGGACCGGAAGATCCTCAAGCGGATCAGCACCCTGCTCAGGACGTCGCCCGCAACGGGAACGAGGGCATCGGCAAACCCGAGCCCCTGCGGCACGGTTTCCACGGGTACTGGTCGCGCAGGATCAGCGACGAACACCGGCTCGTGTACCGCGTGACCGAGGACGAGGTGCGCATCGCCTCGTGCCGCTACCACTACGGGCGGTAGCGGCACCCCCGTCAGACGACCTGCGCGCCCGGTGCGGGCGACACCGCGGTGCGCGCCTTGCGGCACGTTCCGGATGCCGTCAGCGCCTCGGCGACCTTCCGGGCCGATTCCTCGTCCGCCGTCAGGAACGCGGTGGTCGGGCCGGAGCCGGAGACCAGGGCGGCCAGGGCGCCGGCCCCGGTGCCCGCGGCGAGGGTGTCGGCCAGCGAGGGGCGCAGGGAGAGCGCGGCGGGCTGGAGGTCGTTGCCCAGGGCGCCGGCGAGCGCGGCGGTGTCACCGGCGCGCAGCGCCTCCAGGAGCGCCGGTGAGGCGACGGGGGCGGGTACGTCCGTGCCGGCGGTGAGCCGGTCGAACTCGCCGTAGACGGCCGGCGTGGAGAGCCCGCCGTCGGCGACCGCGAAGACCCAGTGGAAGGTGCCGCCGACCTCGATCGGGGTCAGCTTCTCGCCGCGCCCGGTGCCGAGGGCGGCGCCGCCGACCAGGCTGAACGGGACGTCGCTGCCCAGTCGCGCGCAGATGTCGAGCAGCTCGTCCCGGGTGGCGCCGGTGCCCCACAGGGTGTCGCAGGCCAGGAGCGCGGCGGCGCCGTCGGCGCTGCCGCCCGCCATGCCGCCCGCGACGGGGATGTCCTTGGCGATGTGGATGTGCACGTCGGGGGCGATGCCGTGCCGCCCGGCCAGCTCGATCGCGGCGCGGGCGGCGAGGTTCGTCGCGTCCAGCGGGACCTGGGCGGCGTCCGGGCCGGAGCAGGTGACGCGCAGCCCGTCGGCGGGGGCGACGGTGACCTCGTCGTACAGGCCGACGGCGAGGAAGACGTTGGCCAGGTCGTGGAAGCCGTCGGGGCGCGGGGCGCCGACCGCGAGCTGGACGTTGACCTTGGCGGGGACGCGGACGGTGACGGCCGTGCTCATGCGGCACCCCCGGCGGCCGGCTTGTGCTCGGCGATGGCCGCGAATTCCTCGACCGTCAGCGCCTCGCCGCGGGCCTGCGGCGAGATCCCGGCCGCGACCAGCGCGGCCTCGGCGGCCGGGGCGGAGCCCGCCCAGCCGGACAGGGCCGCCCGCAGCGTCTTGCGGCGCTGGGCGAAGGCCGCGTCGACCACCGCGAAGACCTCGGCCCGGCTCGCGCTCGTCGTGACCGGTTCCGTGCGGCGGACCAGCGACACCAGTCCGGAGTCGACGTTGGGGGCGGGCCAGAAGACGTTGCGCCCGATGGCCCCGGCCCGCTTGACCTCCGCGTACCAGTTGGCCTTCACCGACGGCACGCCGTAGACCTTGTTGCCCGGCCGGGCGGCCAGCCGGTCGGCCACCTCGGCCTGGACCATGACGAGGGTGCGCTCGATGGACGGGAAGCGCTCCAGCATCGTCAGCAGGACCGGCACGGCGACGTTGTACGGGAGGTTGGCGACCAGCGCGGTCGGCGCCGGGCCCGGCAGCTCCCGGACCAGCATCGCGTCGGAGTGCACCAGGGCGAAGCGGTCGGCCCGCTCCGGCATTCGGGCGGCGACGGTGGCCGGCAGCGCGGCCGCCAGCACGTCGTCGATCTCCACGGCGACGACCCGGTCCGCCGCCTCCAGCAGCGCCAGGGTCAGCGAGCCGAGCCCCGGGCCGACCTCGACGACGACGTCGTCCGGGCGGACCTCCGCCGTCCGGACGATCCGGCGGACCGTGTTGGCGTCGATGACGAAGTTCTGGCCGCGCTGCTTGGTCGGGCGCACGCCCAGCTTCGCGGCCAGCTCGCGGATGTCTGCGGGGCCCAGGAGGGCGTCGGGCTCAGTGGTACTCACCGCTCAAGCGTAAGTCGACGACCGCCCGGCTCCCGCCGCCCGGCCCCTCAGTAGTCGAAGGCCCGTGCCGTGTTGTCGGCGATCGCCGCAGCCAGGGTGTCCTCGTCCAGGCCCTTCACCTCGGCCATGGCCCGCAGCGTGACGGGAACGAGGTAGGGCGCGTTGGGCCGTCCCCGGTACGGGGCGGGGGTGAGGAACGGGGCGTCCGTCTCGACCAGCACCAGCTCCGTCGGCGCGACGGCCAGGGCGTCCCGCAGCGGCTGGGCGTTCTTGAAGGTGACGTTGCCCGCGAAGGACATGAAGTACCCGGCGTCCGCGCAGATCCGGGCCATGTCGGCGTCGCCGGAGTAGCAGTGGAAGACGGTCCGCTCGGGGGCGCCCGCGTCGGCCAGGACGCGCAGCACGTCCGCGTGCGCCTCCCGGTCGTGGATGACCAGCGCCTTGCCGTGCCGCTTGGCGATCTCGATGTGGGCCCGGAAGGACTCCTCCTGGGCGGCCATGCCCTCGGGGCCGGTGCGGAAGTGGTCCAGTCCGGTCTCGCCGACGCCGCGCACGTGGTCGAGGGCGGCCAGCGCGTCGATCTCCGCCAGCGCCTCGTGCAGCGCGGCGGTCCCGCCCGCCTCGCGCGCCCCCTGGCGCGACCGGCCGTCCGGGTCGCCGTGCACGATGCGCGGCGCCTCGTTGGGGTGGAGGGCGACGGCCGCGTGCACGGAGGCGTGCGCGGCGGCGGTCTCGGCGGCCCAGCGCGACCCGGCCACGTCGCAGCCCACCTGGATCACGGTGGTGACGTTCACCGCGGCGGCCCTGGCCAGGCCCTCCTCGACGGTGCCGTCCTGCATGTCCAGGTGGGTGTGCGAATCGGCGACCGGCACCCGGAGGGGTTCGGGCAGCGGCGGGGCTTCGGTACGGCTCATGCCGACGATCGTACGAGGGCCGTACGAGGACCGCGCCGGGGCCCGTACGACGACCGGGGCCCGTGCGACGGCCGGCGACCGTGGGAGAACCGGTGGCCGTACGGTCCGGAGCTCCCGCGGTCGGCTATTTGCGGTGGAAGGGGTGCAGCAGGTCGGACAGGCGCCAGTGGCGTCCCGCGTCCGAGGGTGCGGCGGTGGCGGCCCGGGCCCGTCGGGTGTCGGCCCTGCCCTGCCCGGTCGTGTCCGCCGGCACGGGCGGCATCGGCGGCCGGGACGGCTGGGGGCTGTGGAGCAGCTGCTGGACGGTCGAGACCCGCCCCGCCCGCATGATCCGGACCACGTGGCCGCCGCAGTTCAGGCAGGTGGGCCTGGAGAGGGGTGAGGGCACCCGCTCCCCGTCCGCCTTGTAGATGACGAAGTCGTTGTTGGAACCGTCGATGTGGTGCTCTATCTGATAAGCCTGCTCCCACCCGTACCCGCACCTCATGCAGGCGAAGGCATACGCCTCGTGCGCGGTGGTCGCTGCGATCTCGCTCATGCCCTGCTCCTTTGTCCGCCGGACAAAGCACTCCGGAGAATGCGTCCCTGACCCAGTGGACGCCTTTACCGGCGGGAGCGCATCGGGCCCTGTCGAGTGTTGGAGCGGTTTTGGCCTTCTCGTGGCAGAAAGGGTCCGTGCGCGGCTCTCGCTTTGCTTTTCACGATAGTCCTTTGCCCTCTTCGGGGCCGGTTCGAGCCGCGTTCTTTGCCGCGACGACCGCGTCGAACACCTCGCGCTTGGGCAGCCCCGCCTCGGCGGCGACGGCGGCGATGGCCTCCTTGCGCCGCTCCCCCGCCTCCTCTCGCACCCGCACCCTGCGCACCAGCTCCGCCGCGTCCAGTTCCTCGGGGCCGGTGTCGGCCGCGCCCTCGACGACGACGGTGATCTCGCCGCGCACCCCGTCGGCCGCCCAGGCCGCCAGTTCGCCCAGCGGGCCGCGCTTCACTTCCTCGTAGGTCTTGGTCAGCTCCCGGCACACGGCCGCCCGCCGGTCGGTGCCGAGGATTTCGGCCATCGCCGCGAGGGTGTCGCCGATCCGGTGCGGGGACTCGAAGAAGACCATCGTGCGGCGTTCCGCGGCGACCTCGCGCAGCCTGCCGAGCCGCTCGCCCGCCTTGCGGGGCAGGAAGCCCTCGAAGCAGAACCGGTCGACGGGCAGCGCGGAGAGGGCGAGCGCGGTGAGCACGGCGGACGGGCCGGGGACCGCGGTGACCCTGATGTCCTTCTCCACCGCGGCGGCCACCAGCCGGTAGCCGGGGTCGGAGACGGACGGCATCCCGGCGTCCGTGACGAGCAGGACCCGGGCCCCGCCGGTCAGCGCCTCGACGAGTTCCGGCGTACGGGCCGCCTCGTTGCCCTCGAAGTAGGAGACGACCCGGCCCGTGGTGTGGACGCCGAGCGCCTGGGTGAGGCGGCGCAGCCTGCGGGTGTCCTCGGCCGCGACGACGTCCGCCGTCTCCAGTTCGGCGGCGAGCCTCGGCGGGGCGTCCGCCACGTCGCCGATGGGGGTTCCTGCCAGTACCAGCGTTCCAGTCGTTCCAGTCACAGGAATCATCCTCCCAGCCCGGGCGCCAGCGCTCGCACAGACGCGTTCCCTACGATGGCGCGGTGACGAGTACTGCGCCCGAAGCCCGACAGGGCCAAGACGCCGGGGAACCGCACGGCGAAGAGTCGGCATCCTGGCAGCAGCGGCTGCGCCGCTTCGGCCATTCGCCCCGGTCCGGCATCGGGCTGCGCGAACGGCTTGTTCCGACGTACACCAGGCCCGGGGCCCAGTTGTGGGCGGTGCTCGGCATCTCCCCGCCGACGGCCGAGCGCCTGGTGCGGTGGTCGGCCTGGGGCGGACCGCTGCTGGTGGCGCTGGTCGCCGGGGTGCTGCGGTTCTGGAACCTGGGCAGCCCGCACGCCCTGATATTCGACGAGACGTACTACGCGAAGGACTCCTGGGCCCTGGTCAACCAGGGGTACGAGGGCGACTGGCCCAAGGACATCGACAAGCTGATCCTGGAAGACCCGTCGAAGGTGGCGATCCCGGTCGATCCGGGATACGTGGTCCACCCGCCGGTCGGCAAGTGGATCATCGGCTTCGGTGAACAGCTCTTCGGCTTCACGCCGTTCGGCTGGCGGTTCATGGTGGCGGTGCTCGGCACGCTGTCGGTGCTGATGCTGTGCCGGATCGGCCGGCGGCTGTTCCGTTCGACGTTCCTGGGCTGTCTCGCGGGCACGCTGCTCGCCGTGGACGGCCTGCACTTCGTGATGAGCCGCACCGCGCTGCTCGACCTGGTGCTGATGTTCTTCGTGCTGGCGGCGTTCGGCGCGCTGCTGATCGACCGCGACTGGTCGCGGCGCCGGCTGGCCGCCGCGCTGCCGGTCGACGACGAGGGGGTGCTGCGCCCCGACGCGGAGGTCGCGGAGCGGTTGCGGCTCGGGCTGCGCCCGTGGCGGATCGTCGCCGGGCTGATGCTGGGACTGGCCTTCGCCACCAAGTGGAACGGCCTGTACATCCTGGCCGCCTTCGGTCTGATGACGGTGCTGTGGGACGTGGGCGCGCGCCGGACCGCGGGCGCGCGCCGGCCGTACCGGGCGGTGCTGAGGCGGGACCTGCTGCCGGCCTTCGTCTCGACGGTGCCGGTCGCGCTCGTGACGTACGTCGTCTCCTGGACCGGCTGGATCGTCACCGGCAAGGGCTACTACCGGAACTGGGCGGCGACGGACGGGCGGGGCGGCCACTGGACGTGGCTGCCGGACTGGCTGCGCAGCCTGTGGCACTACGAGTACCAGGTCTACGAGTTCCACGTGAACCTGACGTCCGGCCACACCTACCAGTCCAATCCCTGGAGCTGGATCGTGCTCGGCCGGCCCGTCTCGTACTTCTGGGAGGAGCAGCCGGGCTGCTCGCCGTCGGGCAGCGGCAAGTGTGCCCGCGAGGTGCTGGCCATCGGGACGCCGCTGCTGTGGTGGGCGGCGTGCTTCGCCCTGGCGTACGTGCTGTGGCGGTGGTTCTTCCGCCGCGACTGGCGGGCGGGCGCGATCGTCTGCGGCGTGGCGGCGGGCTGGCTGCCCTGGTTCTTCTACCAGGAGCGGACGATCTTCCTGTTCTACGCGGTCGTGTTCGTGCCGTTCCTGTGCCTGGCGGTGACGATGATGATCGGCGCGATGCTGGGGCCGGGCGCGAGAGCGGCGTCCGACCCGCCGGGAACCGGTCCGGTGGAGGCCGTCCCGGCGGGCGACGACCCGGCGATGGAACGCCGGCGGACGCTGGGCGCGATCGGGGCGGGCGTCCTGGTGCTGCTGATCATCTGGAACTTCGTCTACTTCTGGCCGATCTACACCGGCGCCCCGATCCCGAACGGCTCGTGGCGCGACCGGATGTGGCTGGACACCTGGATCTAGGACCCTCCGCCCGGGAGGGTTCAGCCCGGCATACCGGCGCCCCGGAAGGTGCGCCGGTAGGCGAGCGGTGAGACGCCGATCGCGGCGTGCAGGTGCTCGCGCAGTGAGGTGCCGGTGGCGAAGCCGACCTGTCCGGCGATGTCGTCGACGGCGAGGTCGGTGGTCTCCAGGAGGTGCTGGGCGCGGGAGACGCGCTGCTGGATCAGCCAGCGGCCGGGGCTCGTCCCGACCTCGTCGTTGAAGCGGCGCGCGAAGGTGCGCAGGCTCATCCGGGCGTGCCCCGCCAGTTCCGTCAGCGTCAGGGGCTCGTGCAGGTTCTCCAGCGCCCACTGGCGGGTGGCCGACGTGCCGTTCGCGGAGGCCGGGGGCACCGGGTGCTCGATGTACTGGGCCTGGCCGCCGTCCCGCCACGGCGGCACGACGCAGGCCCGGGCCACGTGGTTGGCGACGGCGGTGCCGTGGTCCCGCCGCACGAGGTGCAGGCAGACGTCGACGCCGGAGGCGGCACCGGCCGAGGTCAGCACGTCCCCGTCGTCCACGAACAGCACGTCCGGGTCCAGCGCCACCCGCGGGTACCAGGACCGGAAGACGTCGGCGACGGCCCAGTGGGTGGTGGCGGGCCGGCCGTCGAGCAGCCCCGCGGCCGCCAGTACGAAGGCGCCCGTGCAGATCGACACGATCCGCGCCCCGGGCCGTACGGCCGCGAGCGCCTCGGCTGCTCCCGGCGGCAGCTCGCGCGAGAGCCGGGAGATGTCGAAGGGCGGCAGCAGCACCGTGTCCGCCGTCGCGAGCACCTCGGGCCCGTGCCCGACCGTGACCGAGAAGTCCGCGTTCGTGGCGACGGGGCCGCCGTCGACGGAGCAGGTCAGGACCTCGTAGCGGTCCAGGAGCGCCCCGAAGACCCGGCTCGGGATGCCGAGTTCGAAGGGGTACGCCCCGTCCAGCGCGAGGACGACGACACGATGGACGGTCATGGCACGATCCCGTCGGAAGATGGCATTCATGCCATGGTACGACCCGGGGGCCCGGGGCGAGGCTGGAGCACATGACGAACCCCACCACCATGCGCGCCATCGGCCAGGACACCCACGGCACCCCCGAGGTGCTGAAGGAGGTCGTGCTGCCGCGGCCCGTGCCCGGCCCGGGACAGATCCTCGTGGCCGTGCGCGCCGCCGGGATGAACCCGACCGACTGGAAGCACCGTGCCGCCGGTCTCTTCCTGAACCGCCTGCCGCTCGTCCTCGGCTGGGACGTGTCCGGCGTCGTCGAGGCCGTCGGCTTCGGCGTCACGCTGTTCGAGCCGGGCGACGAGGTCTTCGGGATGCTGCCCTACCCGCACGGCGTCGGCTCCCACGCCGAGTACGTGACGGGTCCCGCCCGCGCCTTCGCGCACAAGCCCGCCGGCATCGACCACGTCCGGGCCGGCGCCCTGCCGCTCGCCGCCCTCACCGCCCACCAGGCGGTCGTCGACACCGCTGCGGTACGGGCCGGACAGCGCGTCCTGGTCCACGCGGCCGCCGGCGGGGTCGGCCACCTCGCCGTCCAGATCGCCAAGTCCCGCGGCGCGTACGTGATCGGCACCGCGAGCGCCCCCAAGCACGACTTCGTCCGCTCCCTCGGCGCGGACGAAGTCGTCGACTACCGCACCACCGACTTCCGCGACGCGGCCCGGGACATCGACATGGTGCTCGACCCCGTGTCCGGCGACACCCGCACCCGTTCCCTCGACGTCCTGCGGCCGGGCGGCGTCCTCGTTTCGCTCCTGCCGGGGACCGACCCCGACGAGGCCGCGAAGGCCGCAGCCCGAGGGGTCCGCGTCAAGACCCTGCTCGTCGAGGCCGACCACGCCGGCATGAACGCCGTCGCCGGCCTGGCCGCCTCCGGCTCCCTGCGCGTCCACGTCGAGGCCGTCTTCCCGCTCGCGGACGCGGCCCGGGCGCACGCGCTCGGCGAGACGGGCCGCACCACCGGCAAGATCGTGCTCACCGTCCCCTGAGGGCCGGCCGCCCGGGTCAGGACGGGTCGGCGGCGAGCGGGGAGAGCTGCCGCTCGAAGAAGGTCTCCAGGACCACCGTGGCCTGGGTCCCGCTGACCCCGTCGATGGCGTAGATCCGGCGCAGCACGTCCTGCAACTGCTCGGTGGTCGCGGTCCTGACCTTCACCAGCACCGAGGCGCTGCCGGCGATGACGTGCGCCTCCAGGATCTCGGGGAGCGCGGCGAAGTCCTGTGCCGAATCGCCCATCCAGGAGGTCGAGTCGACCATCACGTAGGCCAGGACGGCGCCGCCCGCGGCGACCGGGTCCACCTCGGCCGTGGTGCGCCGGATGACGCCGCGCTCGCGCAGCTTCCGCACCCGCTCGTGGGCGGCACCGGCGGACAGGCCGACGGCCTGTCCCAGCGCGGCGTAGGACTGGGTGGCGTCCTGCTGGAGCCGGTCCAGCAGCTCGCGGTCTATGTGATCCACAACTCTCCGTCCGGCGTTTCCTTGCAATAACCATATCCCATCTTGCAATCTTCACTCCGGGCCGATTTTCGTTCGGCGCACGGCGCCTTTCGTGAGGAGTGGATCCTGTGAGCGGTGAACGCCCCGGGCTGTACGAGATGTTCGACGACCGGTTCCGCACCGGGCGGTGCATGAACGGCGACAACGCACTGGAGGTCCTGTACACCGGCTGCCGCTGGGCCGAGGGGCCGGTCTATCTGCCCGCCTGGCGGCAGGTGGTCTGGAGCGACATCCCCAACGACCGGATGCTGCGCTGGGACGAGGAGACCGGCGCGGTCGCCGTCTTCCGTCGCTCGGCCGGGCACACCAACGGCAACACCCTCGACCGCGAGGGCCGGTTGATCACCTGCGAGCAGGGCAACCGCCGGGTGACCCGGACCGAGCACGACGGCACGATCACGGTCCTGGCCTCCCACTGGCAGGGCAAGCGCCTGAACAGCCCGAACGACGCGACGGTGAAGTCCGACGGCTCGATCTGGTTCTCCGACCCGGACTTCGGCATCACCAGCGACTACGAGGGCCACCGCGCGCAGAGCGAGATCGGTTCCAACAACGTCTACCGGATCGATCCGGCCACCGGCGAAGTACGCCTGGTCGCCGACTGCTTCGGCGCTCCGAACGGGCTGGTCTTCTCGGCGGACGAGCGGCAGCTGTTCGTCTCCGACACCCGGGCCGGATTCATCCGCGTCTTCGACGTGCGGGACGACGGCACGCTGTCGGACGGCGAGGTCTTCGCCGAGGCAGCGGCCCGGCAGAAGGCCCGCTTCGACAACCTCCGCTTCGACGACGGCGGCCGGCTCTGGGCCGCCGCGCTGGACGACGGCGTGCACTGCTACGACCCCGACGGCACCCTGATCGGCCGCCTGGACGTCCCCGAGACGGTCGCCAACATCTCCTGGGGCGGCGCCAAGCGCAACCGCCTCTTCATCACCGCCGAGACCAGCCTCTACTCGGTGGTCATGGGCGTCACCGGCACCCACCCGACCGGCCCGGGACGACAGCCCTGGACGAACCCGGCACCCCGGTGACCTCGGGGCGGAACACGCCGCCCGGGCACGGGGCGGGCCCGTCCGCCTCCGCGTTCAGGGGGCACGTATCGCGTATCCCGTTCCCATAACAACCGGCTCGACCGTCCCTCCCCTCCCGTAGGGTGCCGATCAGCATCCCCTTGAACACGTTCAAGGGGGCTCCTGGGGAGGGGACTGCAGGATGCGCAGTGGAGCGAAGGTCGCCGTGGTCGGCGGAATATTCGCGGTCGTGGTCGGCGGGGTGGGGTACGGGGCGTACAACATCCTGGACGATCTGGACGGTGGCGGCGGGGGTACGGACAGCCGTTCCGCGGCCGCCGAGGTGAAGACGGGGCCGGTCACCGAGGAGGAGATCGGCGAGGCGTCGAAGAAGTTCCTGAAGGCGTGGGCGAGCGGTGACTCGGCCGCCGCGTCCCAGCTGACCAACAACGCGGGTGAGGCCGGGCCGGTTCTCGCCGCCTACCGCGAGGAGGCCCACGTCACCGAGGCGGTGATCACGCCGGGCCCGGCGGTCGGCTCGAAGGTGCCGTACACGGTGAAGGCGACCGTGACGTTCGGGGGGAAGTCCAAGCCCTGGTCGTACGCCTCCCAGCTGACCGTGGTGCGCGGTCTGACCACCGGCAGGCCGCTGGTGGACTGGTCCCCCGCGGTGGTCCACCCGGACCTGGCGGACGGCGCGTCGCTGAAGACGGGCGAGGCGTCGGCCCCGGCGATCGAGGCGGTCGACCACAACGGCAAGGTGCTGACCAAGGAGAAGTACCCCTCGCTGGGGCCGGTCCTGGACGCGCTGCGCGAGAAGTACGGCGAGAAGGCCGGCGGCACCGCGGGCATCGAGACCCGGATCGAGAACGCGGACGGGAAGACCCCCGACAAGACCCTGCTGACGCTCACCAAGGGCAGGCCGGGGAAGCTGGTGACCACCCTGGACGCCGGGATCCAGGCGGCGGCCGAGACGGCGGTGAAACGGTTCGGCCAGGCGTCCGTGGTGGCGGTCCGGCCGTCCACGGGTGCGATCCGCGCCATCGCCAACAGCCCGGCCAACGGCTTCAACGCGGCGTTGCAGGGCAAGCAGGCGCCCGGTTCGACGATGAAGATCGTGACTTCCGCGATGCTGATCGAGAAGGGCCTCGCCTCGGCAGGCCGGCCGATCGAGTGCCCGAAGAACGCGATGTACCAGGGCCGCACCTTCCACAACCTGGACAACTTCGACATCCCGCAGGGCACCCTGACGACCAGCTTCGCCCGGTCCTGCAACACCGCCTTCATCAAGCTGATCGACGACACGAAGGACGACGCCGCGCTCGCGAAGGAGGCCCGCGAGGTCTTCGGCATCGGACTGAACTGGCAGACGGGCGTGGTGACCTACGACGGCAGCGTCCCCGAGGCGACCGGCGGCGAGGCGGCGGCCCAGTACATCGGCCAGGGGACGGTCCAGATGAACGCCCTCAACGTGGCGTCCATCACCGCCACCGCGCGGACCGGCACCTTCCGCCAGCCGATCCTCGTGGACCGGGACCTCGACGGCCGGACGATCGCCACCGCCGCCAGGTCGCTGTCCCCGAACGTCTCCCGGCAGTTGACCGAGATGATGCGCCAGACGGCGGCCTGGGGCACCGCCAAGGCGGCGATGTCCACGGTCGGCGGAGACAAGGGCGCCAAGACGGGCTCGGCGGAGGTGGACAACCAGGAGACGTCCGACAGCTGGTTCACCGGCTTCAGCAACGACCTGGCCGCCGCCGCGGTCGTCAAGGCCGGTGGCCACGGCGGCGACGCGGCGGGCCCGGTGGTCGCGGCGGTCCTGCGCGCCGGCCCCTGATCCGGTCGCCGACCGGGCCCGGGGCAACCGGGCCCGGCACACCGCCGCGTGTCCCGGCAACTCCGTCGCGTGCCCCGTACCGCGTTCGCTAGCGTGCGGGGCATGAGCACTCCCGACACCACCACCGACACCACCACCGACACCGCCGCCCCGGCCGCCGCCGAGGCCCATCCGCGCTTCGCCGAGGCCCTGCGGGAGCTGGGTCTCGACGTCGAGATCCGCAAGTTCCCGGAGGCCACCCGGACCGCCGCCGAGGCCGCCGCCGCGATCGGCTGCGGGCTCGGCGAGATCGTCAAGTCACTGATCTTCGAGGCCGACGGGGTACCGGTGCTGGTCCTGATGGACGGCTCCTCGCGGGTCGACGTGGAGCGCGTGCGCGTGGAGCTGGGGGCCGGGAAGGTCGGGCGGGCCGATGCCGGCCTGGTCCGGGAGACGACCGGTTACGCGATCGGGGGCGTACCGCCCTTCGGCCACCGTACGAGGACCCGGGTGCTGGCCGACCGCGGACTGCTGGAGCACTCCGTGGTGTGGGCGGCGGCGGGCACCCCGCACACGGTCTTCCCGCTCGACCCGCGGACGCTGATCGAGCACGCCGGCGGAACCGTGGTGGACGTGCGCGAACAGCCGAAGTGACCTGAGCCGCGAGCCGGTTCAGCCGAGCACGTAGGGGTCGAGGAACTCGCGGAGCTGGGCAGCCGTGGGTTCCGACTCCTCCTCGTCGTCCTCGCCCGGCTTCGGGGCGATGGTGCGCGGCGGGCACGGGTCGGCCATCGATCCGTTCGGGTCGTCCGACCGGAAGCGGTCCCCGTGGATCTCCTTGCTGCCCAGCCGTTTTCCGGTCGCGGCCTCGTACACGGTCACCTTGTAGACGCCCTTGTAGAGGTAGAGGGAGAACGGGTGCTGCCTGGTCTCGCCGCTGCCGGTGCCGCCGATGACGTCGGGCATGGTCTGGTAGACACAGCGCTTGACCTGTTCGCCCCGGCCGGTGCGTTCGACACAGGCGACGAGCTGCACCGTCTCCGGCTTCGCGGGGTTCCAGACCCGGAGGTCCGCGGCGGTCGGCCGGTCCGAGGCGGAGTCCGCCCCGGTCCAGTAGTTGTCGATGACCACGGGGCGGGGGCCCTTGTCGGAGCGCGGTGCCGCCTGGGAGAACTTCTGGGGCTCCTCGCACATGGCCCGGTAGCGGTAGGTGACGAACGGCTTCTCCTCCTCGTCGGAGAAGGCCAGATAGCCGAACCACACCAGTGCGAGTGCCGCGGCCAGTGCGGCCACCACCCCGATCGCCTTCCGTGCCATGCCGGTTGATCCCTTCCCCGTCGGTCATCGGAACGAATCCTTCCTTCCGGAGGGGGCCGGGACAACCGGATGGGGGCACCCCGGCACGAAACTGCCGTTCCGTTCCGGGGTGCCGGGGGGAGGAGGCCGGAAAGCAGTGCCTACTCCCCCGAAATCGCGTGCTGGAAGCCGTAGTTCGTGGCCGTGAGTCCGCCGTCGACCCGCAGTGTGGTCCCCGTGATCCAGGCCGCGTCGCGGGAGGCGAGGAAGGCGACGGCGGAGGCGATGTCGTCCGGCTCGCCGACCCGGCCGAGCGGGTAGATGCGGCTGACCCGGGCCAGCGCCACGTCCTGGCCCGCCCAGGCGTCCGTGCGGACCGTGCCGGGGGCGACCAGATTGACGCGCACGCCGCGCGGCCCGGCGTGCCCGGCGAGGGTGCGGGTCAGACTGGCCAGGCCCGCCTTGGCCGCGCTGTAGCCGTGGTTGCCGAAGTCCTGTTCGCCGTTGACCGAACCGATGTTGACGATCGCGCCCCGCCCGGAGGCGATCAGGTGCGGGAGCGCGGCGCGGGAACAGCGGTACGGGCCGGAGAGCGAGATGTCCAGGTCGCGTTCCCATGCCTCGTCCGGCTCGTCCTCGAAGAGCGGGAGGTCCGAGGAACAGGAGTACGCGTTGTTCACCAGCACGTCGAGCCGGCCGAGGACGGCGACGGCGTGGGCCACCGCGGCCTCGACCGCCGTGCGGTCGCCCACGTCGCAGGGCAGTGCCTCGGCGGTGCCGCCCGTCTCGCGTATCGCCTCGGCGGTGCGTTCGGCGCGGTCGCCGTCCAGGTCGGTGACCAGGACCCGGGCGCCCTCGGCGGCCAGTCGGCGGGCCGTGGCGGCGCCGATGCCCTGGCCCGCTCCGGTGAGGAGCGCGACATGTCCGTCGAATCGCGGCCCGGCGGGGTGGGCGGGAGTTGCGGGGTGAGGAGGAGTCATGGCGCCGACCGTACTGCCCTGACCAGCGCTTGGGCACGGGGGGCCGGGGCATGGAAATCCGGGCGTGGAGACCGGGCCGGGGAGGCCGGGGCCGGGGGCCGGGCTCGGGGATCGGCGGTGGCTCCTCGCTTCCCCCGGCATCCGCAGGGCGCGGAGAGGGCGCAGAAGAGCCGAAGAGTCACCGAGGAGTCACAGCGCCGACCGCACGGCCCTGACCAGGGCCTGGGCGCGGGGGTCGGCGGTGACTCCTTTCTGCAGGCCGTTCGTCACATAGCCCAGCGCGATGCCGGATTCGGGATCGGCGAAGCCGAGGGAGCCGCCCCGGCCGGGGTGGCCGAAGGAGCCGGGGGCCAGCAGCGGGGCCGCCGGGCCGTGGAGCATGTAGCCGAGGCCGAAACGGGTGTTGACGACCAGGACCCGGTCCGGGCCCGCCGACTCCTCGGTACGCGCCAGGGTGAGGGTGGCGGGGGCGAACAGCCGGTGGCCGTCGACCGGGCCGATCATCGCGGCGTAGCAGCGGGCCAGGGCGCGGGCGGTGGAGATGCCGTTGGAGGCGGGGAGTTCGGCCGCCCGGTAGCCGGGGTCGTTCTCGTCGGGCAGCGGGTCGATGGCACCGAAGGCTCGGCGGGTGAGGGACTGCGGGTCGCGGTACGCCTCGGTGACCGAGCGCTTGGGGCGCAGCCGCAGGGCGCCGCTCCCGTCGGTGGGCGGTTCGACGGGCCCGATCCGGCCCACCCGGTGCGTCTCGTCGGCCGGGAGGCCGAACCAGAAGTCCAGGCCGAGGGGGCGGGCGATCTCCTCGGCGATCCAGCGGCCGATGGTGCGGCCGGTGACCCGGCGCACCAGTTCGCCGACGAGCCAGCTGTAGGTCTGGGCGTGGTAGCCGTGGTCGGTGCCGGGTTCCCACTGGGGGCGCTGGGCGGCGACGGCCTGCGGCCCGGAGTTCCCGTCGGCCGCCTCGGAGGGGGTCAGCGGGCAGTCGAGCGCGGGGAGTCCGGCCCGGTGGGACAGGATGTGCCGGACGAGGACGCGTTCCTTGCCGGCCGTCTTGAACTCCGGCCAGTACGTGCCGACGGGGGCGTCGAGGTCGACCTGGCCGCGCTGGTGCAGCAGCAGCGGTACGGCGGCGGCGATGCCCTTGCCCGCCGAGCGGACGATCTGCACGGTGTCGAGGGCCCAGGGTTCGGTGCCGTCCACGTCCCTCGTACCCGCCCACAGGTCGACGACCTTGTGCCCGTCCCGGTAGACGGCGACGGCCGCGCCGCGTTCGCCGCGCTGCTCGAAGTTGCGGACGAACGCGTCCCGGACCGGTTCGAATCCGGCCGCCACCGTGCCGCGTACGTCCACGTCTGCTCCCGCGCTCCCGCTCATCCCCCCATGGTGCATCCCCGCGCGGGCGGGGCGGGGGCCGGGTCACCCGTTGTTCGTGGTCACGGCACGTTCACGGGCGCGGATCGCCCGCGGAGCGCGGTGCGTTCACGGCTGCGGGACGCTCACGGAGCGCGGGTCGAAGCCGAAGGGCAGCTCCAGGCGGTGGGCGCGCATCAGCTTCTCGTCGCAGAGCAGGTCCTGGGTGCGGTCGTCGGCGGCGATGACGCCCTCGCTGAGGATCACCGAGCGCGGGCAGAGCTCCAGGGCGTACGGCAGGTCGTGGGTGACCATGAGCACGGTGACGTCCAGGGAGCGCAGGATGTCGGCGAGTTCGCGCCGCGAGGCCGGGTCCAGGTTGGAGGACGGCTCGTCGAGGACGAGGATCTCCGGCCGCATGGCGAGGACGGTGGCGACGGCGACGCGGCGGCGCTGGCCGAAGGAGAGGTGGTGCGGCGGCCGGTCCGCGTACTCCTCCATGCCGACCTGCTTCAGGGCCTCGGTGACGCGTTCCTCCAGTTCGGCGCCGCGCAGTCCGGAGGCGGCGGGGCCGAAGGCGACGTCCTCGCGGACGGTGGGCATGAAGAGCTGGTCGTCGGGGTCCTGGAAGACGATGCCGACGCGGCGGCGGATCTCGGCGAGGTTGCGCTTCCCGACGGGGAGACCGGCGACGCGGACGGTGCCCGCCCCGGCGTCGAGGATGCCGTTGAGGTGCAGGACGAGGGTGGTCTTGCCGGCGCCGTTCGGGCCGAGCAGGGCGACGCGTTCGCCCCTGGCGACCGTCAGGTCCACCCCGAACAGGGCCTGGTGACCGTCCGGGTAGGCGTACGCGAGGCCGCTGACCTCCAGGGACGGGGCGGGGGCGGTGGGGGTGCTCATACGGTCCATCCCAGCAGACAGGTGACGAGGGCGAGAACGGGGAGGGTCGCGGCCTGCGCCCACTGGGTCCGGGAGGCCGTCACCTCGTCGATGACCGGCATGGAACCGGTGTAGCCGCGGCTGACCATCGCGAGGTGGACGCGTTCGCCGCGCTCGTACGACCGGATGAACAGGGCGCCCGCCGATGTGGCCAGGACACCCCACTGCCGTACGCCGCGGGCCTCGAAGCCCCGGGAGCGGCGGGCGATCGACATCCGGCGCATCTCGTCGGTGATCACGTCGCCGTACCGGATCATGAAGGAGGCGATCTGGACGAGCAGCGGGGGCATCCTGAGCCGCTGGAGGCCGAGCAGCAGGGCGCGCAGTTCGGTGGTGGAGGCCAGGAGCACGGAGACGGCGACGCCGAGGGTGCCCTTGGCGAGGACGTTCCAGGCACCCCAGAGGCCGGGGACGCTGACGGAGAGGCCGAGGACGTGGGTCTGCTCGCCGGGCACCACGAACGGCATGAGCAGCGCGAACGCGACGAACGGCACCTCGACGAGCAGGCGCTTGAGCAGGAAGCCCGCCGGGATCCGGGCCAGGGCGGCGACGGCGCCGATCAGCACGGCGTACAGCGCGAACGCCCACATCGCCTCGCGCGGCGTGGAGACGACGACCACGACGAAGCAGAAGGCGGCGACGAGTTTGCAGTGCGGTGGCAGGCGGTGGACGGGCGAGTGCCCGTGCCGGTAGAGCTTGTGTGCGTGGCCTGCGCCCATGTCAGACGGCTTTCTGTCGCGTGGTGCGTGCTGTGTTGCTGCGGGTTGTGCGTTGCTGTGCGCTGTGGGTTGCGTACGGGTCGTACCGGCGGTTCCCGTGGGACGGCCGGTCCGGTCAGACGGTCTCGCGGTCGTGCGCGGCGGTGGTGCCGGGGGCGTCCGGGGTGCGGCGGCGACGGGCGACGACGTAGAAGACGCCGCTGCCGACCGCGATCGTGACGCCGACCCCGATCACCCCGGCGAGGCCGCCGGAGATCCGGGCGTCGGAGACGTCCTTGACACCGTAGTCGGCGAGCGGCGAGTCCTTGGCGGCGTGCTCCTCGACCTTCTCGTCGATGCCCTTGTCGGCGGCGACCTTCTCCAGGCCGTCGGGGTTCGAGGAGGCGTAGAAGGAGACGAAGCCCGCCAGGACGAGGGCGGTGACCAGGCCGGTGGCCCACAGGGCGCGGGGGGAGCGGGTCGCGGCCGGGGCGGCGGCGGGCCGCGCGGCGGGGGCGTCGACCAGTTCGCCGTCGATCCGGAGCTTGAGCGGGGCGGTGAGGCCGCGGGCGCCGTGGACCAGGTCGGGGCGTACGGCGATGACGGCGCCGACGGTCAGCCCGGTGATCACGGCCTCGCCGATGCCGATCAGGGTGTGGACCCCGACCATCGCGGTGAAGACCTTGCCGATCGCGATGTCGGTGGTGCCGCCGATCCAGTAGATCAGCGTGAAGGCGCAGGCCGCGGCCGGTACGGAGACCAGGGCGGCGACGAAGGAGGCGGCGGTCACGGAGCGCCGGGTGCGCGGCAGCAGGCCGAGCAGCCCGCGGAAGAGGGCGTACGCGACGACGACGGTGACGACGCCCATGACGAGCACGTTCACGCCGAGCGCGGTGAGGCCGCCGTCGGCGAAGAGAACGCCCTGCATGAGCAGGACGACGGAGACGCAGAGCACCCCGGTGTACGGCCCGACCAGGATCGCGGCGAGCGCCCCGCCCAGCAGGTGTCCGCTGGTGCCCGCCGCGACCGGGAAGTTCAGCATCTGCACGGCGAAGATGAACGCGGCCACGAGGCCGGCCAGCGGCGCGGTGCGCTCGTCCAGTTCCCGCCGGGCGCCCCGCAGGCCGACCGCCACGGCCCCGGCGGCGACGACTCCGGTGACGGCCGAGACGGGTGCGTTGATGAATCCGTCGGGTACATGCATGACAAAGCTCCGCTTCCTGCGACCGCGCTGCTGCGGACATGTCGTGAACCGCTCAATGATAGGGGCTTGTTGCAAAGCCCTCGCAAGAGCGCCTTCGTCACAACTGACCGCCCACCCCTCTGGCGGAAACCACCCGTGCCCCTGGCGCAAAATGTGCGACATTTGATGGCAGAGGAGAAAACACAGGAGGAATCGGCCATGCCCCCCGTGATTCATGAACAGGCCGAAGCCTGGCTCGTCAACGACACCCCCGACCTTCCGGCGGTGCCGGTGGACCTGCTGTACGACGCCGACGACGACCCCCGCACAGTCCATGTCGCCTTCCCCGGCGGCATCGACTGGTCCTTCGGCCGCGACCTGCTGGAACGCGGCCTGCTCTCCCCCGCCGAGCGCGACGGCGTCCGGGTGTGGCCGTGCGGGCGCACCCAGCTGGTCGTGGAGCTCCACTCGGAGAAGGGCGTGGAGGTGGTGCAGTTCGACAGCGCCCCGCTGGTCCGATTCCTGCACCGCACCCATGACGGGAACGCCGACGACGAGGGCATCGGCGGACGGCAGCCGCACGACGTCCCCGCGTGACCCGCCGGCCCGGCGTCCCGCCCGGACCACCCGCGTGGCGCAAGCCCTCATGACGTGAGCCCCCATGGCGGAAGCCCCCGTGCCGCTCGCACGGGGGCTTCCGCTGTCGCCCCGGCCCCCCGTCCCCACAGGTGACCGGTGCTTCCGGGGCCGCGTCCCGCTCGGACGCGGCCCCGGAGTCTCTTTCCCGGTCCGGGCCGGGCCTTCGGAGCCCGGCCCGGGAGCCCGGAGGCCGGGCGTCCGGCTCAGACCCGGGCCAGCTCGCGCTCGCCCCCGGCGTCGCCGCCGGGTCCGTGGCCCGCGGCGGACGTCTCGCCGAGCTGCTCGCGCAGCTTCTCGCCCTCCACGTCCACGTTCGGCAGGATCCGGTCCAGCCAGTTCGGCAGCCACCAGGCGCGCCTGCCCAGCAGGGCCAGGACCGCGGGCACGATCGCCATCCGGACCACGAACGCGTCGAAGAAGACGGCGATGGCGAGCGAGAAGCCGATCATCTTGACCATCTGCTCGCTGGAGCCGATGAAGCCGGCGAAGACCGCCATCATGATCACGGCCGCGGCCGTCACCACCCGGGCGCCGTGCCGGAAGCCGGTGACGATCGCCTGGCCGGGCTTCTCGCCGTGCACGTACGCCTCGCGCATCCGGGTCACGAGGAAGACCTCGTAGTCCATGGCCAGACCGAAGACCACGCCCACCATGAAGATCGGCATCATCGACATGATCGGGCCGGTCTGCTCCACGCCGAAGAGCGAGCCGAGCCAGCCCCACTGGTAGACCGCGACGACCGCACCCAGGGCCGCGACGACCGAGAGCAGGAAGCCCAGGGCCGCCTTCAGCGGCACCAGCACCGACCGGAAGACCAGCATCAGGAGCAGGAAGGCGAGGCCGACCACGAGCGCCAGGTACGGCAGCAGCGCGTCGTTCATCTTCTGCGAGAAGTCGATGTTCATCGCCGTGGAGCCGGTGACCAGGACCTCCGCGCCGGTGTCGGACTTGAGGCCCTCGCCCGCGTCACGGATGGAGTGGACGACGTTCTCCGTGTCGACGGAGCTGGGCCGGTCCTTCGGGATGACGGTGATCATCGCGGTGTCGCCGGCCTTGTTGAACTGGGCCGGGGTGACGGCGACGACGCCCTTGATGCCGGAGATCTCGTCGGAGACCTGCTTGGCCGCGGCCTTGCCGTCGGAGCTCTTCGCGGTGTCGACGACCACCATCAGCGGGCCGTTGAAGCCGGGGCCGAAGCCGTCCGAGAGCAGGTCGTAGGCGCGCCGCTGGGTGGTGCTGGTGGGCTGGGAGCCCTCGTCGGGCAGGCCCATCTCCAGGGACGCGGCCGGGACGGCGACCGTGCCGAGGCCGATGACGCCGATCAGCAGCACCCACACCGGCCTGCGCAGCACGAACCGCGCCCAGCGGGTGCCCATGTTCGGCTTCCCCTCGGACTCGGACGGGGCCCCGGCGGCCTTGCGCGCCTTGCGGCCCATGACCCGCTTGCCCGCGAAGCCCATCATCGCCGGGACCAGGGTGAGCGCGATGAGGACGGCGATCACGACCGTGCCGGCCGCGGCGAAGCCCATCTTCGTCAGCATCGGGATGTTCACGACCGCGAGGCCGGCCAGCGCGATGACGACGGTGAGCCCGGCGAAGACCACCGCGGACCCGGCCGTGCCGACGGCCCGCCCGGCCGCCTCCTCGCGCTCCCGACCCTCGGCCAGCTCGGCGCGGTAGCGGGAGACGATGAACAGCGCGTAGTCGATGCCGACCGCGAGGCCGATCATCATCGCGAGGATGGAGGTGGTGGAGCCGAGGTCGAGCACGTTCGCCAGCGCCGTGATCGTCGAGACGCCGACGCCGACGCCGATCAGGGCGGTGAGCAGCGGCAGCCCGGCCGCGACCAGCGAGCCGAAGGTGATGACCAGCACCACCGCGGCGACCGCGACGCCGATGATCTCGGTGGCCCCGGTCTCGGGGATCACCATGAGCGCGTCGCCGCCGATCTCGACGGTCAGCCCGCTCTTCTGCGCCGCGTGGCCCACGTCCTCCAGGGACTCCCGGGTCGCGTCGGTCAGCTCCATCGAGTTGACCTTGTAGGACACCGAGACGTACGCCGTGGACCCGTCCTTGCTGACGGCACCGGCGGTGTACGGGTCGGTGACCGCGGCGATCTGGTCCGAGCCGGACTTCAGCTCTCCGACGACCTTGTTCACCTCGGCCTTGTTGGCCGGGTCGGTCATCTTCCCGTCGCCGGGTGCCTTGAAGACGACCCGGGCGGTCGCGCCGTCGGCGCCGACTCCGGGGAAGCGCTGTTCCAGCAGGTCGAAGGCGCGCTGCGCCTCCGTGCCCGGTATCGAGAAGGAGCTGGAGGTGGCGGTGGACGCGGAGGCCGCGCCGAATCCGGCGAGTGCCAGCAGCGCCACCCAGACCAGGGCGACGTAACGGCGGCGCCGGAAGGCGAGCCGTCCGAGTTTGTAGAGGAATGTGGCCACGGGGGCGTACTCCCGGTCAGGTCGTATGGGTGGAAAAGGGCGTGTGGAACCGGCCCGACGACGAGAGCGGCGTGTCAGGTGGAGCGGGGAGAAGGCCGTGCGAGGGGACGGAACCGGCCTCGCGGGGAGCGGGGTCGGCCCGGGGAACCGGTACCTCAGACTCCGAGAGCGGGGAGAACCACGGAGTCGACGTAATCGATCAGGAACGCCTGGTCGACGGAGCGGTCCTCGACCAGTTGCCGGGCGGCGAAGGCGCCGATCAGCATGTGTGACACGTATTTCAGCGCCGGATTGTCCGGACGCACCTCGCCCCGGTCCACGGCTCGGCGCAGCAGTTGGTCGAGGCCGGTCATCTCCGGCTCGATCAGCAGCTCGCGCAGGGCCTCGTGCAGATCGGGATTCTCGTGGACGGCATGGCTCAGGCCCCGCATCAGCGCGGAGTCCTTCTCCATCTGACAGTCGTCGGTACGGCTCAGCACGGCGTGGAAGTCTCCGCGCAGCGAACCGGTGTCGATCTCGTGGAGGGACACCGGCTTGTTGTGCCGCAGAGCCTTGACGACCAGCTCGGGCTTGCTCCCCCACTGGCGGTAGAGGGTGGCCTTGCTGGAACGGGTGCGGGCGGCGACGGCGTCCATGGTCAGGGCGTCGTAACCGACCTCGCGGAGCAGGTCGAGCACGGCGGCGTACATCTCGCCCTCGCGCTCGGGCGTGAGCCTGGTGCGCGCCATGTGCCGGCCTCCTGTCCTGGAGTGCGTACGCGAGTGTCCGGGTACGCACATGAGCTTCGCCGGCCGACTCGAACACCAGTCGCCCGAACGAAACTGTTTCGTACACCTCGACGTTACCCGCCCCTCCAGCGAAACGAAATCGTTTCGCTTGTGTTCCGCACCACAGCCCGCACCGCGGCCCGCACCGCGGCCCCTCCCCCGCTCCGACGCCCCGCCCCGTGCTCCGGCGCGCCCCGCACCACGAGTTGCCGGGGCCCTTCCGCGCGGAAAGCATGGGAGGGTGAGTGACGACGTCGCGTATCTCCGTTTCCCGCACCTCCACGACGACCTGCTCTGCTTCGCGGCCGAGGACGATCTCTGGGTCGCCCCTCTCGCGCCGGAGGGCGAGCGGCCCGGCCGGGCGTGGCGGGTGACCGTCGACCGGACCAGGGTCGGCCATCCGCGCTTCTCCCCCGACGGGAGCCGCATCGCCTACACGACCTGGCGCAGCCTCGACCCCGAGATCCACCTCGCCCCGGTGGAGGGCGGCCCGGCCCGCAGGCTCACCTACTGGGGATCGACCGACGCCCGGGTCTGCGGCTGGACCCCCGACGCCGGGGACGCCGCCCAGATCCTCGCCGTCTCCTCGCACAACCAGCCGTTCTCGCACGTCTCCTGGGCCTACACCCTGCACACGGACGGCAGCCCCGGCGGCAAGCTGCCCTGGGGGCCGGTCTCCGACATCGCGATCGCCGACATCGAGGGCGAGCGCCGCACCCTGCTGCTCACCGGCACCCCGCCGCACGAACCGGCCTCCTGGAAGCGGTACCGGGGCGGCGCGACGGGCCGCCTGTGGCTGCACGGCAAGCGGCTGCTCCCGGACATCGGCGGCCATCTCGACTCGCCCATGTTCGTCGCCGGGCGGATCGCGTTCCTCTCCGACCACGAGGGCGTCGGCAACCTGTACTCCTGCCGCCCCGACGGCGGCGACCTGCGCCGCCACACCGACCACGACGCCTTCTACGCCCGGCACGCCTCCAGCGACGGCCACCGGGTGGTCTACCAGTGCGCGGGCGACCTGTGGCTGGTGGACGACCTGGCCTCGCCGGACGCGGTGCCCCGGAAGCTGGAGGTCCGGCTCGGCGGCCCGCGCACCGGGCGGCGCACGTACCAGATCCCGGCCGCCAGCAACATCGACTCGCTGTCCGTGGACGAGACGGGCCGGGCCAGCGCCGTCGCCGTGCGCGGCAGCCTGTACTGGCTCACCCACCGCGACGGCCCCGCCCGCACCATCGCCGACACCCCCGGCGTCCGGGTCCGGCTGCCCGAGATGCTCGGCAGCGGCGCCCAGGTCGCCTACGTCACGGACGCGGACGGCGAGGACGCCGTCGAGATCGCCTCCCTGCCGCGCGCCAGCGGCGACCGCGAGCCGCGCCGGCTGGCCTCCGGCCGGATCGGCCGGGTCCAGGAGATGGTCGCCGACCCGGACGGCGAGCGCCTGGCCATCGCCACCGACGACGGCCGGCTGCTGATCCTGGAGACCGGGGAGGAGACCGCCGAAGGGACCGGCGAAGGGACCGGCGCGGGAACCGGCGAGCCCACCGAACTGATCCGCTCCATCAACGGCCCGGTCCGCGACCTGGCGTTCTCCCCCGACGGCGCCTGGCTGACCTGGTCGCACCCCGGGATCGGCCGTTCGCTGCGGCAGATCAAACTGGCCCGCATCCTGGGCACCGGCGCCCCCGTCATCGTCGACGTCACCAACGGCCGCTTCGAGGACGAGAACCCCGTCTTCACCGGCGACGGCCGCTACCTCGCCTTCCTCTCCTGGCGCGGCTTCGACCCGGTCTACGACGTCCACACCGGCGACCTGTCCTTCCCGCTGGGCTGCCGCCCCTACCTGGTGCCGCTCTCCTCGGCGACCCCCTCCCCGTTCGCCCTGTCCCCCGAGGGCCGTCCGGCGGCGGGCGGTCTCGACCCGGTCGACGAGGTCCCGGAGGCCGTCACGGGCGAGGGGCCGTCCACGGTCACCGTCGAGTTCGAGGGCCTGGAGAGCCGGGTGACGCCGTTCCCGGTCTCCGCGTCGAAGTACTCGGCCCTGTACCCGGTGAGCGGCGGCGGGCTGGTCTGGCTGCGCTGGCCGATCTCGGGCGCGCTCGGCGAGACCTTCGCCAACCCTGCGGACATGTCGGGCCGCCCCACCCTCGAACACTTCAACATCTCCAAGGCCCGCAGGACCGAACTCGTCGCCCACCTCGACTGGTTCGCGGTCAGCGGCGACGCCAGCCGGCTGGTCGTCATGGACGAGGGCGAGCTGCGCGCCGTGCCCGCGACCGAGATCGCCGACGGCGACTCGACGGTCTACCTGGACCTGCGCCGCATCCTGCACGAGGTCGATCCGGCCGCGGAGTGGCGGCAGGCGTACGCGGAGGCCGGCCGCATCATCCGCGCGTACTTCTGGGAACCGGACATGTGCGGCATCGACTGGGACGCCGTGCTCGACCAGTACCGCCCGCTCGTCGAACGGGTCGCCTCCCCCGACGAGTTCGCCGACCTGCTGCGCGAGGTCCTGGGCGAACTGGGCACCTCGCACGCGTACGTGTCCCCGGCCCGCCGCAACGAGGGCCCGCCGCACTACCAGCGGGCGATCGGCCTGCTCGGCGCGAACCTGGTGTGCCGGGACGGCGACTGGACGATCCGCCGCATCCTGCCCGGCGACTCCTCCGACTCCAAGGCCCGTTCCCCGCTGGCCGGTACGGGCATCCGGGAGGGCGCGGTCCTCACCCATGTCGACGGCCGCCCGGTGGACCCGGTCGCGGGCCCCTACCCGCTGCTGTCGGCGGCGGGCGGCACCACGGTCGAACTCACCTTCCGCGCCGCCGGGGGCGGCGACCGTTCCCGCCGCGTCGCCGTCGTCCCGCTGGTCGACGAACGCCCCCTGCGCTACCAGGACTGGGTGGCCAAACGCCGCGAGGTCGTACGGGAGTTGAGCGGCGGCAAGTGCGGCTACCTGCACATCCCGGACATGGGCGGCTCCGGCTGGGCCCAGTTCAACCGGGACCTGCGCCTGGAGGTGTCCCGCCCGGCCCTGATCGTCGACGTGCGCGGCAACGCGGGCGGCAACATCAGCGAACTGGTGGTGGAGAAGCTGACCCGCACGATCCTCGGCTGGGACCTGACCCGCAACGCCCAGCCCGTCAGTTACGCCTCCAACGCCCCCCGGGGCCCGGTGGTCGCCCTGGCCGACGAGGCGACGGCCTCCGACGGCGACATGATCACCGCCGCGTTCCGGCTGCTGAAGCTGGGCCCGGTGGTGGGCCAGCGGACCTGGGGCGGCGTGGTCGGCATGACGGGCCGGCACCGGCTGGTGGACGGCACGGTGATCACCGTGCCGATGAACGCCGCCTGGTTCGACACGTACGGCTGGTCGGTCGAGAACCACGGCGTCGAACCGGACCTGGAGGCCCTGCGCACCCCCCTCGACTGGGCGGAGGGCCGGTACGCGGTGCTCGACGACGCGGTGCGGCTGGCCCTGGACCTGCTGGCCGCACAACCGGCGGCGACCCCGCCGACGTACGACAACGTCCCGGACCGCCGACGCCCGCCCCTGCCGCCGAGGTGACCGGCACGAGCGTCGCCGGGGCGGGCGGTACGGACGCCTCCGAAGCGGGGCGGTACGGGTGCCTCCGAAGTGGGCGGTGCGAGCGGCCGCCGAGGTGGGCGGTACGGGCCCGGGGCGGGCTCGCACCGCCCGCCCCGGACCCGCCGGTCCCGCACCGACGGGCCCACTGGCCGGGCGCCCGCCGCCCGGTGCCTGCGCACCGGACCGGCGGCTGCGCGACGGAACCGTCCGTGTCAGGCCGGACGGTCCGTCAGCAGAGACGGATCGTCCATACCGTCGACCAGTCGACACCCACTATGCCGCCTCCGGGCGGCAGCTCCCGCAGAACGTTCCCGTTGCTGCCGATGAGCTTGACAGGGGCCCCGCGGCCGTCCACGTAGGACCCCGTAGCGGCCGAACTCTCAGCCCGCACGGCCGAGATGCCCTGCGGACACCGTTCCGCGCGTCGATCCGCTCGTACGACCCGCGGGGCGGACGAGGCCGAAGACGCCGGCCCCCAGCGCCCACACCAGGAGGGGGAACGCCGCGACGCGCTCCATGCCGCCCATGCCGAGGCCGAGGTACCGGTGCGAGAGGAACAGCCCCAGGGCCGTGATCGCCGTGACGCCCAGCAGACCGGTGGCCCACCGCAGCGGGGCCGGAACCCGCCCCCTCAGGCAGAAGGCCGCCAGGACGAGACCGATGTTGCCCACCGCCATGATCAGGAGGGCACCCAGAACGTGCTGGTTCTCGTCGACGTCGGCGGGAGCCAGCCCGGCCAGTGCGAATCCCGCACCGGCACCGACCAGCAGGAGCCGGGCCACGACACCGGCCGCACCCCCGCGCCACAGGGCACCACCGGTCAGGACGACACCGACGACGAGCAGCAGCCCCAGGGTGACGAACGAGAAGTTCATCAGGCCGTGCTCGGGCGAGCAGATGTACCGGGGTTCGGGCTCCGACTGCATCGCACAGTGCGCGTTGCCCAGATCGCTGATGTTGTTCCGTGCCCAGCTGTACGCCGGTTTCGCCCAGGCCGACTCGGCGATGCCATGAACCACGAAGAACTGCACCACCCCCACGATCCACGCCAAGTAACCGATTCCGGCCTTCACTTGTCCCCCTCCCACTCCATGAATCCCGTGTGGACAGACGATCACGCGGCACCGGCCCCGAACACTCCGACGAGCCCCCTGAACGGGGTGGGGCAATCCCCACCCCGGACGGAACGCAGGGGCTCGCACACCCCCGTGCCCGGGCCCGTTCCCCGCACCTTCGAGTGACCTGCCTCACCTCCTGTCACAGCGGTCCGCCCCCCGGTGTCTTGATGCCGAAAGCGACCGACGGACCGGACGGAGACGTGGACACCATGAACAAGAACACCGACGTGGTAGTCATCGGCGGGGGCTACGCGGGCGTCACCGCGGCCAACCGGCTGGCACACCACGAGGACGTGACCGTGACGCTGATCAACCCGCGTCCCGACTTCGTCGAGCGCATCCGCCTGCACCAGCTGGTCGGCGGGAACGACGACGCGGTCGTCGGCTACGGGGAGGTCCTGGCCGAGAACGTCCGGCTGGTGGTCGACAGCGTCGCGACGATCGACGCGGCCGGGCGCCGCCTGGAACTGGCGGACGGCGGCGGCACGGTCGGCTACGACTACCTGATCTACGCGGTGGGCAGCGGCAGCGCCGAACCGGACGTGCCCGGCGCGGCGGAGTTCGCCCACCCGATCGCCACCCTGGAGGAGGCGCGGCGGCTGCGGCCGGTGATCGCCGACGCGCCCGCGACGGCCCCGGTGACCGTGGTCGGCTCCGGCCCGACCGGCATCGAGACCGCCGCCGAACTGGCGGAGGAGGGCCGGTCGGTGACCCTGGTCTGCGGCGAGGAGCTCGGCCCGTACCTGCACCCCCGGGGCCGCCGCTCGGTCGCCCGCACCCTCGCCGGACTCGGCGTGACCGTGATCGCGGGCCCCGGCGCACGGGTCGCGGCCGTGACCGCCGACGCCGTACGGCTCGACGACGGCCGCGAACTCCCCAGCCGGGTCACCGTCTGGGCCACCGGCTTCGGCGTGCCGGACCTGGCCGCCCGCAGCGGACTGAGCACCGACGCCGTGGGCCGCCTGCTCACGGACGAGACGCTGACCAGCGTGGACGACGCCCGGATCATCGCGGCCGGGGACGCGGCGGCGCCGGTGGACATGCCGTTCCGGATGAGCTGCCAGGCCGCGGGCCAACTGGGTTCGCGCGCCGCCCGCACGGTGCTCAGCCGGATCGCGGGCGACCGCCCCGCACCCCTCAAGCTGCTCTTCGCCGGCCAGTGCCTCAGCCTGGGCCGCAGCGCCGGGATCTTCCAGTTCGCCACCAAGAGCGACCGCGCGATCCCGGTCCTCCTGACGGGCGGCCCCGGTGCGAAGCTCAAGGAGTTCGTCTGCAAGTCCACCGTCAAGCAGTTGACGAACGAGGCGCGCAAGGCGCACAGGAACGGTCCGAGCCCCGCACGCGACGAGGCACCGGCCACCGCCGCCGGGCGTACGGCGTAAGAACCGGAAACCCGTCGGCCGAGAGAGTTGCAGAGAGGCCAGAAGACGTGAACGACGACCGCGGCGACCACGACGAGATCGCCACCACCGACCCGGCGACCGAGGCATTCGTCGCCCACCGCAATCTCCTCTTCACCGTCGCCTACGAGATGCTCGGATCGGCGGCCGACGCGGAGGACGTCCTCCAGGAGACCTGGCTGCGGTGGGTCGAGGTCGACCTGGACCAGGTCCGCGACCACCGCGCCTACCTGGTACGGATCACCACCCGCCAGGCCCTCAACCGGCTGCGCACGCTGTCGCGCCGCAGGGAGGCGTACGTCGGCCCCTGGCTTCCCGAACCGGTGCTCACCGCACCGGACGTGGCCGAGGACGTCGAACTCGCCGAGAGCGTGTCGATGGCCCTGATGCTCGTCCTGGAGACCCTGTCGCCGACGGAACGCGCCGTCTTCGTGCTGCGGGAGGTCTTCGACGTCGACTACGACGAGATCGCCGCCGCCGTCGACAAGACCCCGGCGGCCGTCCGCCAGATCGCCCACCGCGCCCGTCGCCACGTCGACGCCCGCCGCCCCCGCGCGGCGGTCTCGGCGAGCGTGTCCCGGGCGGCGGTGGACTCGTTCCGGCGCGCCCTGGAGACCGGGGACCTCCAGGGCCTCCTGGACGTACTCGCCCCCGACGTCGTCCTCCTCGGCGACGGCGGCGGCGTCAAGCAGGCGTCCCGGCGGCCGATCATCGGCGCCGACAAGGTGGCCCGCTACCTCGTCGGCGGCACCCGGAAGGTCACCGAGACGATCACCATCGACCCCACCCTGGCCAACGGCCACCCGGCGTTCCTGCTGCGCCTGGACGGCGAGATCGACGGCGTCGTGGCGTTCCGGATCGAGGACGCCCACATCACCGGCCTCTACTACGTGCGCAACCCGGAGAAGCTGACCCGCGTCGACTCCGAGACCTCGCTCACCCTGCGCTGACCCGTTCCGCCGGTCCGTCCTTCGCCGGAGGACGGACCGGGGGCCCGCAGTTCGCACCAGACCGTCTTGCCGCGCGGCCCCTGTTCGACGCCCCACCACAGCGCCAGCGCGTCCACGAGCGCCAGCCCCCGCCCCGACTCGTCACCGCCCGCCGCACTCCGCAGCACCGGCCAGGCACCCGGTTCGGGATCGCTCAGCTCGACCCGGACCCGTCCGGTGCACGTACCGCTGACCCGGAGCGTCACCGGCGTCCCCTCCCCGAGGTGCACGATCGCATTGGTCAGCAACTCGCTCACGCAGAGCAGCAGATCGGGCGAATCCGCACCCCCGCACCGCTCCCGCAGGGTCCGCCGCACTTCCGGTACGGCCCTCGGCGCGGCGATCAGGTCCAGCGCGACCGGCAACGGGCTCATCCCCCGGCCGCCGCACGCAACACCTCGGCCAGCCGGTGCGCGGTGGCCGCGTTGCAGTTGCCGAGCGCGATCAACGGCGGCCGGGTCGTCCACCCGGCGAGGGTCAGCGGATCGACCCCGAGCGACGGCAGCGTGATGCCGTGCGCGGTGAGCGCGCCCCGCAACGCGTCGATGGCCGCACCGACGTCGTAGGTGGGGATGTCGTGCATGGATGTGTCACCGGTCCGTTCACCGGACCCGCCGTCGTACTTGTCGTCCATGAGGAGCCGTACACCTTTCGTTGCACACTGTGACGAACACCTCACACGCTGCCGCACGGACCACTACCTTGAAAGGGTTTCCCGCTCCACAACGCACAGCGCGAAAGGTGGTCAACGGTGGCTACGCGCAAGGAGATCGACGGCTCGGCGGGCGTCCCGCAGTTCTACGGCAAGGAACTCCGCTACCAGCGGGAGAAAGCCGGGATGACCCTGGAGAAGTTCTCGGAGGCCAGCTTCTACGGAATCTCACTCCTCAGCGAGATCGAGCACGGCAACCGCAGCATGCCGCTGGACCTGGCCCAGCACGCGGACCGGGTGTTCGGCACGGACGGTTATTTCGCGCGGAGTTGCGAAGACGTACGGAAGGCCAAGCGAGGGGCGCATGCCCCGTCCTTCGCCCCGGTGGTGGAGGCGGAAACCCGGGCCCGAACCATCAGCCACTGGTCCAATGCCCTTCTCCCAGGACTGCTCCAGACGAGGTCGTACGCACATGCCGTCATCCGCTCCACACACCCCCTGGAGGAACCGGAGAGCGTCGAAGCCAAAATCGTCGCCCGGCTGGAACGGGCCCAGCTCTTCGACAACCCCAAAAAGCCCGAGTACTGGGCTGTTCTGGACGAGTCTCTGGTGCGTCACCCCATCGTTCCGCCCGAGGAAATGGCGGAACAGTTGGAGCACATCGCCGCTCTGGTTCGACGCCGCCGCATCGTCACACAGATCCTGCCGTGGAACGGCCCAACTCGACCGTTCGCCGAGATGCCACTCTTCTTCATGGACTTCGACGACGAGCCATCGCTGCTCTACACCGAGGGCCCCTATCACGGCCAAACCATCGATGATCCGTCTCTCATGATGCAGTACCGCAAGGCATACGATCGACTGAGGGCCGCCGCCTTGCCGCCGGAGGTGTCCCTCGACCTGATCGAGAAGGCGGCTGAGGAGTACCGGAATGGCCGGCATCGGGCTTGATCTCCACCTGGCTACTTGGCGCAAGAGCAGCTACAGCAACGGCAGCGGCGGCGAGTGCCTCGAAGTAGCCGAGGAGTTCGCCCGCTGGCGCAAGAGCAGTCACAGCAACGGCAGCGGCGGCAACTGCCTCGAAGTCGCGGACGGCCACCCCGGCATCGTCCCCGTCCGCGACTCCAAGCGCCCCGAGGGGCCGGTGCTCGTCGTGAACGCGTCCGCGTGGACGCCGTTCGTGGAGTCCGTCAAGGCTTCCTGACCCGTCCGGCTTCCCGAAGTCCCCTTCGGGAAGAGGAGGGTTCCCACGCATGCGACGCCCACGGTGGCGAAGTCGCCAGGACCGGCGGGTGAGACGCTGTCGCCATGACGGAACCGAAGACCTTCCAGGACCACCTGCGGCAGGCGAGCATCGACATCCTGGAGCGCGTGCCCGAGGAACTGAGGGCCGAGACCTACGTCCTCGCCTTCAACATCTGGCGCGTCGATGGCGACGACCGCCACTCGTTCGTGGACATCGGCTACAACACGGAGAGCCGGTACGAGGAGGAGGCGCGCAAGGATGGCGCCGACCCGCAGGAGGTGCGCTGGAACTACGCCTTCTGGCTCCTTGAGGGCTTTGACAGGCTCGGCAACGTCCCCGAGGACCCGGCCGGAGGCATGCTGTACGAGGAGGAGGCAAGGCGCCTCGGCCTCTGGCACGACGGAGAGTTCGACCTCGACCGGCTGCTGGACGACGCCGAGCTCGCCGCCAAGGCCGATCGCCTTCAACTCCACTTCCAGGAAGCCGTCATCGACCTCGGCCGCCATCTCAACGAGAGCGGCGCCGTCGAGAGGATCTTCGGCCGCCCGCTGCCCGTCGTCGTGTTCGACATGGACCAGCCGGGCTGGGACGAGGAGGCCACCAGGGCCGCCAACCCGCCGGAGCTGATCGGCGACTTCCTGGAGTGGTACGGCTGACCGTCATTTGCTCGTTCGACTGACCTGCGATCAAGGTCGGTTACACGAGTGCTGGGGACAGAGGACGGCCACGGGACTCCGACTTGTCGGTGACAGCATGACCGAGGGCCGCCGCTGGTGCTGTCAGGCTCCGGGTTCCTGGTTCTGTTCCGGTTTCCAGGTGGCGGTGACCGTCAGGTGTGCCTGCCCGCTGCCACTGACGATGCCGAGTTTGAGGTCGTGCCCGAGCTGAACGCCGAAGGTGACGGATACTTCGGCGGGCGGGGTCGCCCCTGTGGTGATCGCGTCGTGCACGTCCTGGACCAGCGAGCCGAGGGGTTGCAGCGTGGTACGCAGTGCGTCGGCGGCGACGGCAGCGGTCGCTCGCCCTCGCCTGGAGACCGGAACGAGCGGGCCGATGCCGTCCGGTGCCTGCTCCGCGTCGGAGGCGGGACGCTCCGCGGGCCGGATCAGGAAGTGGACTGTGGTTCCGTCCGAGAGAGCGAAATCCTGTGAATCGGTCATGCGGATCATTCTGCGGGAAGGACCCCGGCCGGACAGTGGTGTTGCCGGACTCGGTCGCGGGATCTTCTCGTGCCTCCAGGTCAGGTGCAGGGGGGCTGTTCCGGGGTTCCGTCCGGCAGCAGCTCACGCTCGGCGGGGGTGTAGTCGCGGGCCGCGACTTTGCACAGGGCGCGGAACTGGGCCTCGGGACGCAGGTCGAAGGTCCTGCGCCGCAAGGTGAAGGTCTCCTTCACCCCTCCGATGAGCACCTCCAGACGGTTCCCCTGCACGGAGGCCACCGCTTCTTCGGGGACGTTCAACGTGGTGGAGTTCTCGGCGTCGGTCAGGTCGTGGATCGTCACCCGGCCTTCCTTGTAGGTGAGGACCCGGTCCCCGGCACCGACGCCGATCATGTACCCGTCCGTGGAGCTGGTTGCGCTGCCGGGCAGCGGCTTGCCCCGGTCGACGTCCCACACCCGGATCTTCCTGCTGCTGGTCTGGACGGCCAGACGGGTACCGCGCTCGTCGAAGACGAGAGGACCGGGCGACGGCTCGTCGCTGCTGACGGACGGCGCTGAGATCGGGAGCCCCGTCAGGGTCCTGATGTGCCGGGACGTGCGAAGGTCCCACAGCAGGATGTCGCCGAACGCGGCGCCGCGCCGGGTCACCGCCACGACCTGCCCGGGGTGGTGCGGCCGGGGGACGAGTCGGCCCTCGGTGAAGATGTCGTCGAGGGTGCCCATGCCGGACCGGTCGGGATCGGGGTGGGCCGGGACCGGCCTCGTCAGGAGGGCCCCGTTGGCCGTGTCGACCCGGGCGAGGCGTCCGTCGAGCGTCAGCAGGGCGATCTGGCTGCCGCCCAGGGCGGCGACTTCCTCCACCTCGCCTCCCTGGTCGTACTCCTCCCTCTCCGCCGCCTTCGCCCCGGGCAGCGCACCGTCGAGCGGCACCTTGTCCTTCAGGCTTCCTGCCGGGTACGCGGCGAGCAGGTTGCCCCCTCTGCTCCACACCACGACCCGTCGTGAATCCGCGGTCCAGGAGAGCGTCCAGGACGGCGCGTCGTCGATGAACGGGAGCGACACGGACTGCCGCCGGGCGCCGGACGTGTCGACGACCTGCAGGCTGCGCTGGTCCGCGATGGCCATGAAGCGCCGGTCCGGGGAGATGCTGGTGGCCGCGTCGCCGTCCGTGGCGGGGAACTGTTTGCGGTCATAGCGCTCGGCGCGCACGACCATGAGCGCTGTGCCGAGCGGTACCAGGACCACCGTCCCGCCGTCGTCGCGGGGCACCACCGCGAGGCCCGCGTCGGAGAGTTCCGTGTCGCGGGCACTGGGAATACGGGCGATGTGGGTCTGCCCGGTACCGAGGTCGGTCAGGATTCTCTCGTCGTAGAGTCCCTCGTCGGTGCCACTTGAGGACTCGTTCGACGACACGTGGAAGCGCTGGGTGCTGTCCGCGCCCCAGCGGACGTCGAGCAGTTCGGTGCGACGACCGGGGGTGGTTCCGAGGGGCCGCGCGTACGCGTTGTCACCGTTCAGGCCGATGAGGAGTTCACCACCGGCCGCCAGTCTGAAGCCCGAGTCCAGGTTGTTCTTGACGGTGGCGGTGTATCGCAGCCGGGAGGTGCGCAGGTCCCTGATTTCGAGGCGATGGTGGTCCAGGTCGGGGGAGCTGATGGTCGCGACGGAATCCGGGTCGGAGGTGAAAGCCGCCTCCTGCGCCCCTCGCTCGGGGACGAGCCCGTCGGCTACGCGGATGGGGGCGCCCGATTCGGTCTCCCATGCCTCGGCGAACGGGGGCGGGCACTTGGGAAGGGGGGAGCAGCGGGACGAGGGCTTCGCGGTCAGCAGGAGCCGCTTGCTGTCGCTGCTGAAGTCCAGGGTGCTGTTGATCGTTCCGGCCGCCGGGTGGATCACGGACAGCGACTCGGGGCGGGAGGAGCCGTCCAGTCGCCACAGGAGCACGGCATCGGACGAGCTCGCGGCGGCGAAGAAGCGGCCGTCGGGGCTCAGGGCCTGTTCGTGCACCAGCCCTTTGGGTACGCCACTGAGCACCCGTGCGCGGGGCGTGCCGCTCAGGGCGCCGGTGACCACGGTGAACCGGGGGTTGTCGCTGCTCCGCCTCGATGTGACCACCAGTACGCGGCCGTCCGGGGTGGACCTCAGGCTCGTGGCACGTCCCTTCCAGACCGAGGGGTGGCTGGCCAGCAGGTGCTGTCCGCGGACGTACTGGTTCAGCAGGACCTGGCGTGTCGTGGCGGTCGGCCGGGCGTTGTAGGCAGCCAGCGCGAGTTGCAGTGCCGTGGCGGGATCGTCCGGCGGGCGCGCCTCGGATGCCTGGGCGAGGAGGCCCGCCGCCTGGAAGCGGAGCTGCCGTTCGGCACTCTGCAGGCCACGCCAGGTGGAGAGCGCCAGGACGACGGAGAGCACCGTGAGCGCGACGAGCGCTCCCACCGCGCCCCTGCGCACGCGAATCCTGCGCCGGGAATGGCGGCGGCTCGACTGGATGTAGGCGTGCTCCTCCGCGGAGACGTCCTGGCTGTGTCCCTTGAGCTTGAGGTCCGCCTCGGCCAGGTCCGCGCCGCTGAGCAGACGCGCGGGATCGCTCTTCCGCGCCCGCCAGCGCTCCGCGTCGGCGCGCAACTGCTCCTGCCAGGCACGGAAGTCCCGGGACTCCACCAGCCAGGTCCGAAGGAGCGGCCAGAATCCGATCAGCGCTTCGTGCGCCAGGTCGACGATCTCCTCCTGTCCTGATTCCCCCGCGGCTTGCGAGAGGACGAGGAGTCTCCGCGATGACTGGGTCAGCTCGCGGGCGAGTTCGAGGAGTTCCGGAGCGAGATCGGTGGTGCGGGCGGGCCGGCGGACGAAGGTGTCGCCGTCACCCGGCCGGGCCAGCTGCGCGAACAACCTGGGAGCAAGCTCCTGCTGCTTCCGTTCCAACTGCGAGTGGACACTGTCCGCGTGCCCGGCCAGGGCTCCTCCAATGCCCTTGAACGCGTCATAGGCGTCATGGGTGAGCATCGAATTGCTGCGCCGGTGCCACAACTCGGTCAGAGCGAACTGGACCAGCGGCATCCGCCCGGGCTCGTCGCCCGCGTCCGCGACGATCCTCTCGGGCAGTCCCGGCTCGAACCACACCCCCGGCACGGCGTCGACGGGAGCAGTCACCGCGCGCTTCAAGTCGTCGTCGCTCAGCGGTGCGAGGAATCGCACGGCCTCGCTGACAGCGCCGGACGTACCGACCCTCACCAGCGCGTCGAGGGAGTCGGGACGCGCCGTGACGACGACCCGCAGGGCTGTCGCGCCCCGTCGGCCGGCAAGGCCGGAAAGCATGCGGAACAGCTCGCACGCCTCGGCGGGCACGGCACGTGCGTACTCCTCGAACTGGTCCACGAAGAGCACGTGCCCGGCACTCGGGCCGCGGGCCAGGATCCGTCCCCGCAGCGCCGCGAGGACGTCCGGGCCGTCGGCGAGGAGCCAGGCCAGTTCCTCGGCCCTGACGAGGCGTTCGATCTCGTCGAGCCCCGGTTCCAGGACATCGGTCAGTACGTGGGCGAGAACGGAGGTCGCCCGGGCGTCCGGGGCAGGACGCAACTCGGACACGCCGACGCCCTGGTCCCGTAACCGGGGCAGCACCCCGGCCCTCATCAGGGAGGACTTCCCACACCCCGAGGGCCCGACCACCAGCACCACCGGCCTCTGTTCAAGAGCCTCCAGCATCCGGGCGGTGTCGGCGTCACGACCGTGGAAGAACTGCGACTGTTCCTCGGTGAAGGGCTCCAGTCCCCGGAACGGGCAACGTGCCGGCATGATGTGCTCATCGATCAGATCGGCCGACGGCAGCAAATAGGCGGTGCTCTCCCCTCGGTGAGCGGCCACGGTCATGCCGACGACCCCGCCCTGGGTGCCGTCCCACACCGGGGATCCGCTGAACCCTTCCGTGACACGGGGTCCGGGCAGGTGCGCCTCCATCTGCAGGAGCCCCGCAGCCATGCCGGCGCGCAGGGTGCCACGCACCCAGACTCCGTGATCCGCACCCTCTGGGTGTCCGAACGCACGGAACGGGTGCTCCCAGACTCCGGTGCCGTCGACGAGCCCCGCCGGCCTTGCCCCCTCGACGGGCCGGTCGAGCCGCAGCAGCGCGACATCGGCTCGCCCGTGACGCCAGGAGACCACGCTTGCCCGCGCGGAGGGCCGGGCGGACAGGAGCGGGAAGTCGAGGCTCACCGACCCGCCGGGGGCCTCGCCCGTGGGCGCCGGGAGATCCAGGGCCTCTTCGACGACGTGTGCGCAGGTGCACACCAGGTCCGCGGCAATCAGGAATCCGGCCCCGGCCACGTCGCCGTGAACCGAGAATATCCGCACCTGCGAGGCCCCCAGGACGTCACTCCGAAACTCCGCGGCCATGGCGCTGCTCCTTCCCGCCCGGATGGCATACCAACGATCCTCCGCCCCCATGGGAAAGACAACGTGGCTCGCTGGTACCGCTGTTGGTGTCTTGGAGCGCGCGTCGAACGCCGCGCGCTCCGAAGCTGTCGGTGCCGGTTCGAACGCGCCGCAGGGTTCGGCAGGCCCGCCGAAACCGGCCGCGGCAGCTGCGGCGCCCCGTCGACCCGGGCTTCGTTGCCGTCGCGGACGGCCGGTCAAGCGGCTGACGCGTTGAGGAAATGCCCTCGGAGCGAGACGGAAACCGCGGGGCGTCCGATGAGGCAGCAGCATGAACAGGGGGTCACCGAGGTCGGAGGTGACGACGGCGACCGGAACCCACGGGGTGGTGGAGGGCGCGGGCGCGGGCCGGATCGGCGGGCCCGTCCTCACCGAGGCGGAGGAAGTGCTTCACCTGCCATGCCTGCGTGGCGTCGGCCTGCCGGCTGGTCGTGGTCACCCAGGGCGGATAGACGCGGAAACCCCGCTTCCCGCCGGAACCGTCGCGGGAGACGATGCCGCGCCCGATCAGGACCTCGCACGGGAAGACGAACTGCCCGAAGCCGTCGTCGTCCCGGCTGCTGATGACGAAGAGGTCCACCCCGTCGTCGGCGTCGAAGGGCCGGATCGGTCCTTCCTCGGACCGCTGCCACACGGTGACGAACTGACCCGCTTTCTTCGGGGTGGTCCTGGCCACGCGGAACCGGACCGAGAGTCCGTCGAGCGTGAAGGCGTGGGCCGCGTACTCGGCGCCCTCCGGTTCGGGCACCGGCAGTGAGCAGGCAAAACCGCTCGGGTCGTACACGAGCGCCTTCGCCGCCCGCAGGTCGTCGGGAAGCCCCGCCCACATCTGGTCCGTCGCCATGCCCCCATCCTGTCAGCCACCCGCCGGGTCGAAGACCGGCCGGGGCACGGCCGTGCGCTTCGACGAGGACGGCGCGTGCAGACGTCTTGTCGCTCACCGGCGCCAGACTTACTCTGCGGTAAGTAACTGGTGAGTAACAGCGTTGTCTCCTGCATTTCGGTGTGCGACGAGGAGCCCTTCATGAGCCGCAAGAAAACCCGTTCTCGTTCCTTTTCCCGTTCCCCCTTCGCTTCGGGCCCGTCGGCCGGGCGCGGCGCCGGGGCCGGTCTGCGCCTGCTGGTCGGTGCCGTCGTCACCGGCACCGTCTGTGCCGGGCTCTCGGCCGTACCGGCCACTGCCGCCGCACCGGACGGGGCCGCCACGACGGACCCCGTCGTCTCCCGCGGGGTGACCATCCCCCCCTTCTACACCCCGCCCGCCCAACTGCCTTCGGCCAACGGGGCGTTGGTCCGTACTGAACCTCTGCCGCTCGGGCTGCGGATTCCGGGCCTGGACGGCCGCCCGATGCCGGGCACCGCGACCCGTCTGATGTACAAGTCCACCGACTCGACCGGGCAGCCCGTCGCCGTGACCGGCGCCTACATCGAGCCCTCGGCCGCCTGGAAGGGCACGGGACCGCGTCCCTTGGTCGCGCTGGCCTCGGGCACCATGGGCCAGGGCGACCAGTGCGCGCCGTCCTTCGCGCTGCAACACCCGCTCACCCTCAACGGCGACACCATCTCCGTGGGCTACGAGGCGCTGTCGATCTACCGGATCCTCTCGACCGGGGCCGCGGTCGTCGTGACCGACTACGTCGGCCTCGGCGCCACCGACCGTCTGCACACCTACGTCAACCGCCTCGACCAGGCGCACGCCCTGCTGGACGCGGCCCGCGCCGCCCGCTCCGTACCCGGCGCGTCGGTCACCGCGGCTTCCAGAACCGGCCTGTACGGATACAGCCAGGGGGGCGGTGCCAGTGCCGCCGCCGCCGAACTCCAGCCCTCCTACGCACCCGACGTCCCGCTCTCCGGAACCTATTCCGGCGCGCCCCCGGCGGATCTGACCTCGGTCATGAAGGGGATCGACGGCAGTGCGCTCGCCGGTGCGCTGGCCTGGTCGATCAGCGGATTCGCCCAGTCCGACCCCGACCTGCGGGCGATCGTCGACGCCAACATCAGCGCGACCGGCAGGGCCGCCCTGGCGGACGCGTCGACCATGTGCGTCGGTGACGCGCTGTTCCGCTACGGCTTCACCAAGAGCAACAAGTGGACCACCAGCGGCAAGTCCCTCGGGGACATCATCGCCGCCGATCCCCGCGCGCAGGCGGCCCTGGACAAGCAGCGCGTCGGCACGCTCAAGCCCGCCGGACCCGTGCGGGTGGCCACCGGCACCCAGGACGACATCGTGCCCCACTCGCAGGCCCGGAAGCTCGCCGTCGACTGGTGCGCCAAGGGTGCCGCCGTCACCTACGACGCCATCGTGCTGCCCAACCTCGGCGACAAGATCCTCACCAACCACCTCGTACCGCTCATCACCGACCAGGGGGACGCCATCTCCTGGCTGACCGACCGCCTCTCGGGCAAGGCCGCCACCTCCAACTGCTGGTCCATGCCCATCCAGCCCTGAGTCCCCGCTTCCGCCGACCGGGAGCCCTCGCCCGGAAATCTTCGAGGGCGTCGCCATGGATCCGGCCGCCGCGGGCGGGTGTACCGCTTCGGAAATCGGCCGGAAGGAGGTCCGGATTAATTCGTTGGTACCCACCGCGGAGCGGTGGGTACTCTGGCGGAGTTCTTTCGGTCTGCTCTGGGCTGTATGCCCTGGAAAAGAGTTTTTATGACCCGGCCCGCGCTGAGCGCGCCTCGCCGCACCGCGTAACGTCCGTCCGTCGAAGCCGTCCCCACTGGACGGCGACCGGACATGAGTCTCCGGTGCCCCGACTCGGTCTTCGCCCTCCGCCGGTCCGTCCGGCCGTGTGAAGCCGGTCGCCTTTTCGTCGAGGCCGCTCGGCCTGCTCTTGCTGTCGTCGAAATCCTCTCAGCAAGGAGCACTCCGGGTGTCCACCCGCAACAAGCCTTCGTCGAGCACTCCGCACAACAACACCCTCAAGGTCGCCACCTTCGCGTGCGCGTGGTGCGGCCTGACGGTCTCCGCCTTCGCCAGTGACGGCACACGGCGCAATCACTGTCCGTCGTGCCTGCACTCCCAGCACGTCCTCGACCACGTCGAGGGCGGTCCCAGTGACTGCCACGGCCGGATGACACCGATCTCCATCGCTGTGCTGCGCACCGGTGACTGGATGGTCATCCACCGCTGCGTGCGTTGCGACGAGCTGACCTCCAACCCCGTCTGCGCGGACGACAACCAGCTCATCCTGATGCGCATGGCCGTGCGGCCACTGGCGCAACCACCGTTCCCGCTCGAAGCGTTCGGCACCCTGTGAACCGCCCCGAGGAAAAAGGGAGCTGACCATGCCACGACGCAAGAACCCCCGCGGACGCATACAGGGGACACGCAGGCCGCAGCGGCACAAGGACGTCCTGCACGACCGGGGCGGCCACCGGGGACACGACTTCCGGTGCGTGGGCTGCCGACTGGACGTGTCCCTGGACGCACCCGGCACCACCCACCGCAATCACTGCCCGAACTGCCTCGCCAGCCTGCATGTCGACCGGCGCGTCCCCGGCGACCGGGCCGCCGACTGCCACGGCCGGATGGAAGCCCTGAGCATGTCGGCACGGCCCGACGGCGAATGGCTGATCATCCACCAGTGCCTGTCCTGCGGCGAGCTCAGCGCCAACCGGATCGCCGGCGACGACAACGCCCTGGCACTGGTACGGCTGGCGCTCAAACCGCTGCGGGACACCAGCGTCGCCCATCGCGCGCTGCTCGCACTGTGACCCGCGCCTCCCGGCGTGACGGACGAGGCACGGTTCAACGGCGGGACGCCGGGGCGGCCGAACCGTGAGCGGGGCATACCGCCCGACCCCGGCCCGTGTCGTGCTCCACCACCCGGGGGCGGCGGACCGGCCACGTTCCGCCGCCCCCGGGCGCCCACGGTCAGACCGCGGGTTCGGGTTGGCGGCAGGGCCTGCACAGGCCGTCGAGGAACGCTTCGGGGCGGCCGGGGGTGCGGCACTCGGTGCACTCGACCAGCACGCGGCGCAGCGGGGCCTCCGACGCGGGCCGGGGAGCGGGGGCGGGCAGCCGGGGCGGAAGCTTGTCGCGCAGGCGACGGCGTACGAACCCGAAGGGCGAACCGACGGCATCGGGAAGCCCGGAGGTCAGAGCGCTCGTCAGATACGCGGCACCCACGCCCCGTTCGAACCACTCGGCCGCCAACGGCTCCAGCTCCGCACAGTCCGCCGCCGAAAGCGCCAGCCGCTCATCCACACGCCCCAGCCGCGCCAGCGCGACAAACGCCTTCGAGGGCTGCCGCTCCTCGCCACTCCCAGGCACCGACTCCGGCTGCGGCCCTTCAACACGCTGTTCCGGAACCGAAACCGGTACGGGAACGGGCACCGGCACCGGCACCAATGCGGGCTCCGGCGCGGGCGCGGCCTCGGCGGTGAGAAAGGCGTTCCACCACTCGTTGTCGCGGGCGATCCGCGACCAGTAGGTCCGGGTGACCCAGCGGACCTGGTCGCCCTCGCCGTTCTGCCCTCGTACGCGTCGCAGGTGACCGGCCACGCTCAGGGCCCTCAACGCGCTGCTCACCGCCATCTGCCCGTATAACGGCAGGACTTTGGCCAGCGACTTGACGTCCATCACCGCCCCGTCCGGCAGTGCGTCGATGTAGCCCGCGATGTGCCGCTCACGGTCGGGCAGGAATGCGAAATCGCCTTCGAGCGGCGGACGTTGCTCCGGCACGGAACGCTTCCCGTAACCCGGACGGGCCTTCGGATGGGCGCGCGAGGATGCGGACGCGCACTGGGCAGGGCTAGGGTCTGAAACAGCCACGGGATCGTTTCCATTCGATTGGCGATCTTGCGGTCAGACCCCGGCCGGTGCGCTAACACCGCGTCCGGGGTTGTTTACTTTCGGCACCGTAGACAGCCGTGACCCTTCGCCGCAACTCGGTCACAACTAGTCATACTTGCTGGCCGTTACGGGTCAGGGAGGGGCGGGAGGTGTTCCCCAACCCCCCACCGAACCAACCGCTTGAACAACACAGCTCGAACCCCGACCCTCGAATCCCGAAGCTCAAGCCCCGACCCCGAGCCCCCCCTCCAGCACCCCCGAACGAGTGACCTCCCCCCGCCCCGAGCCTCGAACCCCGGAACCCGAAGCTCGGCGCTCGGGTGCTCAAATGGGCTGGGGGAATGCCCCGTCGGCACCGTCACTGCCTGCGGGCGGTGTGCGGACCGACCCAGCCGGTGGCGGCCACCACCTCTCGCGCGATCTCCACGACGGGCCGCCCGTCCGTCACCACCCGCACCGTCCCTGCCGGGGCGTGCCGGTCCAGGAGCCGCGCCTTGCGGGCACTGCCTTCCAGTTCCTGCTCCAGCTCCGAACCGAGCTCCCGGCCCGTCAGCCGCTCGCGGGCGGTGGCGTCGGAGGCTGTGAGCAGAACCCGTACGATCCCGACCCCGGCCCCCATGGCGCGCTCGAACATGCCCGCCGTCTCGGGCAGCACACTCACGGTGTTCGTATAGATCAGGCGCCGGTAACCGCGCTGGGCGTAGTTCGCCCACACGGCGGTCAGATTGCTCTCGGTGATCTCCGCGCGGTGAGGATCTCCCTCCGGTGCCGGATGCACCTGTCCCATGAAGTCACCCTCGATGATCGCGTGAGAGATCTTCGCGGCACGCAGCAGCGCCGAGACCTCCCACCCCACCGTCGTCTTGCCGACACCGGCCCGTCCTCCGATGAGCAGCACTTCCGCCTGGTCCATGAGGACAGCGTGCCAGCGGGTGACCGCCTCCCGCGATCCAATTGCCCGGCCCCGCTTCTCCGGACGGAGGAAGCGCCGAGCCGGTGGACCACGGCCCTGTCACAGGTGGTGGATAACCTGCGGGAATGAGAAACGCGATGTGGGATGCCCTGGCCGCGACGCCCCTCCCGGAAGTGCGGCGCCGCGCGGCCATCATTGAGGAACTCGCCGAGGTCGCACCGGTATCGGTGCCCGGCGCGCACCGGCTGGCCTGGAACGACCGCGGCGGCCAGTCCGCAGTCTGGTACTTCACGGAGGACGGCCGCGCACTGCTGCTGACGTTCGACCACGAGTCGGACCTGAACCTGTACGCCGAGGACGACTACGAGCTCCAGGAGTCCTTCTACAAGGGCGTGCCCGAGTCCCTCGTCGCCCTGGTCCGCGACCGGCCCGAGAACTACGAGTCGCTGAACCTCACGGACTCCGCGACGGGCCGGACGATTCACTACGCGGGCGGCGTCTTCTGGTACGACGGCACCCGCTGGCACGTCTCCGAGGGGCTGACGGAGTACTGCGAGAGCGAGGACGGCGAGGACGTGGACCTGTTCACCGACTCCGGCTTCGACTACTGCCTGAGCTCCTACCTCTTCGGCCAGGACCTCACCCCGGAGGCCGTCGTGACGTTCCGGGACGAGGACGGCCGGTACGAGGAGGGGGAACGGAAGGAAGCGGACCTGCTCGCCCTCCGCGAGGTCTTCGCCCGGCACGGCTAGGCCGTGTTTCGGGGTCGGCTTCCTGTGCACGCCCTGCATGATGATGATCAAGATGCGGGGCGAGGGGATCTTTCTGATGAGCAGTGGTCGGTGCTGGAGTCGTTGCTGCCTGCGGTGGGCACGAGTCGCAGGTGGCCCGGCTGTCGGCGGCTGATGGACGGTGTGCGGTGGCGGGTTCGGACCGGAGTTCCGTGCCGGGACCTGCCGTTCGAGTACGGACCGTGGCAGACGGTGTATGGACTGTTCCGGAGATGGCAGCGCCGGGGTGTGTGGGCCCCACTGCTGACGTTGTTGCAGGCGGGAGCCGATGCGGCCGGGCTGATCTTCTGGGAGGTCGATGTCGACTCCACCATCTGCCGGGCACACCAGCATGCTGCCGGTACCCGCCGGCCCGGTGCTGTGCGGAAGGAACCGCCGGGCGGAGTCAGCACCGAACCTGAAAACCATGGGCCGGGCAGGTCGCGAGGCGGGTTCACCACGAAGATTCATCTGGCGGGTGAGCAGGGACAGAAACCGTTGTCGCTGCTGGTCACCGCCGGGCAGCGCCGCTACGGTCCGCAGTTCGAGCCGGTCCTGAACGCGATCGGGGCACCCCGGCCTGGAGCCGGTCGGCCGAGAAGCCGCCCGCTGCGGGTACGAGGCGACAAGGCGTACTCTTCACGCGCGAATCGCGCCCGCCCGCACGGACGTGGCATCGGGTGCACGATTCCTGAGCCGGCCGATCAGGTCCGCAGGCGCCGCGGACGTGGCGGTGGCCGTCCGCCCTTCTTCGACCGCGAGGACTACAAGGCCCGGCACGCGGTCGAATGCGGGATCAGCCGTCTCGAACAGCACCGGGCCGTGGCGACCCGGTTCGACAAACGTGCGGTTCGGTTCGAGGCGACGGTTCAGGTCGCGGCGATTCATCAGTGGCTGTGAACCCTCGGCCTGTCGTCGTGCGGATGCCCCGGCAGCAAGGACGGCCCTGCGGTCATTGCGGAGGAAGGGCGCATCTCCCGGCATGGCACGGCGCGGTGTGTACGGGGTTGCACCTTCCGTAGCGGCATGTGGTCCGGTGGGCTTACGTCCCGATGCCCTGAGGAAAGGTCCCTGCTCATGCATTCGTCCTTCATGCCACCCCGCCAGGTCAAGATCGGTGACGCGGCGGCCTTCGCCGGCACCACGCCACGGGCGATTCGCCATTACCACGAGATCGGCCTGCTCCCCGAGCCCGAGCGGGGCGGCGATGACCGCCGCCGCTACGGGTACGAGGACATGATCCGCCTGCTGTGGATTCGCAAGACGGCCGACGCCGGGATCGCCCTGGACGACATCCGTGACGCCTTTGCCACCGGCACGGCTTGCGCCGGTGCGGACAGCGGAGACGGTATCGCGGGCATCCTGGAGCGGTTGGAGGAAACCCTCGCCGAGCAGGAGGCGGAATTGCGGCGGCAACGGACCGCCGTGCGGCGAATGCGCACCGAGGGCAGCCGGATGGGCCTGCTCTCCGACTTCGTCACCGAACGCCTCAAGAGCCTGCCCGAGGGCTCCCTGCGCCAGGCGGACCTGGACAGTCTGCTGGTCACCGAGCGGATCTTCGGCCCGCTCGGCGCGGCCGTCCAGGCCACCCGCTTCGTCGTCCTGGCCACGCATCCCACTCTGCGGGAGGATTCCGACCGCATCGATGACGCCGAGGAGGCACTCGATGACAGTGTCGCCGCCGATGATCCACGGGTGGCTCAAGTGGCCGTCGAGCGGCACGCCTTCGAAAGCGCCCTGCAGGCCGTCATCGAGGAGTCCGGCCTGGGCGAAAACGACGATGCCCTCTTCGATGCCTGGGACACTTTGCACCCTGCCACCGCCGATGACGGCGAGGGCGAGGCCGACCTCGGCTCCGGCAGGCGGGAGGCCGACTCCATGAGCGTGTTCGAAGCCACCGGCAAGATGCCCTACGACTTCTCCCCCGCCCGCCTGCGCTGTATGGAACTGGCGGAAGAACTATCCGCCCAGGACTCACCCACTACCTAAAACACGGCCCAGGAGCGGGGGCAGTGTCGACGACGCGTCGACCGCCTCCCCCTCTCTCAGATTCGGTCATCCGCCACCCAAGAACAAGACTGCAATTTTCGGCCGCAGACCGGAACCATTGCACGCATGACCTCCCCTTTCTCGGACTCCGAGACCAACAGAGAACTGTCCGGTCCGCTCGCCCACGTCCGCTGGATCGCCGGGGGCACGGCCTCGGGCAAGAGCACGCTCGCCCGCCTGCTGGCCGACCGGTACGACGTCGAGGTCTACAACGGTGACCGCGCGGAACACGGCTGGCTGACGCGGTGCACGCCGCAGCGCCACCCGCACCTGTCCGCCATGCGCGGAATGCCACCGGGCGGGACGTGGGCGGACCACACCGCGAAGGAGGTGTTCCGGGCGATGCCGAGCCTGCACGGGGAAACGACCGGCTTCCTCGTCGAAGACCTCCTCGCGATGCCCACCGACCGCATCGTCCTGGTGGACTACTTCGGGATCCTGCCCAACCACCTCGCACCGCTGCTGCGCCGCCCCGACCAGGCGGTCTTCCTCCTGCCCACACCCCGGTTCCGGCAGGACGCACTCGGCGCGCGCTACGCGGATCCCGCCCGCGCGAGAGCGACCTGGGGCAGGAGCGATCCCGAGACCATGCTGACCAAGCGCCTCGCCCGCGACGCCTTCTGGGACGAGGAAGTCCGCAGACAGGCCGACGGCCACCGGCTCGACACCATCACGGTCGACGGCAGCACCCCCGCCGCCGACCTCGCCGATCGGATCGCAGCACGCTTCGGATTGAGCCACGGAACGTGACGTCCGCTCGGGCCGAGCACCTCTGGGACGGATGAGGCTGATGTGATTTGAGTCACCCCATATCCCGCTGACAGGCGCCCCGCCTCATGCATACGCTCATCGCCGTCACCAACGAAAAGCCGCCAACTGACGTTCATCAAAGCCTGGTTGAGGTTTCGACGCGGTCATCTCGTACCGCGTCGTACGCACCACTGCTGGTTCCGTCCAATGAAGGAGAACCCGATGAAATCCCGTACGGCTCGTCTCGCTGCCACCGCCGGTGCCGTCGCGCTGCTCGGCGCCCTGGCGGCCACCGCCCCGGCCGTCGCCGCACCGGCACCCGCCTCGGCCACCGCCCAGGTGGCGGCCTCGCAGTTCATCGACTGGTACCCCAACAAGACGCAGTGCCAGAACGGTGGCGCCTACTACCTCCGCCACGGCTACAGCAGCTACATCTGCCAGCTCGACCCGATGCGCGGCTGGGCGCTGTACGTCAGCTAGGACGCTCCTTTCGGATCACCTCGCCGGCCGGAGGAAGACGGCGACGGCGTGGAGTCCGATCAGGTAGCCGGTGGTGCGGTCCTGCCGTCGTGGACGGCCGGGCCGCACCGCTGCTTGAGCCCGTCGACACCCCGCGCGACCGTGTTCCGCCGCCTGCCCGCAAGCCGCTTGCTGTCCGGGGGGCCGGCGGCCCGGCGGCCTGAAAGTCGCTGCTCAGCTTCCTTCGTGCCGCCGGCGCTCTCGAAGTCGCCGCACATGCCTGGTGTACTGCCCGGCCCGCGACCTCTGCGCGCGGTCGACCGAAAGCACCTGGGGGTCCGCCGCCCGCTCGTACAACTCGGCCTCGAAGGGGTCCGCGTCCACCTCGACGAGCCGTGCCAACGCGTCCCGGTCCTGCTCGGCCGTCGGACGCGCGCGCACCCCGTCCCTCCACACCTGACCGCTCGCCTCGGCCTCGTCCATCTCGCCAATATACGTACGGGCGGACGGCAGGTGGCCCCCTCCGAACCATGATCCGCGGGAGGCGCCCCGGGGCCCTGCCCACGCCCAGCTTTTCCGCAGGTCGCAGACCTACGCCGCGAGCACACCCTGCTGCCTCAGGAGCGGGAGCACGTGATCCCGCACGGCCGGAGCGAGGTGAAGGTCCTCCTCGTGACCGGAGACCCAACGCATCCGCGCCAGTTCCGCGGCGGGGAACGGCGCCCCGCCGAGGCTCGCCCGGAACACGGTCATCCGCATGGGGACACCCTCCAGAGCCGCGACGGCCTCGACATCCACGAGGAACCGCGGATCCAGGGGCCGGACGCCGAGCTCCTCCTCGAATTCCCGCACCAGGGTTTCCTGCGCCCCCTCCCCGGCATCGGGCTTTCCGCCCGGGAGGTAGAAGACCTCGGGGGCCGCCTTCTTGCTCACCACCAGGAGTCGCCCGTCCTGGACGACCGCGGCCGCGACGACGACAAGGGGCTCGCTCCGCACCGACGACGAACCCGCCACGTGTACTTGCTCCATGAATGCAATTCTCTCAGGCAGGCAGCCGGGAACCAGCCCGGGGACACCCCGAACCGGACCACCCGGCCGACGCCCCCTAAGGGCTGTCCCGTAATCCCCGGCGGGCGCACGACGACAGCTACGGCACCTCGCTGCGTTGTCGGAACGTCCGAATACATCCAGTATGCGGA
>NZ_JBIAQQ010000008.1:0-303731 GCF_042889165.1 Streptomyces sp. NPDC002669 | reverse complement strand
CCCGAGGTGAATGCTTCGTCGACCTTTTTGTCGAGGCCGGAGAGGGTTCCTTCGACGTCCTTCTTCGTGGTGTCGTAGACCTTCTGCAGCTTCGCGGTGACCTCGGCACGCCGCTTCTCGTCCCGGGTCTTGGTCTCGCCCTTGCCGCCGTCGACCTGCTTCCCGGCCGTGGCCCTCGTCGCGGTCAACGCATTCATGGCCCGGGCGCCGGAGGCGGCGGCGTTCGCCTTCGCCGCATTCAGCTGCTGGGTTTCGGCCGCCCTGCCCTTGGCGGGGGCCTTCGCGGAGTCCGCCTCGGCGGTCTTCTTCGCCGACAGCGCCTGGTCGAACTCCGGCTCGTTGCCCCTGGCGAGCTGCTCCTCGGTGACCTCGGCATCGGCCAGGGTTTGGTCGTTGGCGGCCGGACCGGCGGAGAAGTCGGTGACCGCCGCGGGCTGCTTCTCCGGTACCGCGTCGGTGGGGGAGGGGGCGCCGGGGTTGGGCGGGGCCTGGTCGGGGGTCATCGGGGTGACCGGTTTGTCCTTGGCCGCCGATGTGTCGGGCGGGGCCTTGGTGGCGGTGTCGATGTCCTTGGCCGAGGAGTCCTTGCCGTCCTTGACCTTCCCGTCGACCTCGTCCTTGATCTTGTCGGCCTTGCCCGACTTGGAGAACTTGTCCGCCTGGTCGAGATTCTTCGGCGCCTGCGCGTCGATGGCCTTGTTCACCGCGTCGATGAACGCCCGCTTGTCGAACTCCCCCGGCTTCGCCGCGTTCATCTTCTCCGCGTTCGCCGCCTTGCCCTGCGCCTCCTTGTCATCGGGCGGGGCGACGGCGGCGTCCTGCGCGGACTTCGACTCCGCCGTGGCCGGGGCGTGGGCGGACAGTTTCGTCCTCTTCGCCGCCACGTCCGCCTTCACCCGGCGAAAACCGGGGGCCTGCGCGGGGGACGGCTTGACCGGGGCGGTGTAGCGCTGCGCGACCAGGCGGGACACGGCCCGGTTGCCCGCCGCACGCTGCAGCCGCTGAAGGCTGCGGGGATCGGCGCCGGGGACGGGGGCGGGGCGGTCACCGGCCGGACGCTCCGCCGCAGGCGCCTGCGTACGCGAGACCTCCGTACGCGAGACCTCCGTACGGGCAGGGGCGGGGTCCTTCTCCGGAACCGCCCTCATCCACCCTCCCGGCCCACCGATGTGCAGCCCGCTTCCGCCGCCTCAGAGTGCGTGCGGGACGCAGTACCCGCGCAGGGCGGTGGGACAAGGGATGGGGCAGTGTGGTGTGCCCTTCAGGGCAACGGTTCGGCAGGAGCGTTGAACCAGCAGGTCAGGGTGTCGGTTCTCGCACCTGTCCGTGTCCCGGCCGCTCGCACGAGGTACGGAGCGCTGCCAGCGCGTCCCGGACGCCTTCCGGGGCGAAGACGTGCGGGGCGGCGACACCCGGGTCGGCGTCCAGGACGACGTAGTGCTCCGGGACGTAGGACAGGTCGCCCCAGGGCTCCCGGGTGTGCGCGCGGGCCAGCGTTCGGCCGCATTCCGTGCAGCCGATCCATGGGACCACCAGGAGCCGGTCGTGAAGCCCGACCGTTGTTCCGGGCAGGGGCGCCGTGGCGTCGTCCTCCACCAACCGCAGGGTCGAGTGGCTTCCGTCGCCGGAGTCCGGACGGGGGAGCGATTCGAGGGGCACGGGCCACATTCCCCAGGTCTCGCAGACCACGGCGATTTCTACCCGGGTGGTTTCGTCGATGGCCACTCGATGCTTCTGGAGGGCGGATACGAGCAGTTGGAGGCCGCCCTCCTGCTCGCCGATGTTCCAGCAGGCCATGACGTCCTGGGCATCCTCGGCCGGCAGGAGCGCGGAGAGCCGGCGCCACACGGCAGCTTCATCGGTCACTCGGGGAGGTTAACGGGGCCTGCGGACACGGCGAATCGGCGCGGCGGGCAGCCGGACAACCGGACAGTCGGGTGGTCGGCGGAACGCCGGTCGACGAGCCGGGCGCGAGCCGGTGCGAGAGGCCCCGTGACGTGACCGAATCGCAAGTTCTGTTGATCGGCCCGGATATGACCGAGCGTCTAATCTGTTGCCTCCATGTAGTCCACAGGGGGTCGCATGCACAGCGAGGGTACGGACGGCCGTGATGCGGGCGGCGGGCAGGGCGATGAATCCCCCCGCAGGCCCGATGACGGCTGGACGGACGACTGCCTCCGGAGCGACTCGACCGAGCACGCGCAGCCGTGGTCGGAGACGCAGCCGGCCCCCGAGGCGGCGGGCCGTGCGACGGCGACCCCCGCCCCGCACCACGTGATCGACGGTCGTTACGAACTCCTGCACAGCCTCGGGCGCGGTGGCATGGGCGAGGTCTGGGAAGCCCTGGACACCCGCCTCGACCGGCACGTCGCGGTGAAGGGCCTGCTCGGCCGGGACGCCGTGGGAGCGGCCACGCAGGAGCAGATGATGCACCGGGCGCGGCGCGAGGCCGCGGCCATCGCCAAGATCAGGCACCAGAACGTGGTGGCCGTGCACGACAGGGTCGAGTCCGGCAACCAGGTCTGGATCGTGATGGACCTGCTCGACGCGCGTTCGCTCGCGGACCTGATGCGCGCGGAACAGCGGCTCTCGGTGCGGCGGACGGCCGCGATCGGCCTCCAGGTGCTGGGCGGGCTGCGGGCCGTGCACGAGGCGCGGGTGGTCCACCGCGACGTGAAACCGTCCAACATCCTCTTCGCCAAGGACGACTTCGCGATCCTGGCGGACTTCGGGATCGCGACCTTCGACGGTGCCGTGCCGCTCACCAGGGCCGGGGAACTCATCGGAACGTTCAAGTACTTGGCGCCCGAACTCCTCGGCCAGACGTCGGAGCAGAGTGCCGCGACACCGGCGTCCGACCTGTGGTCGCTGGGCGTCACGCTGTACGAAATGGTCGAGGGCAGGCACCCGTTCGACCGGACCAACGAGTACGAGGTCCTGGTCGCGGTCTGCCGGTCGGACCCGTTGCCGATGGAACACGGCAAGGAGCTGGCCGAGGTCGTGGGCCGGCTGATGCACAAGGACCCGCAGCAGCGGCTGAGTGCGGAGACCGCGGAGGAGATGCTGCGGAAAGTGCTCCGCAGGACCGCTGTGCCCCAGGCCGCCTCCTCCGTCTCCACTCCCACTCCCACATCCGCCCCCGAGCCCGACCCCGCTCCCGAGCCCGCTCAGGCAGAGGCGGAGAAGGCAGGGGCGGAAGCGGCGGAGGAGGAGAAGGGGAACGCGGCGTCCGCCCCCGTGACGCCGAAGGCGCCGCCGCGCGTACCGCCCGTACCACCCATGCGCGCCCCCCGGAAGCCGGAAGGGCAGGAACAGGGACAGGGACAGGGCGGCAGGAAAGGCCGGGGGTGGCAGAAGGCCGCAGTGGGCGTGGTGTGCGCGGCGCTGCTGGCCGGTCTCGTATGGGGCGGCGTGGAATGGCTGGGGAAGGACGGCGGGACGGACCCGGGCGGCCGGTCGGGGCCACAGCCCGTGTCGGAGCCGTACATCAAGAAGCAGCCGACCCTGACCGTGGGCGTCAAGGACGACCAGCCCGGTCTGAGCGAGCGGATCAAGGGCGGGGCGTACCGGGGGTACGAGGTCGACCTGGCCTACGCGATCGCGCACGACATGGGGTACAGCCGTGAGCGCGTCGTCTTCGTGCCCGTGAGCAGTGAGAACCGGAGCACGAAGCTGGAGATGGGCGAGGTGGACCTGGTCATCGCCACCTACAGCATCACGGAGGAGCGCAAGCACGCGAAGGCACCGGACTACAGCGTCGCGTTCGCCGGTCCGTACTACGTGGCGAGCCGCAGCTTCATGGTCCGCAGGAAGGCGAAGGCCGTCTCGATCGACGACTCCAGGGTGCTGAAGAAGAAGGAGCTGGAGGTGTGCACGGCGAGGGGGTCGACGTACGAGGGGTGGCTGCCCAAGGCCGGTTACACCATGACGGAGCTGCTCCCGAACGGCTACGACCGGTGTGTACGGGACCTGCTGGATCCCACGTCGCCGGTCTACGCGGTGAGCACGGACGACGTCATCCTCGCCGGGTTCGTCAAGGACGATCCCACCCAGCTGAAGCGGCTGGACAGCAGCGCGGGCGCGGAGGGCTACGGCGTCGCGATGAACCCGGACGAGAAGGGGCTCAAGAAGGAGGTGTGTTCGGCACTGGAGAGGATCATGACCGACGGGTCCTGGGAGAAGCTGTACGCCGACCACCTCTCCCGGCTGCTGGACAGGACGAACCCGCCGAGGAAGCCGAAGATGACGGAGTGCCGGTCCTGACGTGACGGTTTGACGGGTCGGCAGGCCGGCGGGGCCGGGGATCGGCTCAGCGGTCGACGACCCACGCGGCGTCGGCCGGGGGCCGGCCGGTGGCGAGGATGTGGTGGACGATCCGGAACGCCTCGTCGAGGGGCACGGTGTCGGTGTCCGGGTACTCGTCGCACTGGCCGTTCGAGAGCACGAAGCCGTCGCTCCACCCGTCGGCGTCGGCCCCGGGGTCCGCGGCGTGTCCGCCCGGGTCCCCGGGGTGTTCGAGGAGCATCACCATCGCCCGCTCGGTGTTGCTCACGACGGCCAGGGACCGTCCGGACGCGCTTTCCCACCAGGTGTCGAGCTTCCCTGCGGCGATCCTGTTCCGGAGCACTTCCGTCACCGTGTCCGCGGTCGTCGGGGCGGCGCCGTCCGTCAAGGTCCATGACTCCATGGGGCGACCCTCTCACGGTGCGGACCTGCGACATCGGCGCCCCCGGCCGGCCGCCGGGGCCCAAAACACGTGGAGGCGTCCGGTGCCGACGGTCATGATGGCGCCATGAGCAATCGTGCGCCCGCAGCCCCCGTGGAAGCCCTGATCGTCGTGGACGTCCAGGCCGACGCCGTGACCGGTGACCGGGCGGTGCCCGACGCCGTACGGCTCGTGGACCGGACGGCGGACCTGATCGCACGGGCGCGGCGGGACGGGGCGCTCGTCGTCCACGTGCAGAACGACGGGGAGCCCGGCGCCGGTGACGAACCGGGCACGCCCGGCTGGGAGTTGCACCACCCCGTCGAGCCGTCCCCCGTGGAGACCGTGATCCGCAAGACCTGGGACGACGGCTTCGAGGAGACGTCGCTGGGAAGCCTGCTGACCGGTCACGGGGTCCGGTCGCTCGTCGTCTGCGGCGTGATGTCGGAGATGTGCGTCCAGGCCACGGCCCGTACGGCCCTGGCGCTGGGGTACCGGGTCGTCATGCCGCACGACGCCCACGCGACGCACGACATACCTGCCGCGCCCGGGATCAGCGACCTGGTCCCGGCCGCCGCGGTCTCGCGGGTCGCCGAGTGGGCCCTGGGCAGCGACCTGGAGGTCGTGGCCCGTGCCGAGGACGTGGCGTTCACCGCCCTGCCCCCGCGTACCGGCTGAAGGCCGAGGAGAGAGGGCGGTCAGTCGGGCCTGAGGGAGCGCCAGACCCGGTCGGGCAGGATGCGCGCGGCCTGCGCGAGGTCCATGTCGTCCGTACGGGCCAGTCGGCGGTGCGCGATCTCGGTGACCGGCCCCATGACCAGGACCTCCAGGATGGGCGCCGGCACGGGGGCGATCTCGCCCGCCAGGACCCGCGGCGCCATCCACTCCGAGATGACCGCCAGTTTGGCCGCCTTGGCGGTACGGATCTCGTCGGTGTGCGCCGCGAGGCAGCCGGAGTGGGCGGACGCGTGCAGGAAGAGCGCGGCGTCCGGGTGCTCCTCGGTGAAACGCAGATGGGCGACGATCAGGGCCCGGATCCCGGTACGGGCGGTGCGCGCGCGGTGCAGCGCGGCGATCATCGCGTCGAAGAGCTGCTCCATGCAGCGGGTGTACAGGGCGGCGGCGAGCCCGTCGAAGCTGCCGAAGTGGTGGTAGAGGCTGCCGAGGCTGACGCCGCTCGCCTCGGTGACCGCGGTGACGGTGAACCCCGGCCGGCCGGACGCCGCGTACACCTCCAGCGCTGCGGTCAGGAGCCGGTCGACGGTGACCTCACCGCGTTGTTGCTTAGCCACGGTGACCCCGCCCTGTTGGCGTCGTCGTGTCCGCAGCCCGGTTGTGCGTCGCCCGGTTGTCCGCCATGACGACACCCTATCGCACCGTAATTGGATGATTTTTCTAGAAAAGAACTCTATGAGTCCGGTCGTGCGGTTCCTGTGTGCGAGAGGCCGGGACGGGAACCGCGGGGCCCGCTCGCGGCGTCCTCACGCGCGTGCCACCCATACGGGCCCGCGCCGGAAGCCGTGCGGGGCACGTCACACACAGATCCTGAGGAGCAGCATGAGCGTTAACGGCAGCACGCGATCCCGGAGCGGCAGCCGCAGCAGCACCGGTCTTCCGGCCCGGCGCGGCACCCGCAGGGCTCTCCTGGACTGCTCGAAGGCGCTGCTGATCGTCGGGCTCGTCGTGGGCGCGGCCACCGCGTGCAGCGACTCGTCGAAGAAGGACGGGACCCACGCGGCCAAGGAGTGGAAGGCCGGTGACTGTGCCGGACCGGACAAGGAGGTGAAGGACAGCTACCAGCCGATGGACTGCGACGAGGCCGGGGCGACGATCAAGGCGCTTGAGGTCAAGGGCGGTTCGATGTTCTCCGACGCCGTCCAGTGCCCGGCCGGGACGGACGCGATCATCTCGGTGAAGGTGTCCTACGGTTCCGGTGACGCCAAGTCCGGGCTCCCGAGCAAGACCATCTGCGGCCGCAATCTGTCCGGTGACCACCCCGGCGACGCCGGTGCGGGCGGCGGTCAGCTGGTGAAGGGCGACTGCGTCACCGACAAGGCCAAGGAGGTCGCCTGTGCCGGTGCGGGCAGCGGCGTGACCAAGGTGGTCGACCTGAAGGAGAAGGCCGAGCAGTGCCCGTCCGGGTCCGACCCGATGGAGCTGTTCCCGAGCCCGGGCCGTCCGTACAACGCGATCTGCACGGGCAAGATCTGACCGGACGGTTCGGTCCGGGTCCGATCGGTTCGGGTCCGATCGGGTCCTCGGGATCCCTGAGGTCCTTCGAGTCCCTGTGAACGGACACCGCGCGGCCGGTGGAGCACCCGCTCCACCGGCCGCGCCGCGTTTCCGGCGCGTCCGGATCGGCTCCGGCGCGTCCGGATCAGCGGGCGTGGGCCGGGGCCCGATCCGGGGCGGTGAGCTCGTCGACGGTGCGGGCGACCGTGCCGAACAGGTCGCGGACCGTGGTCAGGCTCGCGGCCTGCAACGCGTCCGCCGTGAGGACGGAGCCGTCCGGGGCCCGCAGCGGACGGGTCGCGGTGGCCTCGGCGACGACGGTCGGGCGGTAGCCGAGGTTGAAGGCGCCCTGCGCGGTGAACAGGACGCACATGTGCGTCATGAACCCGGCGATGACCAGGTCGCCGCCCCCGGCCCCGAGGCCCCGCAGGACCTCGTCGAGGTCCGTGCCGTGGAAGGCGTCGGGGACCTGCTTGACGATCACCTTCTCGCCCTCGGCCGGGGCGACCTCGTCGCTGATCGCGCCGATCCCGGCCCGGATGTCGTACGGGGTGCCCTCGCCGCCGTCGTTCATCACGTGGACGACCGGGGTGCCCGCGGCACGGGCGGCGGCGAGCAGCCGGGCACCGGCGGCGAGGGCCCGCTCGGCGTCGTCGAGCCGCATCACGCCGGAACGGTAGGTGTTCTGGAAATCGATCATCAGCAGGGTCGACCCGCTCAGGCGGGGCAGCCCGTCGGGCAGGCCGATCACGTCGCGCAGGGTGGTGGACGCCGTCATGGAGAGGCCCTTTCCGGTCGGGGAGGGGCGGATCGGCCCCACGGTGTATTCGACGCTAACACATTTCGTAAGCGTTGATAACGGCAGTCTGTGATCGCCGCTCTCCGCTCCGGACAAGCCCAGGTCAGAGGCGTTAGCGCTGTTATCGTGGAAGCCATGTCGACGGCACGAGAGCGCATCCTGGAAGCCACCGCGGAACTGCTCGCGACCAAGGCCGCTCCGGCGATCTCGACCCGGGCCATCTGCGACCGGGCCGGAGTCGGCATGCCCGAGATCTACCGCCAGTTCGGCGACAAGCAGGGGCTGCTCACGGCGGTGGCCGAGGTCGGTTTCGAGCGCTTCCTCGCCAACAAGAGGCGCAATCCGCTCACCGACGACCCGGTGGCGGACCTGCGGGCCGCCTGGGACAGCCATGTCGCGTTCGCGCTGCGCAACCCGCACCTCTACCGGCTGATGTTCACGCCCGCCGCGGAACCCGGACCGCGGGCGATCGAGGACGCGCAGGCCCTGCTTTTGGCGGCCGTGGAACGCTGCCGCGACGCCGGACGGCTGCGTACGACCCCCGAACTGGCCGGCCGGTCGATCCTCTCCGCCAATGTGGGCGTGTGCCTGATGGCGCTGTCCTTCCCCGAGCCGTTCGGGAGCCCGGACGTCTCGCGGTCGGTGCGGGACGCCGTGATCGGGAAGGTCACCGGCGACGAGCGGGAGGACGCGCGGGTCGGCACCGCGACCGTCCTGGCCCAGGCCCTGGTCGGCACCCTCACCGGAGCCGCGCCGGTGGACCCCGCGGCCGTCGACGACCTGGCCCGCGCGCTCCGGCCGCCGACGCGGGAAGCCTGAGCGCCCCGGGCGGTCCGGGAGGCCCGAGTGCCCCGAACGAGCCGTCGTCAGCCGTCGTTCCCGGTGTCCCGGCGGAACAGGGCGGTCCAGAGGAAGGGTTCGCCGAAGAGCGGGGAGTCGGACGGCTCGTCGTGCATCCGGCGGAGCTCGACCTCGGTCAGGGCGGAGAAGATCCGGCGCAGCGAATCCGGCGTGTAGGCGAGACCGCCCTGGAGGCCGCCGCGCTCGTAGAAGGCGGCGTCGGGCAGTTCGGAGCCCATGCCCGGCCCGTCGGTCCCGCCCGCCGCGAAGCAGCTGAGGGCGAAGTGGCCGCCGGGGGCGAGGCAGTTGTCGAGGAGGGCGAGGTAGCTGACGCGGCGGTGGGGCGGCAGGTGGTGGAAGCAGCCCGAGTCGTAGACCAGGTCGTACGGCCCGGTCAGCTCCGTCGCCGCGAGGTCGAAGGCGTTGCCGTGGTGGAACCGGACGGCGTCCCCGGCCCCGGCCTCGCGGGCGCGTTCCTCGGCCCAGGCGATGGCCGAACCGGACAGGTCGACGGCGTCCACCTCGAAGCCCAGCGACGCCAGGTGGAGGGCGTTGCGGCCCGGCCCGCAGCCCAGGTCGAGGGCCCGGCCCGGCGTGACCGGGCCGCGTTCGGTGTACGAGACGAGGTTCTCGTCCGGCTTCGCCACGAAGAACGGCACGGGCCGGTCCCGGTCCGCGTAGAAACCGTCCCACCAGGAGCCCGCACCGGCCGTCCAGCGGTCGGCGTCGGCTGCGAACAGGCCGTCCATCAGCCGCAGTACGTCATCCATAGTGTGTATGTCGCGGTCCACGGGGGACCCCCTTTCAGGTCTTTTCGGCGAACGGCGATCGTAGGCCCGCCCGGTCCCTCCGCCCGCCCGAAACCCCATACCAGCAACGGTTCGATGGGTAATCGGACTTGGCCCGGGGACCACCCTGCGCGGGTCCGATTGCGTGGCGGAGCCGCCAACGGTGCGGCGGAGCGAGGAGAGTGGGGGCAGCGGTACGGAAGACGAAGGAGGACCGATGGTGGGTGTCGTGGCGAACCAGCGGAACGGTGCGGTCGGGCAGTCCATGGAGGTTCTGGAGGCGCGGGAGCGACTCCTGCGGGCGGGGCGCGAGTTGTTCGCCCTGTACGGGTACGCGCATACGAGCGTCGAGGATCTGTGCGTCCGGGCGAAGGTGCCCACGCACGTCTTCCACCAGGAGTTCCTCTCCCGTGAGGTGCTGCTGATGGCGCTGTACGACGAGGTGGCGACCCACGGGATCCGCGCGGCCGAGAACGCCCTGATGGCGGAGGGCATGGAGGACTGCACCACGACGGAACGGGTCCGGCTGCTCTTCGAGGCGTACGTCAAGGCGGTCACCGTGGACCCGTGCGCCGCCAGGGTGGCCTTCGTCGAGGTGCTGGGGGTGAGCCGGGAGGTGGACAAGCACCTGGCCACCTGGCGGTCGATGTGGATCGAGTTCCTCACGTCCGAGGCCGAGCGCGCCGTGCGCCGGGGCGAGGCCGTGGAGCGGGACCACCTGGTCACCGTCACGGTGCTGAACCACTCGGTGGACGAGCTCATGGCCCATCACGGCCGGCGTCCCCGGCAGGTCGACGCCGAGTGGCTGACCGACGAGCTGACCCGGCTCTCGCTGGCCATGATCCTGTCGTCCTGACCTGACCTGACCTGACCTGACCCGCCGCGGGCCGCCCCGACTCGCCGCGGGCCGGGCGACCCGCAGTGCCGTGAACCGAATAATGGGGGAATGGCGAACGGCGCGGATCACACGGAACGACCGGACGACGAGATCACGACCGTCCTGACCGGCGTCGGGCCCCGGCTGCGGGCCCTGCGCCGGGAGCGCGGCACGACCCTGGCCCAGCTCAGCGAGACGACCGGGATCTCCCTCAGCACCCTCTCCCGCCTGGAGTCCGGCGGCCGCAAACCCACGCTCGAACTGCTCCTGCCCCTGGCCAAGGCGTACGGGGTGCAGCTGGACGAACTCGTCGGAGCCCCGGCCACCGGCGACCCGCGCGTTCACTTCCGCCCCTTCGTCCGCGACGGCATGACGTTCGTACCGCTCACCCGGCACCTCGGCGGGCTGCACGCGTACAAGCAGATCCTGCCCGGCAGCCGGGGATCGACGGGGCCGCTGGAGCAGCGGGTGCACGAGGGGTACGAGTGGCTGTACGTGCTGGCGGGGCGGTTGCGGCTGCTGCTGGGGGAGCACGATCTGGTGCTCACGGCGGGCGAGGCCGCCGAGTTCGACACGCACACCCCGCACGCCTGGGCCAGCGCCGGGCCGGAGCCGGTGGAGTTCCTCAGCCTGTTCGGTCAGCAGGGGGAGCGGATGCACGTGAGGGCCCGGCCCACCCAGCGGTGAGCCGCCCCGGGAGCCCACCCGGTCGCCACCGGGGGGCACCGGCTCACGGGCGGGCCGTGTACGGGCCGCCCACGCCCCACGCCTGGTGCATCGCGTCGGCGAACGCGCCCGCCAGCAGGTGTTCGCCGGTGGGGCCGGGGTGCGTCCCGTCGTACGTGTCCCGGTGGATGTCGTACCCCGGCGGGCGGGAGGCCAGCAGGATCGGGGACATCGGCTCGTCGAGGTCGGCGACGACCTTCGCCAGGAGTTCGTTGAAGCGGTCGCACTCGGCGGCGAACGGGGCGTCCGACTCGGCCCGGACGTTCGGTATCACGGGCATGAAGACCATCCTGACGTGCGGGTTCGCGGTGCGGGCCGCCGCGACGAACGCCCTGGCGTTCAGCGCGGTCTGGTCGCTGTCGGTGTAGAACCCGAGGTCTATCAGGCCGAGCGAGACGAGCAGTACGTCGGTGCGGTGCTCGGCCACCGTGCCGGCTATCACCGGGGCCATGTGCAGCCAGCCCTCGCCCCAGCCGGCCAGGTGGGCGCGGGCCGCGGCGGGGAAGTCCGGAGCGCCGTACTCGTGACCGACGGGGGCATTCGCCGATGTGTCGTACAACGTGCTGCGCGGCCCGACGATCGAGAACGGCGTACCGAGGGTGGCGGTGAGGTGCTGCCACATCCGGTAGCGCCAGGTGAAGTCGCCGGCGCAGCCGATGGTCATGGAATCGCCGACAAACGTGAACCGCATGGCGTCATCATCGCGGATCACCGCTCCGGCCTGCGACGTGACGATGGACACTTGGGCCATGCGTTCGTACCTGACTGTGTCCGCGGCCGCCGCGCTGCTCCTCCTCGCCGGGCCGGCCCCGGCCGTGGCCGACGACGGGGCCGATCAGAGCTTCACGATCGACGACCCCCGGATCACCGAGTCCAGCGGCCTCGCCGCCAGCCGCGCCCACCCCGGCGTCTACTGGACGCACAACGACAGCGACGACGGGCCGTACGTCTACGCCGTGGACTCCCGCACCGGGAAGACCGTCGCGACGATCACCCTGCGCGGGGTCGGCCGGCCGCGCGACGTGGAGGCCATCTCGCTCGGCCCCGACGGCAACCTGTACGTCGGTGACATCGGCGACAACCTGAACGGCAGCTGGGACCACGTCTGGATCTACCGCTTCCCGGAGCCGAAGGAGCTGAAGGACGCTACGGTCCGGGCCACCCAGTTCGACGTGAAGTACGCCGACGGCCCGCGCAACGCGGAGGCACTGATGGTCCACCCCAAGACGGGGCGGGTCTACATCGCGTCGAAGAACGAGGACGGCGGCGGACTGTACGAGGGCCCGGAGAAGCTGACCACGGGCGGCGCCAACGTGTTCAGGCGGGTGGGGGAGGTGCCGTGGGTGACGGACGGGGCGTTCTCGCCGGACGGCAAGGAGCTGCTGCTGCGTTCCTACTTCAGCGCCCGCGCCTACGCCTTCGAGAACGGCAGGCTCGGCGCCGACCACGCCGTGCGGGCCCCGATCCAGCGGCAGGCCGAGTCGGTGACGTACACGGCGGACGGGTCGGCGCTGATGTTCGGCTCGGAGGGGGAGCAGAGCGACGTGGAACGGGTGGAGGTGATCGGACGGGCCGGTGAGGACGGGAAACGGGCGTCCGGGGACGGCACCTCGTCCGACGGCGACGCGGACAGTGGGGGGAGCATCGGTCTGACCGGCACGCTGGCGCTGGTGGGGGTGGGCTTCCTGGTGTTCCTGGGGCTGCGGCGGAAGAAGGGCTGACCGTCCGGGGCGGCGGAAGGACCGACCGCCCGAAGGCCGCCCCCGGACCGCCCGAAGGACCGACCGCCCGAAGGCCCCTCGTTCACTTCCCGGCGCGCTGCTCGACGAGCACCTCGAAGCCGTCGATCAGCCGTTGCAGGCCGAACGCGAAGTGGTCGGTGTCGTAGCTGAAGGCGTCCTCGTCGAGCGCCGCCATCAGCGGATAGTCGCCGCTCGCCATGGCCCGTTCCAGGTAGGGGGTCTGGCTCTCCCAGAAGGCGTCGTCGCTCAGCCCGGTCTGCCGCGCGGCCTCGACGGCCTGGAGCCGGGTGCGGGCGATGCCCTCCACGAAGCTGTTGACCGTGATGATCGTCGAGATCAGCTCCCGGCCGGACAGCCCCATGCCCCCGAGCCCGGCGAGGGCCCGTTCCAGACCCCGCAGGGCGCTGGGGCCGAGCACCGTGCGCGCCTGGTTGACCTTGAGGAGCCAGGGGTGGCGGTCGAGCTGCTCCAGATAGGTGCGGGCCATGGTGGCGAGCGCGACGCGCCAGTCCGCCGGTACGTCGGCCGGGGCGGTGTCCAGGGACTCGCCCAGTACGTGGTCGAGCATCAGGTCGAGCAGTTCGGCCTTGCCGGGGACGTAGCGGTAGAGCGACATCGTGCCGGTGCCCAGGTCGGTGGAGAGCCGGCGCATCGAGAGGGCGGCCAGTCCCTCCGCGTCGGCGATCGTCACGGCGGCGGTGACGATCCGGCCGAGGGTGAGAGCCGGTTTGGGGCCGCGGCTGGGACGGTCGCCGGTGCCCCAGAGGAGTTCCAGACTGCGCGCGATGTCACCGCTGCCGGTCGTCGTCCCGTCCGCCCCACCCGCTGAAACGCTTTTCGTCATGGGTTCAGCGTAAGACCGCGGCCAAAAAGTGAGTACGCTGTACTCTAATTCGGGTACGGTGTACCCAATTCATTGACGAAGGGGGTCCGGGCATGGCCGTGAGCGAATGTGCCGTACGTGCCGAGGGAGTGGTGAAGCGGTACGGGAAGCGGGGCGCGGAGGAGAAGAGGGCGCTCGACGGATTCGACCTGGCCGTCGGGGCCGGCACCGTCCACGGGCTGCTCGGGCCCAACGGGGCCGGCAAGACCACCGCCGTGCGCGTCCTGTCGACGCTGCTGCGGTTCGACGGGGGGCGGGCCGAGGTCGCCGGGGCGGACGTGGCCCGCGACCCCCGGCTCGTACGCGAGAGGATCGGGCTCACCGGGCAGTACGCCGCGGTCGACGAGGTCCTGACCGGGCGGCAGAACCTGGAGATGTTCGGGCGGCTCTTCCGTCTGGGCGGCGCGCGGGCCCGGCTGCGGGCCGCGGAGTTGCTGGAGCGGTTCGACCTGTGCGACGCCGCCGACCAGGGGGTCGGGGAGTACAGCGGCGGCATGCGGCGCCGCCTCGACCTCGCGGCCTCGGTGATCCTCGCGCCCCGGGTGCTGTTCCTGGACGAGCCGACGACGGGGCTCGACCCGCGGGGCCGGGGCGAGGTCTGGGACAGCGTACGGGCGCTGGTCGAGGGTGGCACGACGGTGCTGCTCACCACCCAGTACCTGGAGGAGGCCGACCGGCTCGCCTCGCGCATCACTGTCATCGACCGGGGCCGGGCCATCGCCGACGACACCCCCGACGGGTTGAAGAACCGGGTGGGCGGCGACCGGATCGAGGTCGTCGCGGCCGAGTCCGCCGACCTGCCCGCGGTCGCGCGGGCCGTGGAGCGCGTCGCCGGGACCGGCCCCGTCGTCCGGGACGAGGAGGCCCGCCGCGTCCACGCCCAGATCGCCACCGACCGGGTCGCCGCGCTCACAGAGGTCGCGCGCACCCTCCAGGACGAGGGCATCGGGATCGAGGACATCGGGCTGCGCAGACCGAGCCTCGACGACGTGTTCCTGAACCTGACCGGGCACCGCACGAAGGCATCCGAAGAGTTCGAGAAGAAGGAGGCGGCGGCATGACCGCCCTCGCACCGCACCCGGCCGGCCCCGCACGCGGCCGGATCGGCTGGGCACTCGCCGACAGCTGGAACGTCACCCGGCGCAGCCTCACCCACTACCAGCGCCAACCGACCGCCATCATCTGGCAGTTGGGCTTCCCGATCCTCTCCGTGCTGCTGTACGGGTACGTCTTCGGCAGCGCCATGAAGGTGCCCGGAGGCGGCGACTACCGGGAGTTCCTGATGCCGGGCATGTTCGCCACGACCATGGCGATGGGGTTCATGAACACCGCGATGGCCGTGGCGACCGACATCAACAAGGGCGTCGTGGACCGGTTCCGCTCCATGCCGATGGCGCCGTCCGCGGTCTCCGCCGGGCGCGGCCTCGCCGACCTGGTGGTCGCCGCCGCCGAACTGGTGATCCTCGCGGTGACGGCCCTCGCGATCGGCTGGCGCGCGGACGGCGGACCGGCCGCCGCCGTCGGCGCGTTCGGACTGTTGCTGCTGCTCCGGTTCAGCCTGATCTGGGTCGGCGTCTGGCTGGGGCTCCTGCTCCCGGACCCGGAGTCGGCGGGCGGCCTGTACGCCGTCGCCTTCCCGGCCACGATGATCTCCAGCGCCCTGGTCGCCCCCTCCCTGATGCCGGGCTGGCTGGGCACCGTCGCCGCCTGGAACCCGATCTCGTCGACGGTCACGGCGGCCCGTGAACTCTTCGGCAACCCGGTGGCGGGCGGCGGGACCTGGGTGGAGGAACACGCCCTGCTGATGGCGGTGGTGTGGCCGCTGGTGCTGACCGCGGTGTTCCTGCCGCTGGCGGTGCGGCGGTTCCAACACCTGAGCCGTTGAGCCGCAGGGCTGCTCAGCCGAAGAGTCGCCGGGTTGCCGGACCTCGTTGTCAGTGGCCCGTGCGAGCATGCGCTCCGTAAGGAAGCACGGGAAGTACAGGAACAGCGCTTACGGAGGGCCCCATGGGCACCTGGGACACCGGTCACTTCGACAACGACACCGCGGCGGACTTCTCCGGGCAGGTCGACGACACGCCGGAGAACGAACGGGAAGCGGTGATCCGCCAGGCCCTGGAGGCGGCCCTCGCCCCCACGGACTACCTGGACAGCGACGACGGGGCGGTCGCGGTCGCGGCGGCGGCGCTGGTCGCCGCCCAGTGCCCGGGTGGCGAGCCGGTGACCACCGCGTACGGCCCCGACAAGGCGCTGCCGACTCTGGCGACGGACCTGCGCCCCCTCGCGGTGAAGGCCCTCGACGCGGTGCTGGGCGAGGACTCGGAGCTGCGCGAGCTGTGGGACGAGGGGGGAGACGAGCAATGGGCCGCGGGCATCGCCCGGCTCCGGGAGGTGCTGGTGGCCGCGTCCGGCTGATCAGCCGCGGGGGCGTCCGGCCCGGATGAGACCGTCGACGTCGAGGGTCACCGGGGCGCCGATCGACTCGGGCAGCGTGACCGTCTGCCCGGGGGCGTACACCTGGTGACTGTCGTAACCGCCGCTGACGGGCTCCGTCAGGACGTGCACCCGGCCGTGCCTGCGGTCGACGATCACGTACACCGGGATCTTGGCCTCGGCGTACGCGACGACCTTGTTGCGCAGGTCGTTGTTGTAGTTGCTGGAGGTGACCTCCAGCACGAGGCGGAAGACGGCGGGGTCGTAGCAGTTGTTCTCGATCAGGTGCTCGTCGAGATCGGCGTCGACGATCGCCAGATCGGGAATGGCGTAGTCCTCGGGGCCGCCGGGGAGCCACAGGCCGATTCCCTGGAGGACGTCGGTTGCCTGCCCGTGGAGCCCTGCGGCAAGCAGCGGAACCACGACTCTGGTGAGCACCCTGGCGTGCCGCCCGTCCGGGAGCGGACCCACGACGATGACGCCTCCGATGATCTCGACGCGATACCCCGGGCAGCACTCCATGATTCTGTTCGCCGCGGTGAGCAGTGTTTCCGGTTCACCGGCACGGGGGCGGTCGGTTGTCGCTGCGGGCATGGCGGGCCTCCTGGGGGAACGTCGGGGCCATCGTCGTGGGGAGATCCGGCCGTCCGCACGCCTGTGGCGTCCCATCACCCGCCCGGATGAACGAGAAGGGCCCCGCGCCGGCACGCGGGGCCCTTCCTCGTACGGGTGCTGCGTACGGGTACTACACCGTCACAGCTTCTCGATCACGTAGTCGATGCAGGCCGTCAGCGCCTCGATGTCCGCCGGGTCGATCGCCGGGAACATCGCCACGCGCAGCTGGTTGCGGCCCAGCTTGCGGTACGGCTCGGTGTCGACGATGCCGTTGGCGCGCAGGGCCTTGGCGACGGCCGCGGCGTCGATCTCGTCCGAGAAGTCGATCGTTCCGATGACCTGCGAGCGCTTGGCCGGGTCGGTGACGAACGGGGTCGCGTACTTCGACTCCTCGGCCCAGCCGTACAGGTTCCGCGCCGAGGCGGCCGTGCGGCCGGTGGCGAAGTCCAGGCCGCCCTGGGTGTTCATCCAGGTCAGCTGCTCGTTCAGGAGGAAGAGCGTGGCCAGGGCCGGGGTGTTGTACGTCTGGTTCTTGAGGGAGTTGTCGATCGCCGTCGGGAGCGAGAAGAACTCCGGGACGTGCCGGCCCGAGGCGTGGACCCGCGCGGCGCGTTCCAGGGCCGCCGGGGAGAAGACGCCGATCCAGAGGCCGCCGTCGGAGGCGAAGGACTTCTGCGGGGCGAAGTAGTAGACGTCCGTCTGGGCGATGTCGACCGGCAGGCCGCCCGCGCCGGAGGTGGCGTCCACCAGGACGAGGGCGCCCTCGTCGGCGCCCGCGACGCGCTCGATCGGCGCGGCGACGCCGGTCGAGGTCTCGTTGTGCGTGAAGGCGTAGACGTCGACGCCCGCCTCGGCCCGCGGGTCCGGGTGGGTGCCCGGGTCGGAGGCGATCACGGTCGGGTCGGCCAGCCACGGGGCGAGCTTGGCGGCCTTCGCGAACTTCGAGGAGAACTCGCCGAAGTTCAGGTGCTGGGACTTCGTCTCGATCAGTCCGTGCGTCGCGATGTCCCAGAAGGCGGTGGAGCCGCCGTTGCCCAGGATCACCTCGTAGCCCTCGGGGAGGGAGAAGAGGTCGCGCACGCCCTGACGCACCGAGCCGACCAGGTTCTTGACCGGGGCCTGGCGGTGGGACGTACCGAGAAGGGACGTGCCGGTGGCGGCCAGGGCGTCGAGCGCCTCCGTCCGCACCTTGGAAGGACCGGCGCCGAAGCGTCCGTCGGCGGGCTTGATGTCAGCGGGAATCTGGATATCGGCCACGAACCGGAGCGTAGTACCTCACGGACACGGCCGGACACCGTGTCCGTGAGGTGAGATATGTTCCCCGGTCCGTGGACGGTGCCGGGAAGGCCGGTGCACGGCGCACCGGGAGAGGGCCGGTCAGCCCAGACGTACCGGCAGCTCGTGCAGGTCGTTCTGGGTGACGATCGGCTTGTTCCGCAGCTCGGAGGCGGGCACGGCGAGCTCCAGCTCCGGGAACCGCTCGTACAGCGCGGGCAGGGCCACCCCCGCCTCCAGCCGGGACAGCGCCGCACCCGGGCACACGTGCGGGCCGTGGCCGAAGGCGATGTGGCGGTTGGGGGAGCGGGTGACGTCGAACTCACCGGCCGACGGACCGTGCTGCGTCTCGTCGCGGCCGAGCGCGCCGAAGGACACGATCAGCGCCTCGCCCTTCGGCAGCACCTTGTCGCCGACCCGGACGTCCTCGGTGGCGAACCGGATCAGGACGTGCGACGTGGGGGAGTTCCAGCGCAGCGTCTCCTCGATCACGTTCTCCCACGGCACCTCGCCGCTCAGCACCCGCGCGCGCTGCTCGGGGTGGGTCTGGAGCGCGACGACCGCGTTCACGACCAGGCTGATCGTGGTCTCGTGACCGGCCGCGATGATCAGCTGGAGGGTGTTGACGATCTCCTCGTCGGTGAGGTGGTCGCCGTCCTCGGAGGCCGCGATCAGGGCGCTGGTGAGGTCGTCGCCCGGGTTCTTCCGCTTGCCGTCGACGATCTTCGTGAAGAGCGCGCCGAGGTCCGCCATCATCTGCGGGACCTCCTCCGGCGGCGTCTGCGTCGAGAAGAACTTCTCGAAGAGTTCCTTCAGCCGCGGGTGGTCCGCGCTGTCCACACCCATCAGTTCGCTGATGACGTTCATCGGCAGCGGGTAGGCGAACTCCGCCTTCAGGTCGACCGGCTCGCCCTTCGGCAGCGCGGCCAGCCGGTCCAGGCTCGCCGTGGTCAGCGCCTCGATGCCGGTGCGCAGCCGTTCCACCCGCTTCACGGTCAGCGCCTGCGCGACCAGGGTGCGCAGCCGGCGGTGGTCCGCGCCGTCGACCGTGAGCATGGAGCGGCCCGGGTTGGCGAGGCCGATCAGTGGCCAGTCCATCGGTATCTCGCCGCGCTGCCAGGCGTTCCAGACATCGATGTCCTTCACGATCCGGCTGTCGGTGAGCAGCTGCCGTGCCTCGGCGTGGTGGGTGACCGCGTAGCAGGGCACCCCGCCCGGGAGTTCCACCTCGGCGAGCGGACCGGCGGCCCGCAGCCGGGCGCTCTCGCCGTCGAGGTCGGTGACGAAGGGGTCGAGGGCGATCCGGGTCATCTCTGGTCTCCGGTGTCGGTTGCTGTGGTGGGGCCCAGGGCAGGGGTGGGCGTGAACGTCACCGGCAGGTCGGTCAGGCCCCGCAGCCACGGGGACGGCCGCCGGGTGAGCTGTTCGGCCGGGACGGCGAGGTCGATGTCCGGGAGCCGGTCGAGCAGTACCTCGATGCCGGTACGGGCGATGACCTCGGCGGTCTCCTGGGCCGGGAACGGGCAGCGGTGCTCACCGTGGCCGAAGGAGAGGAAGGCGTTGTTGCCGCCGGTCAGCGCGGAACCGTCGGTGCGGACCTGCGGGTCGGCGTTGGCGGCGGCGATGCCCAGCAGCAGCAGGTCGCCCGCCTGGATGTGGCGTCCGCCGAGGTGGGTGTCGCGGGAGGCCCAGCGGCCCGCGACGTTCTGGGTCGGGGTGTCCTCCCACAGCACTTCGTTCATGGCCTCGGCGACGCTGTGCCGGCCGCCCGACAGGGAGGCGGCGAACCGGTCGTCGGTGAGCATGAGCCGCAGCGAGTTGCCGATCCAGTCGGCGGTCGGCTGGTGGCCCGCGGCCATCATGACCATGAGGTCCTGGGCGACCTCCTCGTCGGTGAAGCCGCCGCGGTCGGCGAGCATCCGCGAGGCGACGTCGTCGCCGGGCGCGGCGTGCTTGTCGGCCAGCAACTGCACCATGGACGAGGCGAGGTGCTGCTGCCCGGCCAGTGCCCGTTCCCGGCCGTCGATCATGTCGTTGAGCGAGCCGACGAGCGCGGCGCCGACGGTGTCGGCGAAGCCGTAGAGCTTCGCCAGGACGAGCGCGGGGATCAGCATCGCGTACTCGGCGATGATCTCCGTGCGGCCGGTGGAGCAGAACCGGTCGATGAGGCCGTCGGCGAACTCCTCCGCGTACCGCTTGAGGGCGAACGGGTCGACGGCCTCCAGCGCGTTGCTGATCATCGCGGCGCGTTCGGTGTGCCGGGGGCCGACCGTGTACAGGATCGACGGCTGCTTGCGGCCGATCATCGGCAGCAGCGGCCAGTCGGCCGGGATGCGGTCCCACTGGTTCCACAGGTCGGAGTCGCGGCTGAACAGCACCGGGTCGGCGGTGACCTGGTGCAGTTCGCGGTAGCCGAGCACCAGCCAGGCGGGGACGTCGCCGTCGAGCACGACGGGGGCCACCGCACCGTGGTCGCGGCGCATCTCCCGGTACAGCCGGGCCGGTTCGGTCTGGAACCGGGGGCCGGAGAGCGGCATGCGGCCCTGGTGGGACACGGGGCAGCCGGAGACCGGCACCGGGGGCTGGGTCACGGGGTGGGCTCCGGGGTCATCGCCGGGGTGATCTCCGGGCTCGGGTCGGGGGCCGGGGCGTCGGCGGCCCGCTTCTGGGAGAGGGTGCGCAGGTACTCGACCAGCGTGATCAGTACGTACTTGCTGGACGAGCGGTCCCGGGCGTCGCACTCCACCAGGGGCACGTCGTCCGGGAGGTCGAGCGCCTCCCGTATCTGCTGCTCGCTGTGGAGCGGGCCGCCGAAGTCGTTGCACGCCACGATGAACGGCGTGCCGTGGTGCTCCAGGCGGTCGATGGCGTACCAGGAGTCGGCGAGCCTGCGGGTGTCGACGAGCACGACGGCGCCGAGGGTGCCGGAGAACAGCCGGTCCCACAGGAACCAGAAGCGCTCCTGGCCGGGGGCGCCGAAGAGGTACAGCACCGAGCGGGCGTCGAGCGAGATCCGGCCGAAGTCGAAGGCGACGGTCGTGGACGTCTTCGACTGCACGCCGTCGAGGCGGTCGACGGCCTCGCCCGCGCGGGTCATGGTCTCTTCCGTGTTCAGCGGACGGATCTCGCTGACGGAGCGGACCATGGTGGTCTTGCCGACCCCGAAGCCGCCGACGACGACGATCTTCAGTCCGTTGTCGGCCGTCGCCTGCAGGGCGGCACGGTCAGAGGTTGCGGAGTCCAACGAGCACCTGTTCCAGGATGTCGGGGTCGGGGAGCCGGTCCGCGACACGGGCGGTACGGGGGTGGCGGGCGCTGATGCGGCCGGTGTCCAGCAGATCGGACAGCATGATCCGGACGATGCCGACGGGCAGACCGAGGGCCGCCGCGATCTCCACGACCGCGGTGGGCCGTTGGCACATCCGCAGGATCGTGACGTGCTCCGACTGCATGCCGGGGGTCGGCTCGCACTCGGACACCACCAGCGTCACCAGGTCGAACGCGTCCGAGTCGGACCGGCTGCGGCCCCCGGTGAGGGTGTACAGCCGGTCCGGATCGTCGTCCCGGCCGGGCCGGGGACGGGGACGGGTGGTCATACGGTCGCGGTCGCGTCGGCGGCGGGGGAGCGCGGCGGGGCGCTGAGGTGCTCGCCGAGCTGCTCGACGAGTTCGCTCATGTTGTGCCCGATGAGGCCGACGTCGGAGTCCTCGGAGGCGACGACCGCGAGGTGGGCGCCGTCGCCCGCCTCGACGATGAACAGCACCCCGCCGTAGAACTCGGCCATCGCGGACCGTACGCCGCCGGTGCCGTCACCGAACTCGATGGAGGCGCCGTGCGACAGGCTCTGGATGCCGGCGGAGATCGCGGCCAGCTGGTCGGCCTGGTCGACGGAGAGCTCGGGGGTGCGGCACAGCTTGAGGCCGTCCCTGGACAGGACGAGGGCGTGACGGGTGCCGGGGGTGCGCTCCAGCAGCCCCTCCAGCAGCCAGTTGAGCTTCTCGTCGGTGGTCGCGGTCATCGGGTGTTGCCTTCTTCCGGGTGCGGGGAATTGGCCCGAACAGCCTGGCGGAAGCTGCTGAAGCGGGCTGCCTGTTCCTTGGGGTCGGAGGTGCGGGGGCGGGGGGTCCTCGCCCCGTCCGTGGTGGCGTTGGCGCGGGCCTCGGCGGCGGCGAGGGTACGGCCGCGGCGGCGCTTGGGCAGTCCGCTCTCGCCGAACCGGGGCAGGCTGCCGGTGGTCTCGGAGGCGGCGGAGGCGTCCTCGGAGGCGCTCGCCGAGGTGCTCGCGGAGGTGTTCGCTACGGCGTCCTCGGACGCGGGGGCGGGCGAGGGAACGGGAGCGGCGGCCGGGGCGGGGGCCTGGTCCGGGATCCGGTCCGGTGCCGTGGCCGGGGGCGTGGTGGGCGCGGGCCCGGCGGGTGCCGGGACCTGGGCGGGGGCGCGGGTGAGGAGCTCCTGGGGCAGCATCATCAGGGCGCCGGTGCCGCCGCGCGCGGACGGGCGGAACGACACGGTCAGCCCGTGCTTGCGGGCCAGCCGGCCGACGACGGCGAGGCCGAGCCGGGTGCCGGACAGCCCCGTCAGGTCCCGGACGTCGGCGGACACCGCGCGCTCGGCGCGGCGCAGCTGCACCTCGCTCATGACCAGGCCGCTGTCCTCGACGGTCAGCACGATGCCGGCCGGGACCTCCTCGACGTACACGTGGACCTCCGCCGTGGGCGGCGAGAAGTTGGCGGCGTTGTCGAGGAGTTCGGCGAGCGCGTGCATGACGCCCTCCGCCGCGTGACCGGCGACGGCGACGTCGCTGGTGGAGTGGAGCCGCACCCGCTGGTAGCCGCTGATCCGGCCCATCGCGCCGCGCAGGATCGACTCCATCACGATCGGCTTCGCCCAGCGCCGTCCGGAGCGGGCGCCGGTCAGCACGGCGATGGAGTCGGCGAGCCGGCCCGCCTGGGCGGTGCGGTGGTCCAGGTGGAGCAGGTCGCCCAGGACGTCCTCGGCCGCGTGCCGGTGCTCCATCTCGCGCAGGTCGGCGAGCATGCTGGTGGCCAGGGCCTGCATCCGGCCCGCGGCGTTGGCGCAGGCCGCGAGGGCGGCGGAGCGTTCGGTCTCGCTGCGGGTGGCGCGGGCGGTGAGCCGCTCGATCTCGGCGGTGAACCGCTGGGTGTCGGCGGCGGCCTGGGCGGCGGCGCGGGCGGTCTCGGCCTCCGCGGCCGACCTGATCCGGGCGGTCTCGGCCGCGGCGGCGGACTTGATCCGGGCGGTCTCGGCGGTGAACCGCTGCCCCTCGGCCGCGGAGGCGGACACGAGACGGCTGATCTCACCGGTGAACCGCTGGTTCTCCGAGGCGATACGGGCCCGCAGGCGGTTCGCGGTGCCGCGGGCGTGCACGGCGGTGGCCACGGCGGCGGACAGCAGCACGGCGGCGGCGCCCGCACCCCAGGCCAGCGTGGTCCGCACCGAGTCGGGGGCGGCGACGACCGCCCACAGGCTCAGGGCGCCGGTGACGGCCAGCGATATCAGCAGGGCCGCTGCGGTCGGCCGGGATGAGGGGCTCAATGGGAGTCCTTGGTAGTCCTTGGGGGCGGACGGGTGCGGACGGATGCGGACGGGCGTGCGGTCTTACGGGGTGGTGCGGGTGAAGCGGGTGGTGCAGGTGGTGCGGTCTTGCAGATGAAGCGGGTGGTGCGGGTCGAGCAGGCTGAGCGACCGATTATCGGTCGCGGTCGACTTCGGCCGAGGCCGAGGTCGGGACCGGCCGAGTTCGACCGGTCGAACCGTCCCGTTCCGGGCGGTCCCGGACGGTTCGTCACAGCAGGAGCAAAAGAGACAACTGGAGCTGATGATTCCAAGGTAAGTCGAGGTCACTATATGAGAATTGGTGCTCTCTTTGGGAAGCGCTTGTGGTGTTTTCTGTTGCGTATGTGATCGCGCGTCCGACGTATTCCGACGCAGCGGCGTATTCGCGGGAAACGCGCGGCGCGGGGCGGCCGGGCGGCCCGGCCGACGGCATCCTGGATCCATGGCCGCACACCGGAATCCGACGGAACACCCCGCGCTCGAACGGGACCTGCGCGCCGAGCTCCGCGGGGAGGTCGAATTCGACGTCACCGCACGGGCGTTGACCACGATGGACGCCTCCAACTACCGCCGCGTACCGCTCGGCACCGTCGCCCCGCGCGACGCCGACGACGTCTCGGCCGCCCTCGCGGTCTGCCGCGCGCACGGGGTTCCCGTGGTGCCGCGCGGCGGCGGAACCTCCATCGCGGGCCAGGCCACCGGAACCGGCGTCGTCCTCGACCTCACCCGTCACCTCGACCGCATCGTCGCGCTGGACGCCCCGTCCCGCACCGCCGTCGTCCAGCCCGGCGTGATCCTGGACGACCTGCGCGCCGCCGCCGCCCCGCACGGCCTCACCTTCGGACCCGACCCCTCCACGCACGGCCGCTGCACCCTCGGCGGGATGATCGGCAACAACTCCTGCGGCGCGCACTCGGTCGCCTGGGGCACCACGGCCGACAACGTGCACGCCCTGACCGTGGCCCGCTACGGCGGCGACACCCTGCGCCTGGGCCCGGCCGCGACGACCCCCCTCCCCGACGCGCTGCGCGAACTGCCGGCGTTCGCCGCAGCGAACCTGGCCCTCCTGCGCACCGGCTTCCCCGATTTCCCGCGCCGCATCTCCGGATACGCCCTGGACGCGCTGCTGCCCGAGCGCGGCACCGACCTCGCCCGCGCCTTCTGCGGCAGCGAGGGAACGCTCGGCGTGGTGACGGAGGCGACCGTACGGCTGGTCGAGGCGCCGGCGGCCCGCGCCCTGGCCGTACTCGGCTACGCCGACGAGTCCGCGGCGGCCGAGGCCGCCCCCGGGCTGCTCACGCACCACCCGCTCACCGTCGAGGGCATGGCCGCCGACCTCGTCCGCGAACCGGCCGGGCTGCCGCGCGCCGGGGCCTGGCTCTTCGTCGAGACGGGCGGCGCCACCCCGGCCGAGGCCCGCGCGCACGCCGGACGCGTCCTGTGCGCCGCCGACGCCCTGGACGGCACCGTCGTCACCGACCCGGCCGGGCAGCGGGCCCTGTGGCGCATCCGCGAGGACGCGGCCGGCACCGCGACCCGCATGCCGGACGGCACCGAGGCATGGCCCGGCTGGGAGGACTGCGCCGTACCGCCCGCCCGCCTCGGCCCCTACCTCCGCGAGTTCCGCGCCCTGCTCGCCGGACACGGGCTGCGCGGCACCCCGTACGGACACTTCGGCGACGGCTGCATCCACGTCCGGATCGACTTCGACCTGCTGAGCACGGCGGGCGTGGCCCGCTTCCGCCGCTTCTCCGAGGACCTCGCCGACCTGGTCGTCGCCCACGGCGGATCGCTGAGCGGCGAGCACGGCGACGGCCAGGCCCGCGCCGAACTGCTGCCCCGCATGTACGGGGACGAGCTGGTCGCCCTCTTCGCCCGCTACAAGGACGTCTGGGACCCGGACGGCGGCATGAACCCCGGCATCCTCGCCCGCCCCGCCCGGCTCGACGAGAACCTCCGCTTCGAGGTGCTGCCGAAACGCCCCGTGGACGTCGCGTTCGGCTACCCGCACGACGGCGGCGACTTCTCCGCGGCGGTGCGCCGGTGCGTGGGCGTCGCCAAGTGCCGTACGCCCCGCACCACCGGCGCGGACGTGATGTGCCCGTCGTACCGGGCGACCGGCGAGGAGGCCCACTCCACCCGGGGCCGGGCCCGGCTGCTGCACGAGATGCTCGCGGGCGAGGTGATCACGGACGGCTGGCGGTCGGACGAGGTGCGCGAGGCCCTCGACCTCTGCCTGTCCTGCAAGGGCTGCCGCGGCGACTGCCCGGTGGGCGTCGACATGGCCACGTACAAGGCGGAGTTCCTGCACCACCACTACCAAGGGCGGCTGCGCCCGGCCGCGCACTACTCGATGGGCGGGCTGCCGGTGTGGCTGCGCCTGGCCGCCCCGTTCGCCCCCGTCCTGAACGCCCTGGCCCGGGTCCGCCCCCTGGTGGCCCCGGTCAAACGGCTGGCCGGAATCGCCCCGGAACGCACGCTCCCGGTCCTGCCACGACAGTCGTTCACCCGGTGGCTCGGACGGCGCCGGGGCAGGGGATCGGTGATCCTCTCCAACGACCGGGTGGTCACCCTCTGGCCCGACACCTTCACCGACCGCCTCTCGCCCGGGGTGGGCCGGGCGGCGGTCCGGGTCCTGGAGTCGGCGGGCCGCACCGTGCTGCTGCCGGGCCGGGGCCTGTGCTGCGGCCTGACCTACGTGTCCACGGGGCGCCTCGACAAGGCCCGCAAGGTCATGCGCCGCACCCTGGCCCGGATGGGGGCGAGCCTCGGCGACCCGCTGGTCGTCCTCGAACCGAGCTGCGCCGCCACCCTCCGCACCGACCTGCCCGAACTCCTCCCCGACGACCCGCGCGCCGCCGAACTCGCCGCCTCCGTACGGACCCTCGCCCAGTACCTGGAGGAGTACGCCCCCGACTGGCAACCGCCCCGTCTGGACCGCCCGGTCGCCGGCCAGACCCACTGCCACCAGCACGCGGTCCTGGGCGACGCGGCGGAACGCCGACTGCGCGAACGGGCCGGACTGACCGGCGAACTGAGCGGCGGCTGCTGCGGCCTCGCCGGGAACTTCGGCTTCGAACGCGGCCACTGGGACGTGTCGGTGGCCTGCGCCGAGGAGACCCTGCTCCCCTCGGTCCGGGCGGCGGACCCGGGCACGGCCTTCCTCGCGGACGGCTTCTCCTGCCGCACGCAGCTGGACCAACTGGGCGGCGTACGGGCCCGGCACCTGGCGGAGCTCCTGGCGGAGGGACTGCCCCCGGAACCGGACACCTCCTGAACCCCGCCCCGAGCTTCGAGCCCCGAGCTTCGGACTTCGAGCCTCGGGACGGCCCCGTTCACTCTTCGGTGGGTACGAAGGAGGCTCCCGGAGCCGGGACTTGAGCTTCGGGATTCGAGGGCCGGGATTCGAGCGGTGTTGTTCAAGCGGTTGGTTGGCCGGTTGGGTTCGGGAACACCTCCCGCCCCTCCCTGACCCGTAACGGCCAGCAAGTATGACTAGTTGTGACCGAGTTGCGGCGAAGGGTCACGGCTGTCTACGGTGCCGAACGTAACGACCCCGGACGCGGTGTTGGACGCACCGGCCGGGGCCTGACCCCAAGATCGACGACCTTAGAAAGCGATCCAGTGGCTGTTGCCGACCTTAGCCCTGCCCCGTGTACGCCCGCACCCTCGCGTGCCCATCCGATGGCCCGAGCGGGTTACGGGAAGCGTTCCGTGCCGGAGCAACGTCCGCCGCTCGAAGGCGATTTCGCATTCCTGCCCGAACGTGAGCGGCACATCGCGGGCTACATCGAAGCCCTGTCGGACGGCTCGGCGGTCGACATCAAATCACTGGCCAAGAACCTCCCGCTGTACGGCCAGGCGGCCGTCGGCAGCGCGCTGAAAGCCCTGAGCGTGGCCGGTCACCTGCGCCGCGTACGCGAACTGCGCGGCGAAGACGACCAGGTCCGCTGGGTCACCCGGACCTACTGGTCACGCAGCGCCCACGACAACGAATGGTGGAACGCCTTCCTCACCGCCGAGGCCACGCCCGTACCCGTACCGGAGCCCGTGCCCGTACCGGCGTCGGTTCCGCAGCAACGCACCGCAGAGCCGGAACCGCAGCCGGAACCCCGGCCGGAGCCGGAAGCGTGCGAAGAGAAGCGACCGTCGCGGGCGTTCATGACCCTGGCCCGCCTGGGCCGTAGGGACGCCCGGCTGGCGCTTTCGGCGGCGGACTGTGCGGAGCTGGAACAGCTGGCGGCCGAGTGGTTCGAACGGGGCGTGGGCGCCGAGTACCTGACGAGTGCCCTGACCTCCGGGCTCCCCGATTCCGTCGGCTCGCCCTTCGGCTTCGTACGCCGCCGCCTGCGCGACAAGCTCCCGCCCCGCCTTCCCGCCCCCACTCCCCGGCCCGCACCGGAAGCCCCCGTACGCCGCGTGCTGGCCGAGTGCACCGAGTGCCGCACACCCGGCCGCCCCGAAGCGTTCCACGACGGCCTGTGCAGGCCCTGCCGCCAACCCGAACCCGAACCCGGTACCGGCACCGGCCCGGCGGTCTGAGCACGGGACACGGCGGTTGCCGGTGGTCAGCCCGTGAGCACGAAGACCAGACACAGAACGACGAAGAACACCAGGGAACCGCCGAACAGTGCCAGCGCTGCCGGTACCGCCGCCGTCAGCCGCTTCTTGCCCTTGCGCAGGCCCGAGCGGAACGTCAGGCAGGCCAGGACGAGCGGCAGCACCATGAGGACGAGGAAGACCACCAGCACCAGGAACTGGGCGGCCTCGGTGGTGCCGGGGTCGGCGGCCGACTGCCAGATCGCCGTACCGAAGATCATGGCGGGTCCGCCCAGCAGGAAGAACGAGAGGCCCAGCGCGACGGCGACGATGACCCCTTCCGTCAGCCGCTCGGCCCACCCGTGCTCCTCGCGCACTTCCGTCGTCATGCTGCTGCCCCCATGTCCGTTCCCTCGGCCCCGGCGTCGAAGAACTCGCACGCAAGTGCGCCGGTCTCCACGGGACATTTCACAGGAGTCGGTGACCGGAGCCGACGCCGGCCTACGAGGCGCCGTCGAGGACCTCGCGCAGCCGGTGCGCGAACTCGTCCGGCTTCCCCGGATACCCGGACTCCCCGTCGCAGAAGCCGCCGTGATGGCTCGGGAACACGGTCACCCGCTGCCCGAGCAGTTCGGCGGTCGCGACGGAGGTGCGCCCGGTCTGCACGTCCACGGACTCCTCGCCCACGGCGATCACGACACGGGTCGGCGCGGCGGCGATCGCGTCGGCGTCCGGCCGGTAGCCGCTGACCGCCCACGACCGGTCGGACAGCAGCGGATCGTCGCGGGAACCGTCGTCCTCCGTGGGCATCCCGAACGCGGCGGGGTCGGCCTCCGGCTGTGCGAAGTACGCGTCGGTGAACTCTCCCTCCCACGAGGTCATGGCCACGAACGCGGCCATCCCGGCACCCCAACCGCGCTTCTCGTAGGCGTCCCGGACGGCGGCCCGCGCCCGCACGGCCGCCGGGCCGTCCGGCGTGAGGGTGATGAGCGGCGGCTCGTGCGCGACCAGGGTGGTCACGTCCGCGGGGTACCGCGCCACGACCGCGAGCGCGGTGACCGCTCCGCCGCTGCTGGCGAACATCTCGACCGGCCCGGCCCCCAGCGCCTCGATGACGGCGTGCACGTCGTCGGCCTGGGTCTGCGGCGTGTGGTCGGTCCGGCCGTCCTTACGGGTACTGCGGCCGAGCCCGCGCGGGTCGTAGGTGGCAACGGTCCGCTCGGGAAAACGCGCGGCGAGCGCGGCGAAGCCGGCGGCGTCCATGGGCTGCCCGATCATGAGCAACGGCGGGCGGCCGTCCGCGGTCGGCAGCGGCCCGCGAACGTCGTAGACGAGGTCCGCACCGGCCGTTTCGAGGGTGTAGGTCTTCATACCCGTACAGACCTGCGCCGCCGCGGAAACTCATCGGCCCCACGAACATTTTTTCGAGCAGCGCTGTACCGGGCCGGCCCGGCCCGCCCCGGCCCCGCCCGTCATGCTCCCTGGAAGACCAGGGCCAGTACCTCCGTCAGGCGCCGCTTCAGCGCCTCGGCGTGCGGCGGGCGTACGGGGGCGGGGGCGCCGTCGATCCGGACGCCGGTGTCGGCGAGGAGGTACAGCATCCGCAGCGTGCGCATGGCGTTGGAGGTGTGCGCGGCCACGGTGGGGGCGCCGCGCCGACCGGCGGCGAAGTCCGTCTCGATCGCGTCCAGCCAGCCCACGGCGTCGGCCTCGGAGAGTTCCGGCCGGGTGAGCGTGCGGGCGATGCCCCGGGCGAGCCGGTCGTCCTCCTGCTGGGCGAAGAGCTCGTCGGTCGGAACCACCAGTCGCTCCGCCGCCAGCGCGAGCATCTCCTTCGGGTCGACCTCCGGATGGAGCCCGAAGCCGCCCAGCAGGTCGGCGCCGTGCGCGACGGCATGGAGCCAGCCGAGCCCGGGATCGTACCCGCGCAGATCCGCCTCGGCCGGGAACCAGCGCCAGAAGGCGGCGAGCCAGGCCGGGTCGAAGTCGCCACGACCGACGATCATGTCGAGCACGAGCGGGGCGAAGGTGCGCGCCTGGATCTCGGGGTCGTCGAACCGGTCGGCCATCACGGCCCCCAGCCGGGCACGCAACGGCCCGTCGATGACGTCCCGTCGAATCCACGTCCGCAGCACCACATAGGGAGCGCCGTCGCGGATGTCCGGGTCGGGGTGGCGGAGGGCCTCGGCCAGTTCGGCGACGAGGGCCGGCAACTCGGCCGCCGCCGGGGCGGGGCAGTCGTTCTCGTAGAGGTACAGCCAGCGGGCCGTGTCGATCGTCGGCCTGTCGTCGGTCTTGTTCACCGCCTCACCTTCGGGAAGACTCCCCGACAAGGCAACCGATTATCGGACAGATGCGGGGTGAGCGGGCGGTTCGGGATTGATGAGAACCGTCTGCCGGTGCCGGACCGGACGACCACGAGGGTGCCGCCGGATCCGTTGGGTCCGTGATCCGCATGCGATGGCCGCTGTCCGGCGTCACCAGCGGGCGACGAGCTTCTCGTCCGTGCCCCGGTTGCGGTACAGCCAGGTGGTTCCCGGCGCGACGGCCCCGGTCAGATAACCGACGACGGGCTCCCGCTGCGTTGCGCTGTCCAGCTCGCCGAGCAGTTCCAGGGCCTCGGGCAGGGGGAAGAAGGCGGCCTGTTCGATGTCGTCGTCCTGCGGCGCGATGTCCCCCGACCACTCGTCGATCTCGAAGGCGGCGGCCAGCGCCGAAGGGTGCCGCTCGGAGTCGATGTGCATGAGGAACGCGGTCCGTACCGGGTCGCCCACCAGCAGCCCGGTCTCCTCCCGCAGTTCGCGTCGGAGAGCTTCGTGCATGAGCTCGCCGTCCTCGACCCCGCCGCCGGGCAGCGACCAGAGGACCTCGCCACCGGCGCCGAGGCTCTCCCGCACGAGCAGGATCTCGTCGCCCCGGCGGACGATGCCGATGACCAACTGCACCCGGGGCCTGGGGGCCTTCGAATCCTCTGCTGCCATGCCGCAGACCGTACGGCCCTTGCCATGGGTCTTCTCAGGCATGCAGCGATGCGTCTGCCGGTCCCAGGGCGAAGCGGGTGAAGCGCACCTGTAGTCCCTCCCGCTGGGGAGAACAGCAGAACGGCCCCGCCAGAGCGTCCGCATCCGGGTCGAGGGGCGCCAGCCTGACCATCTGCCAGGCGCCCTCCTCGCAGCGTGCCCTTACGGTCACGGCGTCGCCCGCACGGCTTGCTCGGAGGGTGACGCGACGCCCGTGCCAGTCGGGGACGGGGGACAAGGACCAGTCCGATTTCCCGGACGTGACCACCGCACCCAAGTGCGGAACGCCGTCGGTCATTTCGACGCCGGCTTTGATCCACGTCCCCTCGTCCACCCGCACCATGAGTCCTGCCTGGTCATAGAGCGTGTCGAACTGCGCCACGAAGGTCACTTCCACGGCAGACGCGGCAGGAAACCCTGTCAGGAGGGCGTGACCATCGTCCTTCACGAAACCGTAGCTGGTGGTACGCCAGAAGTCGCTGCCGCTCCGGGTGGTCACGACGAGCTCGTCGCCGTCCGTCTCGGTCCGCAGCGGCGGGTTCAGCCACTTGCCGTCTGCCCAGTCGATCACACGCTGACCGTCCATTCGCCGCCCGCCCTGTTCTCGCTCGGTCCGGGCAAGCCCCCCTCCACACACTCACCCGGAACATTGAAACTTTCAGCAAGGTGATTCAACATCATCGCCACCTTGCCGCACCGTGGATCCACCACCGGTCACGCCTTATGAGGCAGAACAGCGCCGGACAGCCGCCGGTGTGTCCCCGGCGACATGACAACGGCCCCCGCCGCGCAGCGAGGGCCGTCCGGTCGGGTCTCAGCGGGTCACCCGTGGTGCTTGGCGAGCTCCACGAGGCCGGTGAACTCTTCATGTGTCAGGGCCAGGCGCGGGCCGTTGGGGTTCTTGCTGTCGCGGATCAGGAACTCACCGGTTGCGCGCGCGTGGTCGGGCGCCCACTCGATGCACTGCCCCCCGTCGCCGCCGCTGTAGGTGCTCTTGACCCACCGTATGGGCCGAGGGTCGGGCGTGCTGCTCATGTGGCGTGATCCTCCATGATCTTGCGAATCAGGGTCAGTGACTCTTCCTCGGACAGCGCCGCCATACGGAGCCGGTCGAACATGCCGACAGCTGTCGTTACCACGCTAGGGGTGTCGTTCACCTGACCGCCATGGGCGACGCGCTCGGGGCGGCGGGGGTGAAGCTGCCGTCCTTGTCCCTCGACGCCGTTTCCTGTGCCGGGACCGCCCCGCGTGTGCTGATCGACCTGGGGCGCTGCAACGTGGCGACGGCCCGTGCGCTCGCCGCCGCGCTCCGGCGGGAGACGGCGCGATGACCCGGCGGGTGTTCCGCTACGTCCCGTTCTCCGTCGAGCAGGACGTGACGGCGGAGCCGGAGTACGAGGCCCGTTGTGTGTCCGGTGACGAGACCGAGTGCGGTGTGGAGTCCGGTACGTACGGCGGTCCCGGGCCGGTGGAGGAGTGGCAGCGCAGGCACACGCAGGAGACGGGTCACCGCCGCTACCGCCGGAACTTCGGCGACTACGCGGTGCTGCGACCGCTGATCGAACCGGCCCGGCTCGTGCGGACGTACGGGGGCGCGCCGTGATGTTCGCCCCTGCCGCGGGGCGGCCGTGGCGCGATGCGTGGCCGCCGGTCGCGCGGACCGATGACGGCAACGCGTGGGTGACGGGGTCCTGCTGGCTGTACTGCCGCCGCGAGGGCGTGCGCGTGTTGTGGATCGATTCCGTGCACACCCCCGGCGCGACGGGCGACGTGTACGCGTGCGGCCCGTGCCTGGTGGAGATCGACCGCATGGTGCGGGCCCAGTCCCACGACCGCGACACCACCGAGAGCCGCACCGCCCGGCCTGCGCGACTCGCCCTGCCCGCACAGCAATCCGTGCGGTGGCTTCGGCAGTGTGACGACCGACTTCCAGACCGCTCGTGAAGCCCTCGGCGCACGTCTGCGGGAACTGCGCACCGAAGCCGGGCTGGAAGGGGAGGACCTCGCTGCTCGGCTCGGCCGACTACCCGCTCGGTACCCCAAGCCCGCTCCAGTCGGCCGGTCGGGGCCTGTTCCTCCCGGGTGAGGCAAGGCGAGCGGTTGCGTCCTGTCGCGCTGTCGGCCCGCCCGGCTACGGTCCGCAACAGATCGCCAACCACAGGAGGGCACTATGGTCCGGAAACTGCGCAAGGTCGGCACCAACTCGGGCAACGACGGATGTCCGACCCTGTACGAGATTCCCGGCACCGATCGATACGTCGTCCAGGGTGACCGTGTCACCGACCCGGCCGAACTCCACCAGCTCGACAACCTCACCCCCGAGGAGAGCGCGGTCGTCGTCCCGCGTGAACTGCTCGCCAACTTCGGCCCGAAGGAGCCCGTGCGCGTACCGCAGTTCATCACCTTCGATGCGTTCGGAGACATGTTCGCCAAGTTGAAGCACTCGGCCTGGAGGCTGGAGACGCGCCGTCGCTACGCCTCGGACGAGGAGACCGCCACCTATCGGCAGTTCCTCGCAGAGGGACGCGTCGACTGGGACCTCGACGACCCCTGGTGCACCGGACGGCGCGACCAGTCCGCGCTCGGCAAACGGTTCGAGCGCGTCCGTATCCTCGACGAGCCGCCCACTCCAGGGCAGCGCTATCTCCTCGACAACGCCCGCCGAAACACCGCGGTCGGCGAGACCATCCGCGTGCTGGCCCGCAGCAAGGCCGACGAACTCCAGTTGCCACGAGAGGACTTCTGGATCTTCGACAGCCGGGTCGTAGCCCTGCTCCACCACGACGACGCCGACGAGATGACCGGAGTCGAGCTGGTCACGAACCCTGTGGACGTCCTGCGATACGCGCAGGTCCGGGAGGCAGCCTGGCATCACGCCGTGCCCCACGACCGGGCGCAGAGGTAACTTCGCCGTGTGAGCACTGACTTCCAGCAGGCCCGTGAGGCGCTCGGCCGTCGGCTCCGCGAGCTGCGGGGCGCAACCACCCAACGGGCGCTGGCGGCGAAGCTGGGGTGGCCGCAGGCGAAGGTTTCCAAACTGGAGACCGGACGGCAGACGGCCACCCCGAACGACCTCACGGAATGGGCCACGGGCACCGGGAACCCCGAGGTTATTGATGAACTCCGCGCCCATGTCCAGGGACTGGAGACCCGTACCCGGTCGTGGCGCCGTCGGCTGAGTGCCGGCCACCGATCCGTGCAGGACACCCTCACCGTCGAGTACGAGCGGTCGACCGAATTGCGGGCGTGGCAGGGGGCCATGGTCGTCGGCATGCTCCAGACCCCGGACTATGCCCGGCACGTCTTCACCGGGTTCGCCGCGCTCCACCGGGCCCCCCGCGACATCGAGGAAGCGGTACGGGCCCGCATGCGTCGCCAGGACCTGCTTTACCGGTCGGGCCGGACATTCGACATCGTCATGTGGGAGGCGGCTCTCCACGCCAAGGTGTGTCCTCCCGATGTGCTCTCCGCCCAGCTCGACCGACTCGTCGGGGCCATCGGACTGGACACCGTCCGGCTCGGCATAGTCCCGCTGGGTGCACGGGTGGCCATCCCGCCGGGGCCAGGGTTCTGGCTGTACGACGATCGGCTGGCCATCGTCGAGGACTGGCACGCCGAGCTCTGGATCGACGACCCCGAGAGCACCGGCGTGTACCGACGGGTGTGGGACAGCCTCACGGAATCAGCCGTGTACGGGACTGGCGCGCACCGGCTGATCGCCCGGGCACGGGCCCAGCTGAACCTTTCGTGAGCATCATCGCGAATCACACCTGACAGTTGGAGAATATTCGCGAATCACAGGGGGGTCTGATTCTCCTTCACTCCTAACGTGCTGGTCATGGCCTTACGGACACACAACCAAGGCACGGACCGACCGGTTTGCGGCCTCCCGGACTTCATGCTGATCCACCGCGCACTCGCACCCGTTCCCATCGGAAGCGGCCCCGGAAGCCTGGCAGAGGTGTTCCGCTGACCGCCGTGAACGCTCCCCGGGAGCTGCCCCCGGTCGCATCACTGTCGGATGCCCAGCAGCGCGGCGTGTGCTGCGTGTTCTGCGGCGTCACCCTCTCTGCCGACAACGCCGTCGACCTGGGGCCCCGGTCGATCGATGCGTTCGGGTCCACCGTTCGCTGGTTTCCCCGCTCCTGCCGGAAGGACGCGTTGACGTGATCTCCCTGACGAAACCCGTCCGTTCGCCCGGCGACGAGGCGTACCGGGCGCTCCTCGGCCATACCTGCGCGTGCGCCGCCTGCCGGTGCGCGCCGTGTCCGGTCGCCGCCGGACTCACCCGGGCGTGGCGGCAGGCCCGCGGACGAGGTCCGATTGCTGCCGACAGCCCGTGAAGTGCGGGAAGCCGGGAACGTACGAAGCGACCGAGGAGGAAACTTGCAGGCACCCACCTCAGCCACCGGCACGACCTGAACGGTACCGACCCCGGGCTGGTGGCCCAGCTCGCAGGTGAGCTTCGTGATCTGCTCGCGCTTCCCGTCGACGAGCTCGACTACGCCACCGGACTGGCCGAACTCGGCCTGGAGGTCGAACCGCCCGCCCCGCTCAGTACGGTCGGGTGGCTCGTCGAGCTTGCTCGGGCGGTCGACCGGTACTGACCTCGTGTGCCGGATGCGGTGGGTTCGGTTTCTTCCTGGCTCCGGGCCCTTCGTCGCTGTTCTGGTTGCTTCCGTGGGGGGCGTCTCGGGGTGTGCGGCCTCGGTCGATGCCGGCAAGTTGTCCGAGGCGTACCGCAACGAGGAGAAGGGCGGCGAGGTCCGGCTCGATTCCGACGGGACGTTCTCCGCCACCGACGTGCTGACGGGCGCCACCTCCGGTCCCGTCGACTTCAGTGGTCGATGGGATTTCGTGGACAGCGAGACGTCCGACGACTTCGTCCATCTGGCGGTCGAGGACGGTGGGCTCGGCAAGGTCGGTGGTCTTCAGCTCCACCCGAGGGGTGAGCGGACGGTGTACTTCCGGCACGACCCGGACGGGCCGCCGACCATGAAGTTCACCAAGGTGGACACACCGTAGGTCCCCCGTGGTCCGGGCGCGGACCGTTCAGCCCTCGGTGGTGTTCCGGCGCACGATCTCGTGGGCGAGGGCGGAGAGCGCCGGCAGGGCCGGGTGGCCGGGGGCGTCGCGGTGGGCGAGGAGCACGGGGACGGGCGGGGCGTCGACGAGGGGGCGGTAGACGACGCCGGGGTGCGGGTGCATGTCGGCGGTGGACGCGGCCGAGACCCCGACGCCCCGGCCCGCCGCGATGGCGGCCAGCCAGTCGTCGGTGTTGGCGACGGTGAGGGTCGCGGCGGGTCTGGCGTGCGGCGGCCACAGGTCCATGGTGGTGGTGCCGGACACCGTGTTGAGGACGACGGTGTCGTCCACCAGGTCGGCGAGCCGGAGCGCGGCACGGGCGGCGAGCGGGCCGTCCGAGGCGACCGCCGCCATCCGGTCCTCGTCGAACAGCACCTCGGTGACGAGCCCCGGAGCCGCCACGGGCCCCCGCAACAGCGCGGCGTCGACCTCGCCGCGGGTCAGCCCGGCGGTGCGGTCGTCGATCCGCAGCAGTTCGAGCGGGGTCCGCGGGTACCGCTCCTGCCAGCGGCGCAGCAACGGCGTGGTGTACGGGCCGAACGCCGACCAGGCGTGTCCGAGCCGCAGCGGCCAGTGGCCCGGACCGCCGGGGGCGAGCGCCTCGTCGAACGCGGCGACCGCGACGGCGGCCTTGTCCCGGAAGGCGATGCCCTCGGGGGTGAGGACGAGGTGGTGGGTGGACCGGTCGACGAGCCGGATGCCGAGCTGCTGCTCCAGGGCGGCGAGCGTGCGGGAGACCGCGGGCTGGGTGAGGCGGAGGCGGGCGGCGGCGCGGGTGACGTTGCCCTCGTCGGCGACGGCGAGGAAGGCGCGCAGATGGCGGATCTCGACGCCCCGGCCGGGGTCGCGGCCCGGCCGTCCCCCGCCGCGGTCGTCGCCATCCTGTCCCGGGCTCATGCGCGGGGAGCATAACGGGAGCCCAGCAGGCATTTCACGGGGCACGCGGAGAGACCTACCGTAAGAGGGACATACGTGGCGGGAGCCCGGCGCGTGCGCAGCGGACGACGCGTGGGACAACGCGTCGGGCCGCACTCCCGACCCCGCTCCCGGACGGCTTCCGGACCCAGAAGGAACACCGCAGGTGAACGACCGACGCAGAGCAGCAGGGGTGGCGGCCGCGGAGCGGGCCGCCGCCGTGGCGATACCCGAGGCGGCCGCCGCCCCGGACGGGCGGCCGGGGCCGGACCGCCCCGGCGGCCGGGCGGCGGCGCTCGCCCCGGTCGCGCTGGTCGTCGCGGGCGGCCTCTCCGTCCAGTTCGGTTCCGCCATCGCGGTCCTGCTGATGCCCCGGGCCGGTGCGCTCGGCGTCGTCACCCTCCGCCTGGCCGTGGCCGCCCTCGTGATGATGATCGTCTGCCGACCGAAGCTGCGCGGCCACTCGCGCGCCGACTGGGGCACGGTCCTCGCCTTCGGGGTGGCCATGGGCGGCATGAACACGCTCTTCTACCAGGCCGTCGACCGCATTCCGCTGGGCGCGGCGGTCACCCTGGAGGTGCTGGGCCCGCTCGTCCTGTCGGTGGTGGCCTCCCGCCGCCTGGTCAACCTGGTGTGGGCGGGCCTCGCGCTGGGCGGGGTCGCGCTGCTGAGCGGGGGCGGCTTCGACCGCCTCGACCCGGCCGGCGCCGCCTACGCGCTCGGCGCGGGCGCCATGTGGGCGGCGTACATCGTCTTCAGCGCCCGCACCGGCCGCCGCTTCCCCCAGGCGGACGGCCTGGCCCTGGCCCTGGTCGTCGCCGCGGCCTTCTCACTGCCCCTGGGCGTCCTGGAGGCGGGCTCGAAACTGCTGGTCCCGTCCACACTGGGGCTGGGCGCGCTGGTGGCGCTGCTGAGCTCGGTGCTCCCGTACACCCTCGAACTCATGGCGCTGCGCCGCCTGCCCGCCCCCACCTTCGCGATCCTGATGAGCCTGGAACCGGCGATCGCGGCCACGGCCGGCTTCCTGGTCCTCGACCAGGCCCTGTCGACCGCCGACGCACTGGCGATCGCCCTCGTCATCGGGGCGAGCATGGGCGCGGTGCGCAGCCAGGCGCGGCGCCTGAAGGCCCGCGAACACGGCTGACGCGTACCGAGCCGGCATACATCGATCGGAGTACGCGGCTGCTCCGATGACGCAGGTCCGGGTGACGCGGTGGGGACGATGCCCCGGCAGGGGGCGGAAACCTACCGTCGAGCCTCATGACGAAGACGATTTCCACCAAGACGGTTTCCGCGAAGACGGGTTCCCTGGCCGGCTTCGCGGTCGCCGCCCTCGCCCTCACCGCGTCCGACGTGGTCAACAAGGGGTACGACCCGTCGGTCGAGACGGTCAGCAGATACGTCAACCTGCCGCACGGCTGGCTGGTGACCGTCGGCCTGCTGGGCATCGCCCTCGGGTCGGCGGCCCTGGCCGTCCGTACCGTCCGGGCCGGGGGCGGCGGACGGGGCGGGTGGCTGCTGGGCTTCTGGGCGGTGTGCGTACTGGTCGCCGCGGTCTTCCCGGCCGACCCGCCGGGCAACTGGGACCGCCCCTCGACCTCCGACACCGTGCACGGGGCCGCGGCCTGGGCGGGGTTCCTCGCGCTGACGGTGGCGATCGTACGGCTGACCGTGACGTGGCGGCGCGAACCGGCTCGGGCGTCCGGGGTGCGTGGGCTGACCGGGCTCGCGTGGGCGTCGGCGGCGGCGTTCGTCCTGTTCGCCGCAGCGATGGTGGACCGGGCCGCCCTCACCCACACCGCCCCGCTGGGGCTGGCCGAGCGCGTCGTCATCGCCGTGGACCTGGCCTGGCTCGCCCTCGCCGCCGTCACCACCGCCTCGGCCGCTCCCCGGTCCGCCGCGTCGGGCACCATGAGCCGCATGACGACGGGCCTCACCAAGTGAGTTCACGAATGAGTACGTGGATGCGTGCATGGACGGGCTCGTGCGCGAGCGCACGCGTGGCCTCGCTCCCGTGGAGCAGTGACAGCAGTGGCAGCAGTCGGCGGGCGCGGCTGGTGGACGTGACGCTGGCGCTGCTGACCGCCGTGGCCATCGGCGCGGGCCCTGCCGCGATGGGCGCGCCGCTGTCGTGGAACGGCACGTTCGACCTCGGGGCGGCCCTGGGCGCCCTGCTGCTGGTCCGCAGGCGCCACCCCCTGCTCGTGCTCGTCCTGTCCGCCGCCGTGCTCATCGGCTGGCAGAGCGCCGGCCTGTTCGAGGGCGGGTGGATCTGGCCGCTGACCGCCGCCCTGTTCACCGCCGCGATCGGCCACCCCGGCCGGGTCGCCGGCATCGGGGCCCTCGTCCTGCTGTACGGCCTGACCCCGCAGGGGCTGGGCGGCCCGGAGACCCTTGCCCGGGGCGGCGTCGAACTGCTCTGGCTGGCCCTGGTGCTGGCCGCGGCGAACGCCTGGCGCCAGTACGGCCGTTGGCGCGCCGAGCACCACGCCCGTCTCGTGCAGCTGGAACAGACCCGGCTGGCCGAGCAGCGCCTGCGCATCTCCCGGGAGGTCCACGACGTGGTCGCCCACACCCTGGCCGTCGTCGGGGTCCACCTGAACGTCGCCGTCGAGGCCCTGGACGATTCGCCGGAGGAGGCGCGCGCCGCGCTGCGCACCGCGATCGCCGCCCGCACGCAGGCCATGAGCGAGCTGAAGGCGTTCGTCGGCGAGCTCCGGGAGGCGCCGCAGCAGGGCCTGGAGTCCGTCGCCGACCTGGTCGAACAGGCCCGGGCCGCCGGGCTGGAGGTGCGCCACGACCTGGAGGGCGACAGCGGCGCGGTCCCCGCGGCGCAGGCGCTCACCGCCTACCGCGTCGTCCAGGAGGCCGTGGTCAACACCCTGCGCCACTCCGACGCGGGGCGCCTCACCATCCGCGTACGGGTCCGTTCACGGGAGTTGGAGGTGACGGTCACCGACGACGGGCGGCCGGGGGCGTTCTCCGAGGGGCACGGCCTGACCGGGATGCGCGAGCGCGTCACGGTGCTGGGGGGAACGCTGCGCGTCGGCCCCGACGCCGACGCGGAAGCCGGTACCGGCGCGGGCTTCGTCGTGAAGGCCGTTCTGCCCCTGACGGCGGCGTGACAGGCATGGCCTCCATGAAAGGCTCGGCCCCATGACCGTAAAAGTGCTGCTCGTCGACGACCAGGCCCTGGTGCGGGCGGGATTCCGCAGCCTGCTCGGCCGGGCCAGGACGCTGGCCGTCGTGGCGGAGGCCGCCTCCGGGGAGGAAGCGGTACGGCAGGCGGTCCTGCACCGGCCGGACGTCGTCCTGATGGACATCAGGATGCCGGGCACGGACGGCATCGAGGCCACCCGCCGCATCCTGGCCGAGCTGCCGGCGACCAGGGTGATCATCCTGACGACGTTCGACACCGACGAGCACGTCTTCGAGGCGCTGCGGGCGGGCGCGAGCGGGTTCCTCACCAAGGAGGTCGAACCGGCCGAACTGCGACGGGCGGTCGAGGTCGTCGCGGCGGGCGACTCCCTGCTGTCGCCGGGCGTCACCCGTCGCGTCGTCGAACGCTTCGCGCACCGCCCCCGCGCCGCCGCCGGTCTGGCCGGGCTGACACCGCGCGAGAGCGATGTGGTCCGGCTGGTGGCGGAGGGCCTGTCCAACGACGAGATCGCCGCGGCGCTGGTGATCAGTCCGCTGACCGCGAAGACCCACGTCTCCCGGGCGATCACCAAACTGGGCGTGCGCGACCGCGTGCAACTCGTCATCCTCGCCTACGAGGAGGGCCTGGTCGGCGGCATCGCCCCGCGCGGGAACGGGTGATCCCCGAGGCCCGTTCCCCTCGGCGGGGAATCGGGCCCGCGGCCGGCACCGGCCCTTGTCGACCGGCCGTGCGCGGGGGATCATGACAGGTCGTACGCATCCGGGCCCAAGGGCACAGGGGCATGCGGACATACGGGAGTCCGGCCGCCGGGGACCGCGGTGACCGGAGCCGAGCAGGGATCACACCGGGGGAGTCCATGGCCGTCGCCGCCGCCTACTTCGTCCTCGCCGTGGGCGCGGCCGTGATGTTCGCGAAGGGCACGGACCGCAACCTCCAGGGCCCCCGGCTCCGGGCCCTCTGGGCCGAGGGGCGCACCGCCGAGGCCCGTTGCACCGCCGTGCGCGCCGAGGAGGCCCAGGACGCCGAGGGCGGCTTCGTCGTGCACAGGCGCCCCACCCTGGAGTTCCGTACGGACGACGGGCGCACCGTCGTCTTCGAGGACGGTCAGTCGCGCCTCGAACCGGCCGTGGGCGACTTCGTGACCGTCCACTACAGCGCCGCGGACCCGGAGGACGTGACCACCCGGACCCCGTCCTTCTTCGTGCTCCACGCCAGGGCCGTGATCACCGGGGTGGGCAGTGTCTTCGCCCTGATCACGGCGGTCGTCCTCGCCCTGGTCCTCTGATCCTCCGAAGCCCCTGATCCGCCGCCGGGGCCGGCCCAGGTCCCGGTCCCGTTCGCCCTCACTCCGGGTTGACGGTGTCGAAGTACAGCGTGTCCGTCGCCGCGTCGAGGAAGAACCGCCCCCGCGTCAGGCCGTCCACCGGGCCGGGCCCCAGGAGCAGCGCGTCGTAGGAGGCGCTGGTCAGCCACCGCGCCTGCGCGGGCAGGAACGCGGCCAGCACCTTCGGCACCCCGGTCGGCCCGGCCGGTCCGAAGGCGTGCGCCGGGTCCGCCGCGTTCCGGGCCGCGGTTCCGGCGGGCAGCCGGGCCACACCCACCACCCGATAGCGAGGGTCCGGGCTCGGCAGGTACGAGCGGCCCTCGGCGTCCTGGTCGTACGCCAGCCAGTGCGCCCCGCGCAGCCGCCCCGCCTCGCCGAACCTGCGTTGCAGCGGGGCGAGATCCGTCCGTACCCGCTCGCGGTCCGGTACGGGTTCGTCGTCGTCGGACGCGTACACCGCGCCCCCGACCGCGGCCGCCGCCACCCCACCGATGCCCAGCGCCAGCCAGGCGCGACGGCCCGGCCCCCTCGAACGCTCCATGCCCGTTGCCCCCGCCGTGCGATGTGCTGCCGGTTTCGTCGTCGGCCGCGAGCGTAACCCCGGCCGGAGGACCGGACCCGCGGAGGACCGGCCGGACAGAAAATAATGCAAGCATGCTTGATTGTTTCTTGGTCCGCTGCCATGCTCCTGGGCACACCGCCACGCCCCGAGGGAGTGCCCCGTGTCCGACGCATCGGCCGTGACCGTCGCCGTACTCGACGACCTGCGCCAGGAGAGCGAGGAACTCGACCTGCTGGTCGCCGGGGCGGACGCGGCCCGCTGGGCGGGGCCGACCCCGGCCGAGGGCTGGACCGTCGCCCACCAGATCGCGCACCTGCACTGGACCGACCGGGTCGCCCTGATCGCCGTCACCGAGCCGGACGCCTTCGCCGCCGAGGTCGAGAAGGCGCTCGCGCACCCCGGCACGTTCGTCGACGAGGCCGCCGGGGAACTCGTCGCGCGGCTGCCGCCCGAGGAACTGCTCGCCCGGTGGCGCGAGGGCCGGGACCGGCTGCGCGCGGCCCTGGGCGCGGCCCCGCCGGGCGTGAAGTTCCCCTGGTACGGGCCGTCGATGAGCGTCGCGTCGATGGCGACCGCACGGCTCATGGAGACCTGGGCGCACGGCCAGGACGTCGCCGACGCCCTCGGCGTCACCAGGACCCCCACCGCCCGGCTGCGGCACGTCGCCCGGATCGGGGTGCGGGCCCGCGGCTACGCCTACCTGGTACGGGGGATGGCGGCGCCCGAGGAGGAGTTCCGGGTCGAGCTGGATGACCCCGACGGCGGGACGGTCGCCTTCGGGCCCGAGGACGCGCCGCAGCGCGTCACCGGGCCGCTCCTCGACTTCTGCCTGCTCGTCACGCAGCGCGCGCACCGCGACGACCTCGCCGTCCGGGCGGTCGGCCCCGACGCCGACCGCTGGCTCGACATCGCCCAGGCGTTCGCCGGCCCCGCGGGCCCGGGTCGCGCGCCGAGGCGGAAGGACGCCAGGTGACCGACGTACAGGGCCGGAACACCGCAGACGTACTGCGGATCGGCAACGCCTCCGGGTTCTACGGCGACCGCTTCGACGCCGTGCGCGAGATGCTCACCGGCGGCCCCCTCGACGTCCTCACCGGCGACTACCTGGCCGAGCTGACCATGCTCATCCTCGGCCGGAGCATGCTCAAGGACCCCGCGCGCGGCTACGCCACCACCTTCCTGCGCCAGTTGGAGGAGGGCCTCGGGCTCGCCCACGAGCGCGGGGTGAGGATCGTCGCCAACGCGGGCGGCCTCAACCCGGCCGGACTGGCCGACGCCGTAAGGGAGTTGGCGGACAAGGTCGGGGTACCGGTGCGGGTCGCCCACGTGGAGGGGGACGGTCTGCCCGTGCCCGAGGGCTTCCTCACCGCCAACGCCTACCTCGGCGGCGCCGGGATCGCCGCCTGCCTCACCGCCGGTGCGGACGTGGTCGTCACCGGACGCGTCACCGACGCCGCCCTCGTCACCGGCCCCGCCGCCGCCCGCTTCGGCTGGGGCCCCGACGACCTGGACGCCCTCGCCGGGGCCGTCGTCGCCGGGCACGTCCTGGAGTGCGGCACCCAGGCCACCGGCGGCAACTACGCCTTCTTCCGCGGCCACGACCTGCGCCGCCCCGGCTTCCCCGTCGCCGAGATCCACGCCGACGGCTCGGCCGTCATCACCAAGCACGACGGCACCGGCGGCGTCGTCGACCTCGGCACCGTCACCGCCCAGCTGCTGTACGAGACGGGCGGCGCCCGGTACGCCGGACCGGACGTCACCGCCCGGCTCGACACCGTACGACTGACCCAGGAGGGACCTGACCGGGTCCGGATCTCCGGGGTGCGCGGCGAGGCCCCGCCGCCCGCCCTCAAGGTGGGGCTGAACCGGCTCGGCGGCTGGCGCAACGAGGTCGTCTTCGTGCTCACCGGCCTCGACATCGAGGAGAAGGCGCGGCTGGTGCGCGAGCAGTTCGACGACGCCCTCGACCGCTCCGGCACCCGGCCGCAGGAGGTGCGCTGGGAGCTGGCCCGTACCGACCGGGCCGACGCCGCCACCGAGGAGACGGCCAGCGCCCTGCTCCGGCTCGTCGTCCGCGACCCCGACCAGGGAACCGTCGGGCGCGCGGTCTCCGGCGCCGCGATCGAGCTGGCGCTCGGCAGCTACCCCGGCTTCCACGTCACCGCCCCGCCCGGGAAGGGCGCCCCGTACGGGGTGTTCGAGGCCCGGTACGTACCGGCCGACGAGGTCGCGCACGTCGCCGTGCTGCCCGACGGGCGGCGCGAGGCGCAGGAGCCGCCCGCCCGGACGCGGGCCCTGGAGGACGTCGAACCACCGTCCCTGCCACAGCCGTTGGACCCCGGGCCCACCCGCCACGCCCCCCTCGGACTCGTCGCCGGAGCCCGCAGCGGCGACAAGGGCGGGGACGCCAACGTCGGGGTCTGGGTCCGCGACGACGAGGCGTGGCGGTGGCTGGCCCACGAGCTGACCGTCGAGCGGTTCCGGCAACTCCTCCCGGAGACCGCCGGCCTCACCGTCGTACGCCACGTCCTGCCGAACCTGCGTGCCCTGAACTTCACGGTCCGCGGACTGCTCGGCGAGGGCGTCGCCGCCCAGCACCGGTTCGACCCGCAGGCCAAGGCGGTGGGGGAGTGGCTGCGCTCCCGCCACCTGCCCATCCCGGTATCCCTGCTGGAAACCGCCCACGTACCACTGGAAGCGACCGCATGACCGCCCACGTACCGCCGGAGGCGCACGCATGACCGTCCTGCCCACCGCGCTCGACACCGCGGGGCCCGAGTACGCCGCGAACCGTGCGGCCATGCTCGCGAAACTCGACGAACTGGCCGCCGAGCACACCAGGGCGCAGGCCGGTGGCGGCGAGAAGTACGTGGCCCGGCACCGCGCCCGCGGCAAGCTCCTGGCCCGGGAGCGGATCGAGCTGCTGATCGACGAGGACACCCCGTTCCTGGAGCTGTCGCCGCTCGCCGCCTGGGGCAGCGAGTACGCCGTGGGCGCCTCGCTCGTCACCGGCATCGGGGTGATCGAGGGCGTGGAGTGCCTGATCACCGCCAACGACCCGACCGTGCGCGGCGGCGCCTCCAACCCCTGGACGCTGAAGAAGGCACTGCGGGCCAACGAGATCGCCTTCGCCAACCGGCTGCCCTGCGTCAGCCTCGTCGAGTCCGGCGGCGCCGACCTCCCCTCCCAGAAGGAGATCTTCATCCCGGGCGGGGCCCTGTTCCGCGACCTCACCCGGCTCTCCGCGGCCGGCATCCCCACCGTGGCCGTCGTCTTCGGCAACTCCACCGCCGGTGGGGCGTACGTCCCCGGCATGTCCGACCACACCGTCATGATCAAGGAACGGTCCAAGGTCTTCCTCGGCGGACCGCCCCTGGTGAAGATGGCGACCGGCGAGGAGAGCGACGACGAATCGCTCGGCGGCGCCGAGATGCACGCCCGCACCTCCGGCCTCGCCGACCACTTCGCCGTGGACGAGCAGGACGCGCTGCGCCAGGCCCGCCGGATCGTCGCCCGCCTCAACTGGCGCAAGGCGCACGCCGACCCGGGCCCCGCCGAGCCGCCGAAGTACGACGAGGACGAGCTGATCGGCATCGTGCCCGGCGACCTCAAGGTGCCCTTCGACCCGCGCGAGGTCATCGCCCGGCTCGTCGACGGCTCCGACTTCGACGCGTTCAAACCGCTGTACGGGACCAGCCTGGTCACCGGCTGGGCGCGCCTGCACGGCCACCCCGTCGGCATCCTCGCCAACGCGCAGGGCGTGCTGTTCAGCGAGGAGTCGCAGAAGGCCGCGCAGTTCATCCAGCTCGCCAACCAGCGCGACATCCCCCTGGTCTTCCTGCACAACACCACCGGCTACATGGTCGGCAAGGAGTACGAGCAGGGCGGCATCATCAAGCACGGCGCCATGATGATCAACGCGGTGTCGAACTCGAAGGTCCCCCACCTGTCCGTCCTGATGGGCGCCTCGTACGGGGCCGGGCACTACGGCATGTGCGGCCGGGCGTACGACCCGCGCTTCCTCTTCGCCTGGCCGAGCAGCAAGTCCGCCGTGATGGGGCCGCAGCAGCTCGCCGGGGTGCTGTCCATCGTCGCCCGCGCCTCCGCCGCCGCCAAGGGCCGGCCCTACGACGACGAGGCCGACGCCGGACTGCGCGCCATGGTCGAGCAGCAGATCGAGTCCGAGTCGCTGCCCATGTTCCTGTCCGGGCGGCTGTACGACGACGGGGTCATCGACCCGCGCGACACCAGGACCGTCCTCGGGATGTGCCTGTCCGCGATCCACACCGCCCCGGTCGAAGGCGCCCGCGGCGGCTTCGGCGTCTTCCGGATGTGAGGCCCAGATGATCTCCACGCTGCTCGTCGCCAACCGGGGCGAGATCGCCTGCCGGATCTTCCGGACCTGCCGGGCGCTCGGCATCACCACCGTCGCCGTGTACTCCGACGCGGACGCCGACGCCCTCCACGTACGGGAGGCCGACACCGCCGTACGGCTGCCGGGCGCCGCCGCCGACACCTACCTGCGCGGCGACCTCGTCGTCGCCGCCGCGCTCGCGGCCGGTGCCGACGCCGTCCACCCCGGCTACGGCTTCCTCTCCGAGAACGCCGGCTTCGCCCGCGCCGTCCAGGACGCCGGACTCGTCTGGGTGGGGCCGCCGGTCAAGGCCATCGAGCTGATGGCGTCCAAGACCCGCGCCAAGGAACTGATGGCCGCCGCCGGGGTGCCGCTGCTCGCCCCCGTCGACCCGGCCCGGGCCACCGCCGACGACCTGCCGCTGCTCCTCAAGGCGGCGGCGGGCGGCGGCGGACGCGGCATGCGCATCGTGCACGAACTGGACGCCCTGGAAGCCGAGTTGACGGCGGCGGGCGCCGAGGCCGCCGCCGCGTTCGGGGACGGCGAGGTCTTCGCCGAGCCCTACGTGGAACGCGGCCGGCACGTCGAGGTCCAGATCATGGCCGACGCGCACGGCGGGGTCTGGGCGCTCGGCACCCGCGACTGCTCCCTCCAGCGCCGCCACCAGAAGGTCGTCGAGGAGGCCCCCGCGCCCGGCCTGGACGACGCGCTGCGCACCCGGCTGCACGACGCCGCCACCGCCGCCGCGCAGGCGGTCGGCTACCGGGGCGCGGGCACCGTCGAGTTCCTCCTCTCCGCCGACGGACGGCCGTACTTCCTGGAGATGAACACCCGCCTCCAGGTCGAACACCCCGTCACCGAAGCGGTCTTCGGGCTCGACCTCGTCGCCCTGCAACTGCGCGTCGCCGAGGGCGAACCGCTGCCCGCCCCCGCGCCCCCCGAGCCGCACGGCCACGCCGTCGAGGCCCGCCTCTACGCCGAGGACCCCGCGCACGACTGGCAGCCGCAGACCGGCACCCTGCACACCCTGGACGTGCCCGCCGAACCCGGCATCCGCCTCGACACCGGCTACACCGACGGCGACACCATCGGCGTGCACTACGACCCGATGCTCGCCAAGGTCATCGCCCACGCCCCCACCCGCGCCGAAGCCGTACGCCTGCTCGCCCGCACCCTGGAACGCGCCCGCGTGCACGGCCCCGTCACCAACCGCGAGCTGCTCGTACGGTCCCTGCGCCACCCCGACTTCCTCGCCGCCCGCCTCGACACCGGCTTCTACGACCGCCACCTCGCCGCCCTCACTCCCGCCCCGGACGACGCGGACCGGCACCTCGCCGCCCTGGCCGCCGCCCTCGCCGACGCCGCCGCCCGGCAACAGGCCCCCGGCCCGGCGCCGGCCCGCCTCGGCGCCTGGCGCAACATCGCCTCGCAGCCCCGGACCAAGCGCTACCGCGCCGAACCCGACGGCACCGAACACGAGGCCGCCTACCGCACCACCCGCACCGGCCCCGCCCCCGAGACCGGCGAACGCGTCGTCACCGCCCGGCCCGACCACGTCACCCTCGAAACCGCCGACGGCCTCACCCGCAGCTTCCGCATCGCCGTCCACGGCGACCGGACGTACGTGGACACCGCCACCGGCCCGCACACCCTCACCGCCCTGCCCCGCTTCACCGACCCCACCGACCGCACCGAACCCGGCTCGCTGCTCGCCCCCATGCCCGGCACCGTCGTCCGGGTCGCGGACGGCCTCGCCGCCGGGGCCGCCGTCACCGCCGGACAGCCGCTGATCTGGCTGGAGGCGATGAAGATGGAACACCGCATCCTCGCCCCCGCCTCCGGCACCCTCACCGCACTTCACGCCGCACCCGGCCTCCAGGTGGAGGTCGGCGCCCTGCTCGCCGTCGTGCAAGACGTAGACGCACAGGAGGAACCGCAGCAATGAGCACCGTCCTCGAAACCGAAGAGCACCAGGCCCTGCGCGCCGCCGTCGCCGCACTCGGAAAGCGCTACGGGCGGGACTACATGACCTCCGTCGTGCGCGACGGGGCCCACCCGCGCGAGCTGTGGGCCGAGGCCGCCAAGCTCGGCTACCTCGGTGTGAACCTCCCCGAGGAGTACGGCGGCGGGGGCGGCGGAATGGCCGAACTCTCCATCGTTCTCGAAGAGTTGGGGGCGGCCGGCAGCCCGCTGCTGATGATGGTCGTCTCCCCGGCGATCTGCGGCACCGTCATCGCCCGCTTCGGCACCGAGGACCAGAAACGCACCTGGCTGCCCGGCCTCGCCGACGGCAGCCTCACCATGGCCTTCGGCATCACCGAACCCGACGCCGGCTCCAACTCCCACCGCATCACCACCACCGCCCGCAGGGACGGCTCCGGGCCGGACGCCGACTGGCTGCTCACCGGCCGCAAGGTCTTCGTCTCCGGCGTCGACATCGCCGACGCCACCCTCATCGTCGGCCGCACCGAGGACGCCAGGTCCGGCAGGCTCAAGCCCTGCCTCTTCATCGTCCCGCGCGACGCCCCGGGCTTCGGCCGCTCGCAGATCGACATGGAACTCCAGGCCCCGGAGAAGCAGTTCGAACTCGTCCTGGACGACGTACGACTGCCCGCCGACGCCCTGGTCGGCGATGAGGACGCCGGACTCCTCCAACTCTTCGCCGGACTCAACCCCGAGCGCATCATGACCGCCGCCTTCGGCATCGGCATGGGCCGCTACGCGCTCGACCGCGCCGTCGACTACGCGAGGACCCGACAGGTCTGGAAGGAACCCATCGGCTCCCACCAGGCCATCGCCCACCCCCTCGCCCAGGCCCACATCGAACTGGAACTGGCCCGGCTGATGATGCAGAAGGCCGCCCGGCTCTACGACGAAGGCGACGACATCGGCGCGGGCGAGGCCGCCAACATGGCGAAGTACGCGGCCGGCGAAGCCTGCGTCCGGGCCGTCGACCAGGCCGTGCACACCCTCGGCGGCAACGGCCTCACCCGCGAGTACGGCCTCGCGTCCCTGATCACCGCGGCCCGCGTCGCCAGGATCGCCCCCGTCAGCCGGGAAATGATCCTGAACTACGTGTCCCACCAGTCCCTGGGGCTCCCCAAGTCCTACTGACAGGGCCCATCCTGTCCCTCCACACCGCGGACGCGGCGGTGGCGCGGCTCCCCGGCACCGCCGCACCACCGCCCTTCCGCGGCTCGCCGCACCCGCCGCCTCGAAGGGACCCGCCAGGATGCACGTGTTCCACAGCGACCACCCGGCCGTACCGACGCTCGACCTGCCCATCCACGACGCGGTCCTCGGCGACGCCGCCGCGCACGGCGACACGGTCGCGCTGATCGACGGCACGGACGACACCTCCGTCCTCACCTACCGGCAGCTCGACACCTTCCACCGCCGCATCGCCGCCGGACTCGCCGAGGCCGGACTCCGCAAGGGCGACGTCCTGGCCCTGCACAGCCCCAACACCATCGCCTACCCGGCGGTGTTCTTCGGCGCGACCCGGGCCGGTGCCACCGTCACCACCGTCCACCCCCTCGCCACGGCGGAGGAGTTCGCCAAGCAGCTCCGCGACTCCGCCGCCCGCTGGATCGTCACCGTCTCCCCGCTCCTGCCCACCGCGCTCGCCGCCGCGGAACTCGCCGGGGGCATCGAACGGATCCTCGTCTGCGACCGGGCCGAGGGACACCCCTCCGTACTCGACCTGCTCGCCACCACCGCCCCCGAACCCCGCGTCACGGTCGACCCCGCCGAGGACGTCGCCGCCCTCCCGTACTCCTCCGGCACCACCGGAACCCCCAAGGGCGTCATGCTCACCCACCGCTCCATGGGCACCAACCTGGAGCAGCTCCGCCCCTTCATCCCCATGGGCCCCGGCGCCCGCATCCTGGCCGTCCTGCCCTTCTTCCACATCTACGGCCTCACCGCCCTGATGAACGCCCCGCTGCGGCTGGGCGCCACCGTCGTCGTACTGCCCCGTTTCGACCTCGACCAGTTCCTCGCCGCGATCGAGAAGCACCGCATCACCGGCCTGTACGTGGCCCCGCCGATCGTCCTCGCCCTCGCCAAGCACCCCGCGGTCGACCGCTACGACCTCTCCTCCCTGGAGTACGTCGTCAGCGCCGCCGCCCCGCTCGACGCCGCACTCGCCGCCGCCTGCTCGAAGCGGCTCGGCCTGCCGCCGGTGCGCCAGGCGTACGGCATGACGGAACTCTCCCCGGGCACCCACGTCGTCCCGCTCTCCGCCGAGAACCCGCCGCCCGGCACGGTCGGCAGACTGCTGCCCAGCACCGAGATGCGCATCGTCCCGCTCTCCGACTCCTCGTCCGGACAGGGCGAGATCCTCATCCGCGGTCCGCAGGTGATGAAGGGCTACCTCGGCCGCCCCGAGGCCACCGCCGACATGATCGACGCCGACGGCTGGGTGCACACCGGCGACATCGGACACGTCGACGAGGACGGCTGGCTGTTCGTCGTCGACCGGGTGAAGGAACTCATCAAGTACAAGGGCTACCAGGTCGCCCCCGCCGAACTCGAAGCCCTCCTCCTGACCCATCCGTCCATCGCCGACGCCGCCGTCATCGGCGTGACCGACGACGAGGGCAGCGAGGTCCCCAAGGCATACGTCGTCCACCAGCCCTCCGCCCCCGGCCTCACGACGGACGAGGTCATGGCATACGTCGCCGAACGCGTCGCCCCGTACAAGAAGATCCGCCGGGCCGAGTTCATCGACGCGATACCCCGCGCCACCTCGGGCAAGATCCTCCGCCGCGAACTGCGCGACCGGGAACGGAAGCACTGACCGGGCGGGGCACGTCTCCCTGGGCCGCTCGGGCCTCAAGGCCGCTCGGGCCTGCGGGCGAGGAAGGTGGCGAAGGTCCTCCCGGCTCCTTCGGCGGGTTCCTCCACCAGCCGTGCGGTGAGGACGAGTCCGGCCCGCTTCAGGAGTTCGGCGAGCCGGTCGGGCGGCAGCAGGTGGGACTCGTAGGACACCGGGAGGCCGCCGTACGCCTGCGTGGGACGCAGGTGCTGGCCGGACCCCACGTGCCCGGCCAGCATCACATGGCCCCCGGGCACGAGGGCCCGGTGGAACTCGCCGAACACCACCGGCAGCAGCCCCGGCGGCGTGTGGTGGGTGGAGTAGTACGCGAGGACGCCGCCGAGGGTCTCGTCCGCGACCGGGAGCGCGGTCATCGAGCCGACGGCGAAGGACAGGCCGGGGTGGGCGTCACGGGCCAGCCCGATCATGGCGGGCGACAGGTCCAGGCCGAACGCGGGCACGCCCCGTTCGGCGAGGTGGGCCGTGACCCTGCCGGGTCCGCACCCCAGGTCGGCGACGGGGCCGAGCCCGGCCGTCCGCACCGTCTCCGCGAACACCTCCAGCATCCCCCGCGACAACGGGTCCAGCTCCGCCGGGGACTTGACCCGCTCGACGTAGGCGGAGGCGACGGTGTCGTACGACTTCCGGACGGCGGCGAGGTGGGAGGTGTCAGGCATGCGGGCGACTGTAACGAAGGTCCGCGGCACCTGACTTCGGGGCGTCGGCCGGGGCCGTCCCGGGGCCGCCGGCCGTCACCGCGGAGAGCGGCGCAGGTCCCGTACGTACCGGTCGAACCGGGGGCCGCCGTTGCCGGGCGGCTGCTCGCCGGGGCCGAACCCGGCCCGCCGCGCGACCTCGGCGGATGCGCGGTTCTCCGGATCGACCTGGATCACCGCCTCCTCGCCGCCCTCGGCGGCCGCGTAGTGCGAGGCCAGCAGGACCGCGCGGGTGGCCAGGCCCCGCCCCCGCCAGGAGGGGTAGAGGCCGTAGGCGACATTCACCTGGCCGGGGGCCAGGTCCTCCGCCGCGAACCGCAGGTCGACCGTCCCCGCGAGCACCTCGTCGGAGCCCACCCGGATGCCGAAGGCACGGAGCGGCCCGCCGGTCTCCCACTGCTCCCGGCAGTGCCGGAAGTACGCCTCGACGCCCTCGCGCGTACCGGGGCCGCCGTTGAGCCAGCGGACCAGCAGTTCGTCCTCCCCCGCGAGATGCGCCGCCACGTCGTCCGGGCGCAGTGGCGACAGCGTGATGGTCCCGTCGGACAGCCTCACCTCGTGCATCCGACGATCCTCGGCGTCGAAGCCGCTTCGCGCCATCGGATTCCGGCGGCGCGGCCGGGAGACCCCGGAAAGCGCGGCGACGGAAATCATGCAAGCGTGCTTGATTGTTCCTGTTCCCGCTGCCACGCTCGACGCGACGCCCCCGCAGCAAGGAGAGTGACCGATGAGCCGGCTCGCCGCCCCCGTCCACGACCGGGGCATCACCACCCTCGCCCTCGACTCGCCGGCCAACCGCAACGCGCTCTCCGCGGCCATGGTCGACGAACTCGCCACCGCCCTGGACGCGTGCGCGGCCGACGACACCGTACGGGCCGTCGTCCTCACCCACACCGGCAACACCTTCTGCGCCGGCGCCGACCTCACCGCACCGCCCGACCCGCACGCCCTCGTCGCCCTGATGCGGCGGATCGTCGCCCTGCCCAAACCCGTCGTCGCCCGGGTCACCGGACACGTCCGGGCGGGCGGCCTCGGGCTGCTCGGCGCCTGCGACATCTCGGCGGCCGGCCCCGACGCCTCGTTCGCCCTCACCGAGTCCCGGCTCGGCCTCGCCCCCGCCGTCATCTCCCTGCCGCTGCTGCCCCGCACCGACCCGCGCGCCGCCACCCGCTACTACCTCACCGGCGAACGCTTCGACGCCGGCGAGGCCGCCCGCATCGGCCTGATCACGCTCGCCGTGGGCCCCGGCGAGGACATCGACAAGGCGCTCGCCCCCGTGCTGGACGGCCTGCGCAGGGCCTCACCGCAGGGGCTGAGGGCTTCGAAGGAGCTGGTCACGGCTACTGTGCTGGAAAGCTTCGACCAGCACGCCGAAGACCTCATCGCCCGCTCGGCGGCACTCTTCGCCTCCGCCGACGCCCGGGAAGGAATGACGGCCTTCCTCGAACGACGGGACCCCGCATGGGCGTTGTGATGCCCCCCACCGACCGGACCCCCAAGCAGGACCGCAGCCGCGCCACCCGCCGCAGGCTCCTCGAAGCCGCCGTCTCCTGCCTGGCCGAACACGGCTGGGCGGGCTCCACGGTCTCCGTCGTCGCCGAACGCGCGGGCGTCTCGCGCGGCGCGGCCCAGCACCACTTCCCGACCCGCGAGGACCTGTTCACCGCGGCCGTCGAGTACGTCGCCGAGGAACGCTCCGCCGCCCTGCGCGCCCTGCCCGTCCAGGGGCGCACGGAAGTCGTCGCCGCACTCGTCGACCTGTACACCGGGCCGCTCTTCCGCGCCGCGCTCCAGCTCTGGGTCGCCGCGTCCAACGAACCGCAGCTCCGCCCCCGCGTCACCGAACTCGAAGCCCGCGTCGGCCGCGAGACCCACCGGATCGCCGTCGAACTCCTCGCCGCCGACGAGACGAAACCCGGCGTGCGCGAAACCGTCCAGGGCCTCCTCGACATGGCCCGCGGCCTGGGCCTGGCCAACGTCCTCACCGACGACACGGCCCGCCGCCGGGGAGTCGTGGCGCAGTGGACGGTACTGCTGGAACGGGCACTGGACTGAACCGCGGCAAGTAGGGCTGGCCCCAGGGACGTTGGGGGGAAAGCCGCAGTGATCACCGGGGTGGCGCGCGGCTAGCGTCGATCCGTGTGAGACACGGACAGAGCAGAGCGAACAGATCTCCCGCCCGCACGGTCGTCCTGACCGCGGTCACGGCGCTGCTGGCCGCGGCTTCCGCACCGGCATCCGCAGCCACGCACGCCGCACCCATCGAGCACGCCGCACACGCCCCGCCCCGCACGGCCTCGCCCGACGGCTGCGACACCGCGCGGGGCGCACTGGCCGACCGGTTCGGCACCCTGGTCGCCCGGGACGGCATCCCGGGCGCGGCCGCCGAGGTCACCGGTCCGCGCTGCGGCCGGTGGACGGTGGCGCGCGGCGTCGCCGACCTGGACACCGGCCGCCCGATGCGGGCCCGGGACCGGCTGCGGATCGGCAGCGTCACCAAGACGTTCACCGCCACCGTCGTCGTACAGCTCGCCGCCGAGGGCCGGATCGGGCTGGACGCCCCCGTCGAGCGCTACCTGCCCGGACTGATCCGGGGCAACGGCCACGACGGCCGCCGGATCACCGTGCGGCAGCTCCTCCAGCACACCAGCGGGCTCCCCGACTACGTCGAGGCGATCGTCGAGCGGCCCGTCGACGAGTGGCGGTTCCGCCACTTCGAGCCCCGGGAACTGGTCGCGACCGCGCTGGCGATGCCGCGCCCCGCCCCCGGGTGGCACTACTCGACCACCAACTACGTCCTCGCCGGACTGCTCGTCGAACAGGTCACCGGACACGGCATCGAGGCCGAGGTGGACCGCCGGATCATCGAGCCGCTCGGCCTGCGCGACACGTACTGGCCCGGTGACCGCACCCGTATCCGGGGCCCGCACTCGCGCAGCTACGCCCCCGCCGAGGACCCCGCGGACCCGGCCCCGACGGACGGCACCGAGTGGAACATGACCTTCGGCGGTGCGGGCGGGGCGCTGGTCTCCACCCCCGGCGACGTGAACCGGTTCTTCCGCGGCCTGTTCGGCGGCCGGCTGCTCCCCGCCCGCTGGCTCGCCGAGATGAAGCGCACCGTACCGGCGGACCCGCAACGGCTCTGGCCCGGCGCCCGCTACGGGCTCGGTCTGATCTCCTCCCCGCTGAGCTGCGGCGGCCGGTGGTGGGGCCACGGCGGAACCGTGCCGGGCGGACACCGCGCGCTCGGCGCGGTCGGCCCCGGCGGCAGCGGCGTCGCCATCGCCCTCACCAAGGTGCCCGACACCGACCGGGCCGAGGAGGAGTACCTCGCCGCCGTCGACACCGCCCTCTGCCCCTCGTACAAGGAGATGAAATGACACCCCGGTCCCACACCCGCCGGCCCTCGGCCCGGGCCGCACGCCGTGCCCCGGCCGCCGCCCTCGCCCTCGCCGCCTGCCTCACCGCGATCCCCGCCGTCGCCGTCGCCGCGCCCCGTGCCACGCCGGAGGACACCGTCCCGAAGAACGCCGCCCCCGGCCTCGACCGCTACTACGACCAGCGCCTCACCTGGGGCAGTTGCGCCACCGGACCCGACGACACCGTGGGGCAGGACCTCGACAGGGCCGGGGTCCAGTGCACCGACGTGACCGTCCCGCTCGACTACGCCGAGCCCCACGGCCGCACGATCACCGTGGCCATGTCCCGGCTGAAGGCCACCGACACCCGCCACCGCATCGGCGCCATCCTGCTCAACAACGGCGGCCCCGGCGGCCCCGCCGTCGACTCCCCGCCGCACATCCGCGAGGCCATGAAGGGCGTCGGCGCGCGCTACGACATCATCGGCTTCGACCCCCGCTTCGTCGGCCGCAGCACCCCATTGGACTGCGACTGGCCCACCGGCATGTTCTTCCGCTCGGCCGGACCCGACCGGGCCGGCTTCGACCGCCAGGTCGCCTTCCAGAAGAGCCTCGCCGACAAGTGCCGGGCCACCAACGCCGACGTCCTCCCGCACGTCACCACCCGCAACACCGCCCGCGACATGGACGTCATCCGCGGTGCCCTCGGCGAACGCCGGATCTCCTACCTGGGCTACTCGTACGGCACCTACCTCGGCACCGTCTACAGCCAGATGTTCCCCGGTCGCTACGACCGGATGGTGCTCGACGGGGCGATCGACCCCGACAACTACGGCCCCCTGCTCCTCCGCGACGGCCTGAACGAGAACGAACAGGCCCTCGCCTCCTGGGCCTCCTGGGCCGCCGGCCGCCACGACACCTACCGCCTCGGCCGCACCCGCGCACAGGTCCTCGCCACCGTCGACCGCGTGGCGAAGGCCGCCGCCCGGAAGCCGCTGACCCTCGGCACCGGCGCCGACACCTTCCGGATCGACGCCTCCCACATACCGCTGCTGCTCTTCATGTCGCTCGCCGACGACCACGACGCGACCCGGGCCGAACTCGGCGGGACCCTCGCCGTGCTCTCCGAGGCCGCGAAGGGGCGCCCGACCACCCTGACACCGGGGCTCGTCGAGACGTTCCGGTTCATCCTGACCGGCACGGCCTCGCACGTGGGCAGCGTGCAGACCGCGATCCTCTGCGGCGACCGGGCCGCACCCCGCGACCCCGAGACGTACTGGCAGGACATCGAACGCGACCGCGCCGCCCACCCGCTCTTCGCGCCCATGACCCACAACATCCTGCCGTGCGCCTTCTGGGACCGTCCCCGCGAGGAGCCGACCCGGGTGGAACGGGACGCCCGCGCACTGATCGTGGGCGCCACCGGCGACCCGCGCACCACCTACCGCGGCACCCTCGAACTGCACCGCAAGCTCCCCGGCTCCCGGCTCGTCACCCTGGAGGGAGCCAACCGCCACGGCCTGTACGGCGAGTACGGAAACGCCTGCGTCGACAACCGGGTCAACCGCTACCTGGCCACCGGAAAGCTGCCCGCCAAGGACCTGACCTGCGTCAAGTGACAGGAGCTGGGCGGGCGTCCGGCCCCGGGGCACCCCGGGACCGGACGCCCGCCCGCCCTCAGTTCCCCAGGTCCGCGAGCTGGTCGTACCCCGGGATCTCCCGGGGGTCGCGCGAGCCCGGACCGACGTACCGCGCCGAGGGCCGCACCAGCCGCCCCGTCCGCTTCTGCTCCAGGATGTGCGCCGACCAGCCCGCCGTACGCGCGCACGTGAACATCGACGTGAACATGTGCGCCGGGACCTCCGCGAAGTCCAGCATGATCGCCGCCCAGAACTCCACGTTCGTCGCCAGCACCCGGTCCGGGCGCCGCGCGTGCAGCTCCTCCAGCGCGGCCTTCTCCAGCGCCTGCGCCACCTCGAACCGCGGCGCGCCCAGCTCCTCGGCGGTGCGCCGCAGCACCCGCGCCCGCGGGTCCTCCGCCCGGTACACCCGGTGCCCGAAGCCCATCAGCCGCTCGCCCCGGTCCAGGGCCTTCTTCACGTACGCGGTGGCGTCGCCGGTCCGCTCGATCTCCTCGATCATGCCGAGCACCCGGGACGGCGCACCGCCGTGCAGCGGCCCCGACATCGCGCCCACCGCACCCGACAGCGCGGCCGCCACGTCGGCGCCGGTCGACGCGATGACCCGGGCGGTGAACGTGGAGGCGTTCATGCCGTGCTCGGCGGCCGAGGTCCAGTACGCGTCCACGGCCTTCACGTGCCGGGGGTCCGGCTCGCCGCGCCAGCGGATCATGAACCGCTCGACCACGGAACCGGCCTTGTCGATCTCGCTCTGCGGAACCATCGGCCGCCCCTGCCCGCGCGCCGACTGGGCGACGTAGGACAGCGCCATCACGGCGGCCCGCGCCAGGTCGTTGCGCGCGGTCTCCTCGTCGATGTCGAGCAGCGGCCGCAGCCCCCACACGGGGGCCAGCATCGCCAGCGCGGACTGCACGTCGACCCGGATGTCACCGGAGTGCACCGGGATCGGGAACGGCTCGGCGGGCGGCAGCCCGGGGTTGAACGCCCCGTCGACCAGCAGGCCCCAGACGTTTCCGAACGACACGTGGCCGACGAGATCCTCGATGTCGACGCCCCGGTAACGGAGCGAACCGCCTTCCTTGTCCGGTTCGGCGATCTCCGTCTCGAACGCGACGACTCCCTCTAGTCCCGGTACGAAGTCGGACATGGCGGCTCCCTCGGTCGACGGCTCTGCGGAGGCCCTGCGGCGGCCTGCCCCAAGATATTGGCGGCTTTCCCCGACCCGGGGGAAGCGTGACATCCGGCACAGGAGGAGCCCGTCCCCACCGGGCGGGGCCCCTCGCTCCTGTCCACCTCCATACCCCTCCGGTGCCGGGCGGGAACGGAGGCTGCGGCAGGATGACCCCGTGCCCACCGCAGACTCTCCCTCCGATTCCACCACCGATCCGGCCGCGATGCGCGAGCAGTACCGCTCCGAGGCATTCACCGAGGACACGCTGGCCGACGACCCGATGCGGCAGTTCGCCCACTGGTTCCGGCAGGTGGCCGTGGGCGGGATGCTCCACGAGCCCAACGCCATGATCGTCTCCACCGCCACCCCCGAGGGCCGGCCGTCCTCCCGCACGGTGCTGCTGAAGAAGTACGACGAGCGCGGCTTCGTCTTCTTCACCAACTACGAATCCCGCAAGGGCCGCGAACTGGCCGCCAACCCGTACGTCTCGCTGCTCTTCCCCTGGCACCCGATGGCCCGCCAGGTCATCGTCACCGGCCGGGCGGAACGCGTCGGCCGCGAGGAGACGGTCGCCTACTTCCGCACCCGCCCGCACGGTTCCCAGCTCGGTGCCTGGGCGAGCGCCCAGTCGACGGTGATCGGCACCCGCGAGGAGCTCATCGCCCGCTACGAGGAGCTGGCCGCCCGCTACCCGGAGGGCGAACACGTCCCCGCGCCCCCGCACTGGGGCGGCTACCGCGTCGTCCCCGACACGATCGAGTTCTGGCAGGGCCACGCGAACCGGCTCCACGACCGGCTGCGGTACGTGCGCGAGGGCAAGGACTGGCGCGTCGAGCGCCTGTGCCCGTAGTCCCGGCAAAGGCCCCCGGACACGCAGAAACCCGCAGGCTCTGGTCCCTCCTTGCGGAGGAGCCGGCCGGACTTACCGGCGAGCCTGCGGGTCGGTGACTGCTTGGGATTGGCCGACATCCGGCCTGCACTGCGAAGAGCGCGACAACGGGCGTCAGCCCGCAGCCACCTCACGAGTCCGAGAAGAAATCACTTCCGGAACACCTCCTCTCTTGTGTGGCAGCAGCCTAGGAACGCCTTCGGCACCGCACAACCGAATTAATGACGGGGTTGTTTTCCGGGAAGTCGGTGTGCGCCGGTTCGCCTTCGAGTTCAATGGTCTGACGTGCGGAAATGCCGAATGCGTCCTGCGGGGGGTACGGGGTGAGTGCGTCCACGGGCAGTGGAACGGCCGAGGCGCCGGGGCCCGACGAGGGGCCGGGGGGCGGGCTCGGGGCCGAGTTGCTCGCGACGTTGCTGGACGGGATGGACGCCGCGCTCTGCGCGTTCGACGCGGACGGCACCATCACCCACTGGAACCGCGAGGCCGAGCGGATTCTCGGCTGGTCCGCCGAGGAGGCCGTGGGGCGCCCCGGACTCGCCGGGTGGGCGGTGCGGCGGGCGGACGCGGGGGAGGTGCAGGGGCGGCTGATGGCGGCCATGGCCGGGCCGGGCCGCCGGGTCCACGAGTTCGCGCTGCTGCGCAAGGACGGCGGCCGGGTGCTCGTGCGGACCCAGTCGGCCGGGGTGCGGGGCGCCGACGGGCGGCCGGCCGGGGTGTACTGCGCGTTCAGCGAGGTGCACGCGCAGATCGATCTGGAGCGGTCGATCGCGCTGAGCGAGGCGCTGCTGGAGGACGCGTCCTGGGGCGTGGTCCTCGTCGACGCCGATCTGCGTCCCGCGGTCGTCAACGCGCACGCGGCGCGGGCCCTGGGCGTCGGCCGGGCGGCGCTGCTGGGGCGCCCGCTGGGGGAGGTCGTCGTGCGGGGCGCCGAGGAGGTGGAGGGCGCGTTGCAGCACGTGCTGGCCGAGGGCGCACCACCGGCGCCCGCCGAGTTGTGGGTGACGCTGCGGACGGCGGAGGGGGAGCGGCGGCGCTGCTGGCGCAGCGGTTTCCTCCGGCTGACGTCGCCGCTGGCCGAGGAGCCGGTCCCGCTGGGGGTCGGCTGGTTGTTCCAGGACGTGACGGCGGAGCGGCTGGCGGCGCAGGAGGCGGACCGGATGCGGTTCCGGTCGAACCAGTTGCACCGGGCCTCGCGGGCGGCGTCCGAGTGCGAGGACCCGATGGAGGCGGCCACCTCCTACCTGGACTACGCGCTCGCGGGCTTCGCGGACCACGCGCTGGTCGATCTGGTGGTGGGGGAGCGGCTGGTGCGGGTGGCGGCGACCCCGTCCGGTGAGCCGGGCCCGTGCCTGCCGGTGGCGGCCGGTTCCCTTCCGCTGCGCTACGCGACGGGGCATCCGGCGCTCCGGGCGGTGGACCGCAGGGGGGCGGTGCGGGCCAGCGCGGGGAGCGGGCCGGGGGCCGGGGAGTGGGCGGCCGAGCGGCAGTGGCCCGGGGACGCCGCGCACGCGCTGTGCGCGGTGCTGCGGAGCCGGGGGCGCACCCTGGGGGTGGTGACGTTCCTGCGGTCCGGTCACCGCGCCGCCTTCGAACGTCCCGACGCGGCGTACGCGGAGAGCGTGGCGGTACGGGTCGCGGCGGCGGTGGACCTGGCGCAGGCGCTGAAGCCGGGGGGATGAGGACGGGGCGGGTGCGGCGGGCCCCGGGGGTCGCGCGGGGCCCGGGGCCGGTGTCGTGCGGGGTTACTGGCGGTAGAAGATGCGGTCCCGGTACTCCGTCATGACGTGGCCGTTCCACTCGTGGCCGCCGTCCACGTTGCCCGACCGCAGCAGCGGCGGTTCGATGCCCCGCTGCGCGAGCTGTTCCGCGGCGGCGGCCATCATCGCCTGCATCAACGCGCTGGTGACCACCGTCGAGGCGGGTGCGAACGGTGCCTCGATCCCGTCGAGGGTCAGTTCCGCGTCGCCGATCGAGATCTTGCTGTCGAGGACGATGTCGCAGTGGTCCCGCAGGAAGCCGCCCGAGGAGTGCCGGGAGCGGGTGCCGTCCGCGTACGCCACGGACGTGACGCCGATGACCTTCAGGCCGAGCGCGCGGGCGTTCAGCGCCATCTCCACCGGGAGCGCGTTGCGTCCGGAGAGCGAGATGATCACGAGGACGTCGCCGGCCCGGGCGGGGCTGGAGTCCAGCACGGCGCCCGCCAGTCCGTCGACCCGCTCCAGCGCGGAGCCGAGGGTGGCGGGCATGACGTCGACGCCGACCGTCCCGGGCACGGCCAGCAGGTTCATCAGGGCGAGCCCGCCCGCCCGGTAGACGACGTCCTGCGCGGCGAGCGAGGAGTGCCCGGCGCCGAAGGCGAAGAGCCTGCCGCCCGCCTCGACGGTGTCGGCGATCGCGGTGCCGGCGGCCGTGATGTTGCCGGACTCCTCGTCGCGCACGCGCTCGAGCAGGCCGATCGCTGCGTCGAAGAACTGACCGGCCAGCTTGCTGTCGCTCATCGAGGAGGCCCTTTCCGGCAGGGAGACGTTCACGGGGTGTCCATGTCGCGGATCACGTTGCGGTCTGGACCAGTGACCTGTCAATACCGTCCGCCCGGCTCCGTCGTGACGGTCTTCGACGGGCGGGCACGGTTGTCGGCGGTATGCGTCAGAATTGGAGGAGGGCCAGCGCACAGCGCTTATGACGTTTTCATGTCACAGCATCGAGGGGCACGTATGTCCGGACTGATCGACACCACGGAGATGTACCTCCGCACCATCCTCGAACTCGAAGAGGAAGGCGTGGTCCCCATGCGCGCCCGGATCGCGGAACGGCTGGACCAGAGCGGTCCGACGGTCAGCCAGACGGTGGCGCGCATGGAGCGCGACGGCCTGGTGCAGGTCGCGGGCGACCGGCACCTGGAGCTGACCGGCGAGGGCCGGCGTCTCGCGACCCGCGTCATGCGCAAGCACCGGCTCGCCGAGTGCCTGCTCGTCGACGTGATCGGTCTGGAGTGGGAGCAGGTCCACGCCGAGGCGTGCCGCTGGGAGCACGTGATGAGCGAGGCGGTGGAGCGGCGGGTGCTGGAGCTGCTGCGGCACCCCACGGAGTCCCCGTACGGGAACCCGATCCCGGGCCTGGAGGAGCTGGGCGAGAAGGCGGAGGCCGACCCGTTCCTCGACGAGAGCATGGTGAGCCTGTCGGAGCTGGACCCGGGCGCCGACGGCAAGACGGTGATCGTGCGCCGGATCGGTGAGCCGATCCAGACGGACGCCCAGCTGATGTACACGCTGCGGCGGGCGGGCGTGCAGCCCGGTTCCGTGGTCAGCGTGACCCAGTCGCCGGGCGGGGTGCTGGTCGGCAGCAGCGGTGAGGCGGCGGAGCTGGACGCCGAGATCGCCTCGCACGTGTTCGTGGCCAAGCGCTGACGGCCGGTCCGTACTTCCCGCATCGCCGGTACCTCCCGGTGCCGCCGGTATTTCGCGTACCTCTTGCCCGCCCCGTCGACGAGGCGCCGCGGCCGGAACCCGGCCGCGGCGTCCAGGGGCGGTATCCGCTTTCTTTTTTCCGTGCGGAACAGCAGCGCCCGGGCGGATCGCGTGCCAGGCTGTGCCTGAGGCATACCTGAGAGTGTCGGCCGATGGGCCGCGCGGTCGGGGAGGGAGCAGGTGCATGCGCCCGTCGTACTGGCGTGTCCGGCATGTCCGGCACGCGCATCGCAAGGTGGTCGCCCCGCTCCGTGCCGTGCCCGGGCCGGGCGCGCCGGATCCGGCCGTCCATGAGCCGCCTGCCCACGGGCAGGGCGACCACGGGCGGGGCGCTCGCCTCCAGGGTTCGCGCGCCGGTACGCGCGCCGTGAGCGCCGCTGCCCGCGCACCCCGCCCCGCACCTTCCCGCCCCGCCGCTTCCCGTTCCGTCGCGGCGGCGGCCGGCCTCCCGACAGCAGAGGGCCCCGGCGCCGCGCGGCGCCGGGGCCTGTCCTCCCCTGCTTCGACCCGGAGCCCCGAGCTCTCGAGGTCGGTCCCTACGGGCCCTCATCCCCGAGTGGCCCGCCTCCCGGAGAAGATCTCCCCTCCGGCGAGGGCATCAATCCTTGGAACCGGTCACTCGAACGAGGGTTGTTGGGTGCCGGACCCCGGTTTTCGAATACAAGTTCGATAGTCTGACGTGGTGCGTCCACGCGGCGATCGAGCAGTGATCAAGCGGTGATCAAGCGGTGATCGAGGACCTGAAGGAGGTGCCAGGACATATGGTGCGGCGCATCGATGTGACCGGGACCGACGGCGTACGCCTCGCGGCCTGGGAGTTCGCCGATCCGCCCAAGGAGCGCACGGAGGGCGAGCGCGTTCCCGGGGTCTTATTGCTCCACGGCTTGATGGGCCGGGCCGCGCACTGGGCCTCGACCGCCCGCTGGCTCGCCGAACGGCACCGGGCCGTCGGCCTCGACCAGCGCGGACACGGCCGCAGTGAGAAGCCGGCCGACGGCCCGTACACCCGTGACGCGTACGTCGCCGACGCGGAGGCGGCGATCGAACAGCTCGACCTCGCGCCCGTGACCCTCGTCGGGCACTCGATGGGCGCGCTGACGGCCTGGCAGCTCGCCGCGAAGCGCCCCGACCTCGTCAGGGCCCTGGTCATCTGCGACATGCGGGCCTCCGCGCTCGGCGCGGCCTCGCAGCGGGAATGGGAGGACTGGTTCCGGTCCTGGCCGGTGCCGTTCGCGACGCTCTCCGACGTACGGAAGTGGTTCGGCGAGGACGACCCCCGGGTGGAGCGGCCCAATCCGGCCCGGGGCGAGTTCTTCGCCGAGGTGATGGCCGAGCGGGCGGACGGCTGGCGGCCCGTCTTCTCCCGCCGCCAGATGCTCCAGTCCCGCGCGACCTGGGTGTTCGACGCGCACTGGGAGGAGCTGGCCCAGGTGCGGTGCCCGACCCTGGTGCTCCGCGGCCTCGACGGCGAGCTGGGCCGGGCGGAGGCCCAGGAGATGGTCCGTGTCCTGCCGCGCGGGCAGTACGCGGAGGTGGCCGACGCCGGTCATCTCGTCCACTACGACCAGCCCGAGGGCTGGCGCGCGGCGGTCGAACCCTTCCTGGAGCAGTTCGCCGAGGGACCCCGGTGCGACCGGGAGCCCGCCATTTCGTGACGGGGCGCCATGCCGTGACGGACCACCACGAAGCCGCGGTGGTCCGTCACGGTCCCGGGGTGCGGGCCCTCAGCCCTTGCTGACCGCCGTCAGGATCTCCGGGAGCCGTTCCGCCGTGCGCGGAGCGGCGATCCGCAGCCCCGCCCAGGAGATCAGCGCCCCGTACGCGGCGCCCACGGGCAGCAGCACCCACAGCCACTGCTGGTGGTCCGCGACGTGCAGCCAGATCAGTGCCGCGATCAGGGGCGCGCAGAACAGGCCTGCCGAGAGCATGCCGCCGAAGACCGAGATCCAGGCGAGGCCGCCCTGGCCCGGCGCCACGTTCTTGAACCCCTCCTGCGGGATCGAGTACGGGAAGACCGCCGACGCCACCGCGCCCGTCGCCAGCATCCCGCCGAGCAGGGCGAGCGACAGGCCCAGGGCCTCCGGCAGCGCGCCCCAGTCGCCGAGCACCGCCGCGGTCAGCACCATCACCAGGACCGTGTACGGCAGGGTGATCAGCAGCAGCGCCAGTGCCCGCGCCCGCAGTTCGAGGTAGGCGTCCCGGGGGGAGGAGATCGTCAGCAGGACCATCCAGAACGCGGAGGTGTCCTGCCCGAACTGGTTGTACATCTGGATGCCGAGCATCCCGGCGGCGAAGCAGGCGAAGTAGACCGAGCCGTTGCCCTGGAGCGCGTTGAACAGCGGGACGATCAGTCCGACCGCCAGCGACGTGACCCAGGCGGCCTTGGTCTTCGGATCGCGCGTGATGTACCGCAGGCTGCGCTCCATCACCGGCCCCGTGCGTCCCGGGGGCAGCAGCGCGGAGAGCCGGGAGCCCTCCTTGCCGGCCTTCTCGCGGGCGGTGTCGGCGGCGGCCAGGGTCGAGCCGTCCGGGGCCGTCATCAGCTTCGTCAGGCTCCGCTGCCACAGCCACAGCAGCGCGAGCAGCGCCGCGACGGACAGCAGCAACTGCCCGGCGGCCTGCCCGTACGAGCCCCGCGACGCCGAGTCCACCGCCCCGATCGCGGAGGCGGGCGGCAGCCAGCGCACCACGTCGGCGACCGGGTCGAGCGCGGCCAGGCCGCCCGTCCGGCCGAGCTGCTGCGCGCCGAAGTTGACGACCTGGAAGCCCACGGCGATCACCAGACCGCTGAGCACCGCCAGGTCGCGGCCCTTGCGCGAGGACAGCAGCCGGGTGTTGGCCGTGGCCACCGCGCGGGCCAGCGTCACGCACAGCAGCAGCGCGAGCGGCCCGCAGACCACGGCGAACACGGCCCCCGCCGCTCCGTACGCCACCGCGAACACCGAACCGGCCACCAGGCAGAACGTGAACAGCGGACCGATCCCGACCAGCGAGGCCACCAGCAGCGCCGAGACCAGCGGGCGCGGGCGCAGCGGCAGCATCACCAGACGGCTCGGGTCGAGGGTCTCGTCGCCGCTGGGGAAGAACAGCGGCATCACGGCCCAGCCGACCGCCAGCACCCCGGCCATCAGGACGACGACGGAGGCGACGTGGTCGTGTCCGCGCAGCACGATCAGCCCGATCAGCTGGCTCGCGGCGATCAGCAGGGCGAAGACGACGGACGCGATGTACGCGGCCCGCCGGCCGGCCGACTGCCGCAGCCCGTTGCGCAGCAGGGCCAGTTTGAGCCGGACGAAGACGGGGACGAGGCCCTCGCCCGCGGCCCGGCGGGGGGTGGTGCCCGCGGGGGCGTCGAGCACGCTCATCGGTCGCCGCCCAGCCAGTCGAGGGAGTCGTCGGCGGCGCGGGAGCCGGCGCCGACGAGTTCGAGGAAGGCGTTCTGCAGCGAGGACGCCTCGCCGCGCACCTCGGCCAGGGTGCCCTGGGCCCGGACGCGGCCGGCCGCCATGACGGCCACCCAGTCGCAGAGGGACTCGACGAGCTCCATCACATGGCTGGAGAAGACGACGGTCGCCCCCGAGCGGGTGTAGCGCACCAGCACTTCGCGGATGGTCTGCGCCGACACCGGGTCCACGCCCTCGAACGGCTCGTCCAGGAAGAGCACTTCGGGGTTGTGCAGCAGCGCCGCCGCGAGCCCGATCTTCTTCCGCATGCCGGTCGAGTAGTCGACCACCAGCTTGTGCTGGGAGCCCGCCAGGCCGAGCACGTCGAGCAGCTGGGTGGCCCGCTTGTCCACCTCGGCGCCGGGGAGACCGCGCAACCGTCCGGTGTACGCGAGGAGTTCGCGCCCCGAGAGGCGTTCGAAGAGCCGCAGCCCCTCCGGGAGCACGCCGATCCTGGCCTTCACCTCGACCGGGTCGCGCCACACGTCGTGGCCGCCGATCTCGACGGTCCCCCCGTCGGGCCGGAGCAGCCCGGTGACCATCGACAGCGTGGTCGTCTTGCCCGCGCCGTTGGGGCCGACCAGGCCGATGAACTTGCCCGCGGGCAGCTCCAGATCGATCCCGGCGACCGCGGTCTGTTCCCCGAAGCGCTTCCACAGCCCCCGTACGCGAACGGCGGGCGGAGCCGCCTCGGCCCCCTCCGTACCGTCCACCCCGCTCTCCCCTGTCGCCGTGCCGGTCTCCGCGTGGTCACGCATGATGTCCTGCCCTTTCGGTGTCCCCGTGTTCCGGGACCACCCTACGAAAGGGTGTTCTAGGAAAAAAAGGGCAGAGTCGTGGACGCGTGCCCTACGGACGGCGGGTCCGGGCGTCGGCCGCCTCCCGCGCGCAGGCGTAGGCGAGCGGACTGATGAGTTCCTCCGCGTCCGGCAGCCACCGGTTGGCGGGGGTGGGGCGACGGGCCCACTGCACCGAGCCGCGCCCGCCGACCCGGGACGGCGGCGCCGCCACGTAGTGGCCGTCGCCGCGGCCGACCAGGTCGATGACGGCGGCCCGCCAGCCCAACTTCCGTACGAGACCGTCCGACTTGGCCGCCGCGCCCGGCAGCACGAAGAAGTGCATCCGCCGGTCGGGGGTGCAGGTGACGGGGCCGAGCGGCAGCCCCATCCGTTCCATCCGGGCCAGGGCGAGGAAACCGGCGGACTCCGGTACGTCGATCGTGTCGAAGGCGCGTCCGGTGGGCAGCAGGATCGACGCCTTCGGGTGCCGGGACCACATCCGGCGGGCGGCGGCACCGCTCCCGGTCGCCTGGCCGGCCCAGTCGGGTCCGGCGGGATGCGCGCCGGGGGAGACGCAGCCGGCGTCGCCGCAGGAGCACCGCTCGGTGCCCCCGTCCGCCTCCAGCCACGTGCCCGGGCACACGTCCCAGTGCCGCTCCTCCGCGTACCGCACCGCGGCGTCGAGCAGTTGCTCGCCCCGCTGACCGGGCACTTTCACCGTTTGCGCGGCCTTCACGTCCTTCGTGGCCGCGGCGGGGGGTTCTTCGACTGCGAGGGGCTCATCCACGCACAGCACAACTGTGGCCAGCGCCCGGGGTTACGGGCGCGGCGGCGCGTCCCCGGCGTACCGGCCCGTCGTGCGGGGCGCATGGAGGCATGGGCGGGGGCGCGTGCCGGGCGAGGGCCGGCCGGGTGGGTAGCCCCCCATACGGGCGGCCGCCGGACAGTCGGCGAACGCATCCGGAACGGTCGGCCTTTGTCATATGCCGACATGAATGGCAAGGAACGCAACACACCCGACGATCACGATGAATGTGCGCATTTTCCGGGTATCCGCCGGGCAGTGATCCGCCCATGATCACTGCGGCCTCAGGGGGAAACATGGCAGCCAGGCCTCTCGTCGCACGCCAGCCGAACGAACGGCTCCAGGCGCTCATTCAGGAAGCCGGATGCTCCAACGCCGGTCTCGCCCGGCGCGTCAACATGGTCGGCGCGGAGCGCGGGCTCGACCTGCGGTACGACAAGACCTCCGTGGCCCGTTGGCTGCGGGGGCAGCAACCACGTGGCAGGGCGCCGGGAATCATCGCCGAGGCGCTCGGCCGCAAGCTCGGCCGGACGGTCACGATCGACGAGATCGGCATGGCCAACGGCAAGAACCTGGCATCCGGCGTCGGTCTCCAGTTCGCCCCGACCGTGATCGGCGCGATCGAGCAGGTCTGCGAGCTGTGGCGCAGCGACGTCGGCCGCCGCGACTTCCTGTCCGGTTCGGCGGTCGCCTCATCCGCGCTCGTCGAACCCAGCCGGGACTGGCTGATCACCGGCGCCGACCCGCAGGTGGCACGGGCCGCCGGGGCCCGGGTCGGGATGCCGGACGTGGAGGCGGTGCGGGCGATGACGGCCGCGCTGGTCGACCTCGACCACCGGTTCGGCAGCGGGCACGTGCGGCCGGTCCTGGTGCACTACCTGAACAGCGTCGTGTCCGGGCTGCTCTCCGGGGCGTACCGCGAATCGGTCGGCCGGCAGCTGTTCGCCGCCGTCGCGCGGCTCACCGAACTCGCCGGGTACATGGCGGTCGACACGGGCCAGCCGGGGCTCGCCCAGCGCTACTACATCCAGGCGCTGCGGCTGGCCCAGGCGGCGGGCGACCGGGCGTACGGCGGCTATGTGCTGGCCGCGTCGATGAGCCACCTCGCCGCGCAGCTCGGCAACCCGAGGGAGATCGCCCAGCTGGCGCGGGCCGCGCAGGAGGGCGCGCGTGGGCGGGTGACGCCGAGGGCGGAGGCGATGTTCCACGCGGCGGAGGCGCGCGGGCACGCCCTGCTCGGCGACGTCCGCACCTGCCAGGCGGTGATGGGCCGGGCGGTGACGGCCCTGGAGCACGCCGACCCGGACTCGGGCGACGACCCCGACTGGATCGCCCACTTCGACCACGCCTACCTCGCGGACGAGTTGGCGCACTGCCACCGCGACCTCGGCCAGGCGGAGGCGGCGGCGCGGCGGGCGAAGGAGGCCCTGGACGGGCTCCCGGAGTCCCGGGCCCGCCGCCGGGGCATCGGCCTGGTGCTGCTGGCCACGGCCCAGGTCCAGATGCGCGAGGTGGAGCAGGCGTGCCACACGGGCACCCGGGCGATGGAGCTGCTGGGTTCGCTGCGCTCCAGCCGGGGGGCGGAGTACCTGGACGACCTCCAGCAGCGGCTGATCCCGTACGGGGACGAGTCGGCGGTACGGGAGTTCGGGGCGCGGCTGGAACTCCAGGCGGCGTGACGGGGACCCGGCCGGGGACGACAGGGCCGGCCGGGCTTCCGGTACGCATTCTTCCGGTAGCCGCCCCTCCGGTACGGGCTCCGGGCGGGGAGCCGGTACGGGGCCCGCGATCGGGGGTGTGACCAGGGAATACGGATCCGCTCCCTTAACTGCGTCTTAAGGGCGCCGGGTGTTACACCTCCTGTGAAGGGGTGGTGAGTGACCTCACGCGCTTGGCGAACGGCGGCAGCCACCCGATAGCGTGAGCCGACGATTCCGTAGGTTCACACGTAGGAGTCCCGGTGACGCAGAGCGGACAGGGTGACGAGCAGCAGCTCCCTGCTGTACGGCCCGCGCACGAAGGTGTCGTGCTGCCCGCGGGCGGCGGAGAGCCCTGGATACCAGGGGGGCCGACGGACCAGGCGGCCCCGGCGGGCGGTCAGCCGTGGGGGCAGCCCTGGGGGCCGCAGGCGGCGCACCCGGACGCCTCGTCCCAGCAGCCCTACCAGCCCCAGCCCCATCAGCAGCCTCAGCAGCAGGCGCACGGCCAGGGGCAGGGGGCGTACGGGCAGGCGCAGTACGGAGCGGGGCAGCAGCCGGCCCCGGGGTACGGACAGCAGCCGCCCGCGCAGCAGCCGCAGCAGTACGGGCAGATGCCCCAGGCCCGGTCCCAGGCTCCGCAGCACGCCCAGCCGCCGCACGTCCAGGCCCCGCAGCCCCAGCCGCCCGTGCAGTCCCAGCAGCAGCCGCCGCAGCCGTTCGCGCAGCCGCTGCCGCCGGAGGCCGTGCCCGGTGGTGCTCCGGGCGGGGACGAGGCGGCCACGCAGTACATCGCGCCGGTTCCCGCCGGGCCCGCCCCGGGCGGGCCGCCGCCGGAGAGCCCCGCGGAGTCCACCCACTTCCTCGGCCGCGGGATGCCGCCGCAGCAGTCCCAGCAGCAGTACCAGCAACAGCAGCCCGGCCACGGTGCCGACGCCGAGGCGACCCAGTACATCCCGCCCGTGCCCGGGGGCACCCCGTACGGCATCCGGCCCGGCGCCCCGGGCGACCGGCAGCCGCCCGCCGAGTTCGACAACCTGTTCCGCAGCGACGAACCGGCCGGCTCCACCCAGCAGATGCCCATGCCGGGCCACCCGCAGCAGCCTCCGCAGCATCAGCCCCACCAGCACGCGGGGGACCGGCAGCCTCCGTACCGGCCCGTGAACGAGGACCCGTACGAGCCGCAGCCGCGCAAGAGGCGGGCGCACGTCACGCTCATCGCGGCGGTCGTGGCCGGTTGCGCCGTCGTCGGCCTCGGCGCGGGCGCGCTGTTGAGCGGGGGCGACGACAAGGGCGACGAGAGCAAGGAGCCGGTCGGCTCGGCGAGCACGCCCGCCGTCCAGCAGTCCTCCTCGCCCACGGCCGAGGCCGATCCGGCGAAGCCGCAGGCCGAGGCGCTCGACAAGCTGCTGGCCGACAGCAACAACAGCCGTGCCGCGGTCATCGGGGCGGTGGAGAAGACCAAGAACTGCACGGACCTGGACCAGGCCGTGACCGATCTCAAGGGCGCCGCCAAGCAGCGCCGCGACCTGGTGACCCGGCTCCAGGGGCTGAGCGTCGACAAGCTGCCGAACAACGCCCAGCTGACCGCCTCCCTCACCAAGGCGTGGCAGGCGTCCGCCTCCGCCGACGACCACTACGCCGCGTGGGCCGCGCAGGCCAAGAACGGCAAGAAGGTGTGCAAGCACGGGAAGGCGCGCACGACGGCCGAGACGCAGAAGGCCACCGCGCAGAGCGGCGAGGCGAGCCGGGCCAAGCAGCAGGCGGCCGGGCTGTGGAACTCGATCGCGTCGAAGTACGGGCTGACCCGGCGGACGGCGACACAGCTCTGAGCCGCGGCTCCGACGGAGCGGACGGGGCGGGCCAGGACGGTCCGCCCCGCCCGCCGGGGGACGCCCCGCCCGGAGGTCAGTTCCTGGCGCTCGCGTCCGACAGCGTCTTCGCGACGTCCACGAAGCCCTGCTCGTCCGCGACGAGCCGCCCGTCGCGCACCACCTGGAACGTCACCTTGGTGTTGACGATCCGCGGGTACGCGGACGAGCCCAGCATGTCCTCCAGGTTCCAGCGCAGCGCCGGGGTGAGGCCGCCGGTCCCCACCGGGGTGCCCCGGTCGAGGGTGGAGGAGAGCTTCCAGGAGGTGATCTTCGAGGTGTCGGCCGCCTTCACGATCTCGTTCAGCACCGTGTACGCGATCCACGTGGTCTGGACGCCCGTGTCGTCCGGGTCGATCCGGTTGTCGCCGAAGGCGTGCTCGCGGATCACCTTCCGCATCCCGTCCCAGCGGTCGTCGCCCGAATCCGGGTACCAGCCGGTGACGTAGGCCCCCTCGAACGGGCTGTTCCGGCCGCCGGTGCTGTCGATCAGCGGCTGGTCGACGCTGCCGAGCACGGAGGAGATCCGGACCTTCCCGTACGACGGCTCCAGCCGCCGGAAGGAGTCGAAGAAGGTCTCCGTGCTCTTCCCGAGCACGGCCGTGACGCAGCCGCCGGACTCCCCCGCCGCCCGGAGCGCCGAGCCGGCGGCCCCGTCGTAGGAGGTGGCCGACTCCAGCGCCTTGACGTCGGCGGGCACGGACCGGCCGCTCTCGGTGAGTCCGGTCCTGAGCAGCCACGCCTGGCCGTCGCCGGCCAGAGTGTCGGGGCGCACCACGGCCACCCGCTCGCAGGCGCGGCCCAGCTGACGCGCGTTGCCCGCGAGCAGGGCCGACTGGCCGCCGTTGACGGGGTACGAGTTGTAGCTGCTGAACTCCTCGTCGGAGGCGCCGTAACCGCCGATGTAGGGGATCTGGGCGGTCTCCAGCGGCGCCATGAAGGCCGTCCCGTGCCGGCTGTACGAGCCGACCACCGCCACGGCCTTCTCCTCGATGGCCTTCCGGGCGCAGTTGGCCGCGCCGATCGAGGTGTCCTTCTCGTCACAGGTGAGGACGCGCAGCTCGTGACCGTCCAGCCCGCCGTTCTCGTTGGCCCAGTCGGCGTAGGTACGGGCCATGGCGGTGACGCCCGCCATGTCGAGCGCGCCCGCCCCGCCCCCGGACGGCGCCCAGGTCATGACGGTGACGGGCTCCCTGGAGCCCCCCGTGGCCCCAGGGAGTACGCCGCAGCCGGTGACCAGCAACGCCCCGACCGCCGCCGTACTCGTGAAGAACTTGTAGGGGCGGGGGGAGGTGGGGCGTCGCCGTCCGGTCATGGATACGAACAATTCCCGCCGCGGGGTAACGCCGCAGTGTGCCCCGGTCAACGCTCGGTGACGTCCGGGTGAATTGCGGGGGTCCGCGTGGGAGGGGGAAAAGGGAACGTACGATCGATGACCGTGCAGCAAGGTTCGGAGAACACTTCACGTCGCGGCCGTCGCTCCTCCACCATGGGCGGCATGCCGCTGAATGACATGCCTTGGTGGCGCTGGCGCAGCAACGTGCGCTCGGCGCTGCACATGCTCTCCGACCCCGTCTTCCACCACGAGTGCTGGCTGGCCGGCCGGGAGGGGTACGGCGACGTCACCGACGCCGTGTACCGCCTGGTCGAGGACACCTGGCTGGACAACTGGTCCGCCGAGAAGTACGTCGGGACGATATTCCGCGACGCCGGCGAGGCCGCCCTCGTCGACGTCGCCGTGCTCCGGGTGCTGCGCATCATGCACCAGGTCGGAGCGGACGCCCCGGTCTCGGCGTACATGGAGCACCACGGCTGGCCGGAGGCGGTACGGGCCGCCCGCGAGGCCCATGTGCTGCTCGCCGGGAACGACGGCGAGGACCCCGACACGCCCCCGCGTTCCCTGGACGTGCTCCGCATTCTGACCAGATCGGCCTGATGCCGGGCCGATGTGGCACGCTACGGGAATGACCGAGCCCAAGCCTGCCGACACCGCTGCGGACCAGTACGTCCTCACCCTCTCCTGCCCCGACAAGCAGGGCATCGTGCACGCCGTGTCGAGCTATCTCTTCATGACCGGCTGCAACATCGAGGACAGCCAGCAGTTCGGCGACCACGACACGGGCCTGTTCTTCATGCGCGTCCACTTCTCGGCGGAGGCCCCGGTGACCGTGGAGAAGCTGCGGGCGAGCTTCGCGGCGATCGGCGACTCCTTCCGGATGGAGTGGCAGATCCACCGCGCCTCGGAGCGGATGCGGGTCGTGCTGATGGTCAGCAGGTTCGGGCACTGCCTCAACGACCTGCTGTTCCGGTCCCGGATCGGCGCGCTGCCGATCGACATCGCGGCCGTCGTCTCCAACCACACCGACTTCGCCGAACTCGTCGCCTCGTACGACATCCCCTTCCGGCACATCCCGGTCACCAGGGAGACCAAGGCCGCCGCGGAGGCGCAGCTGCTGGAGCTGGTCCGCGAGGAGGACGTCGAGCTGGTCGTCCTCGCCCGCTACATGCAGGTGCTCTCGGACGACCTCTGCAAGCAGCTGAGCGGCCGGATCATCAACATCCACCACTCCTTCCTGCCGAGCTTCAAGGGCGCGAAGCCGTACCACCAGGCGCACGCCCGCGGGGTGAAGCTGATCGGCGCCACGGCGCACTACGTGACCGCCGACCTCGACGAGGGCCCGATCATCGAGCAGGAGGTCGAGCGGGTGGACCACGGCGTCACGCCGGACCAGCTGGTCGCCATCGGGCGCGACGTGGAGTGCCAGGCGCTGGCACGGGCGGTGAAGTGGCACGCGGAGCGCCGCATCCTGCTCAACGGCCGACGCACGGTGATCTTCTCGTAGGGCGTGTCCCGAAAGTCCCGTCCGGCCGGGAACGCCCGGCGCTTCCCCGAGCTCCCGGCTTCGCCCGGGATGGTCCACCGTGATCGGAAGGCGGCTCACGGGACGAGCGCACGTGCCACGGCTGGTATTACTGGGGCATGGAGGAAGAGACGGCACGTTCCGCGATCGACACGTTCATTTCCGCGTTCAACGCCCCGGACGACAGTTATGTGACTGCCCTGCTCTCCCAGGCCCTGACCTCGGACGTGGTCTTCTGGGGGCCGTTGGGCCGCAGCGAAGGAATCGCCGAGGTCGAGCAGTTCGTGCTGGAAATCCGGCGCCATCCGGCGGGGGCCGGCACGATGGTGCGCTGTTCAGCGGTGGACATGCCCGGCGAATGGGCCCGGTACCAGTGGGTCTTCACCACGCCGGACGGAGGCCCCCGCCTGGCGGGAACGGACGTCGTCCATCTGCGGCGGAGCCTCATCGACCAGATCATCGTCTTCGTGGGGGAGATCGAACAGTCCGCCTCCTGAGCCGTCCTGCGGACGTCACCGCGCATCCAGCCGTCACGACCACCGGCCCGGCGAACCCGCGCGGTCACAGCACCATCACCCGGGACCGCGACCGACCGGGCCCGTGACCGGCCGGCCGGTCACGGGCCCGGTGTCACAGCCGGCTCAGCGAGGCCGCGGCGAACAGCACGTCGCGGATCGCCTCGCGGTCCCCCTGCTGTCCGGCCGCCGCGTCCACCGGCGGCACGTGTCCGGCGACCAGCTGGCAGAACTCCACCCCGTCCAGCGCGACCTGCGCCACCGTGTGCTCGGGCGAGCCGAGCGCGGCCGGGGAGTCCAGCGGGATGTACCAGTCACCACCGCCCGAGCCCTCGATCTCCAGATGCAGCGAACGGCCCGGCGAACCGGCCGTCACCAGATGGCGGGCCGGTCCGGCCAGCCCGGACCTGCGCCGCCCGGCGAGCGCGGCCGGGATCAGCCGGGCCGCCAGGTCGATCATCCGGTTGAGGTGGGCGGCGGACGGCGCCTCGTACGGATAGTCCACCGCGTCCGCGATGTCGCCGCCGTGCACCCAGCACTCGAAGGCCCGGTCCAGCAGGGCGTCGTGCATCGGCAGGGCGAAGTCCCCGTACGAGACGGACAGTTCGGATACCCCGCGACCGGCGAAGGACACCGTGCGGATGAGGGCGTGGCTCTGGGCGCGCCACGGTTCGCGGACGGCGCGGGTGGGCGGCGTCCGGGTGGCGGACCAGTACTTCTCCGTGCGAGGGGTGGGCGACAGCGGCCAGTCGTCGCCCCGGCCCGTGCTGCCGTCGCCGAGGGGGACGTCGAGGCCGAGGGCGGCGGCGACCAGCCCGTCGACGGTCATGAGGTGGCCGATGACGCTCGCGACCGTCGTCCGGCGCCGGGCCCGCTGCTCGTCCTCGAACCACTTCAGGCGCACCGGGGCGTGCCACTCCGAGTCGCCGATGTCGCGGAGCAGCGCGTCCAGCCGTGCGGTCTCCGCGTCGTACGGGGTGGCCCAGTCCGGCACCGGGATGCCGGGCGGGCGGCGGGTCAGACAGGAGTCGATCACCCGGTTGCGCAGGGTCGGGTCGAGGTCCAGGCTGCGGTCGGTGTGCAGCAGGCCGACCGCGTCGCGCAGCCGCAGGGCCTCGTCCGCGCAGGCGGCGCACTCGGTCAGGTGCGCCTCGACGGCATCGGTCTCCTCGGCGGAGCAGGCGGTCAGGGCCCAGGCGCCGAGGAGGGCCTTGAGGACCTGGTGCGAAAGCGTCGGCACCGGGGCGGGCGGGTCCGATCGGTCCGGTGGTGCCACAGTGGTTTCCGGTTCCGGTGTCGTCGGTGGGGGTGTCGGCCGCGCGGCCCCGGGGACGGCCGACGGCGGGAGAACGGTGTCGAGGTCGAAGTCGTCCGCGGCGCCCCGCGGTGCCGGTATGCGCCGGGCGTTCCGCACCTCGTCGTCGCGGTCGCGGTCACGGTCGCCCGCATGGCCGCCGAGGTCGTCACCGTTCACAGGGGCTGTCCGTATCCGGGCGGCGACATCCCCTCCAGCGGACGGGCACGGGCGGTGGAGAGCAACTGCAGTCCGAGCCGCAGCCGGCGGCGGGCCTCGTCCTCGCTGACTCCGAGGTCGGACGCGGTCTGGCGGTAGTCCCTGCGCTGTATGTACGCGAGCTCCAGCGCGGCCCGCAGCGGGGCGGGCATGGAGGAGACGATGTAGTCGGCGCGGGCCGCGGCCGTGGCCAGGCGCACCCGCTCCTCCAACTCCTTCTCGATCTCCTCGTCCGTGCCGTCCTGGAGATCGGCCTCCTCGCGCAGCCGCCGCACGGACTGGCGGTGCGTGAGCCGGGCCACCCAGGAGCGCATCGAGCCCTGCTTCGGGTCGTACGCGTCCGGGTTCTCCCAGACGTAGCCGAAGACTTCGCGGGTCACCAGGTCGGCGGCGGTCTCGTCGTCGAGCATCCGGTGGGCCTGGCTGTGCACGAGCGAGGCGAACCGGTCGTAGAGCTCGCCGAGGGCCGCCGCCTCACCGCGTGCCAGCCGCTGCTGCATCTTGCGGTCCCAGCGGGGTGGTGCGTTTTTCGCCATGCGAACTCCCAGCCCTGTTCCCCTCGTCACACCGAATGTAGTCGGACACGCCGATCGGGCACGTCTTTTTGCGGCAAGTACGCCCCTGAAGCGGCCCGGGATGATAGGGAATGCGTCGCCCGGCGGTGCCGGAACCCGACCCGAAACGATCATTTCTGTTTGGACGCGGTTGCGCCCCGTGACGCGCCCCGGTGTTTCATCGGCGTACGACCGGGGCACGCGCGACAAGGAACGGAAACTTCCGGATCGTCGGAATTCCCCGGAACGAGAGGCCCCGTCACGTGAGGAGTCCCCGCCCCACCGGAAACCGCCCGTCGTCGGTGGCCGCCCACGCAGTCCGGCCCGCCCAGGAGCACCCCCGGGAGCCGCTGGAGGTCGTCGGGACCGAGCGGCACGGATGGACCGTGCTGCGGGTGCGCGGCGAACTGGACCTGGTGTCGTCGCCAGCCGTGCGGCAGTCCGTCCACGACGCGGTCGCCGTCGGCCGCCACGACGTGGTGCTCGACCTCTCCGAGGTCCTGTTCTGCGACTCCAGCGGCGTCGGCGTGCTGATCGCCTCCCGCCGGCTGATGCGTTCCTGCGGCGGCCGGCTGCGGCTGATCCTGCCGGACCGGGGCGCGGAGGAGGGCTCCCACCTCAACCGGGTGCTCGCCGCGCTGGGCGTGCGCCGGCTCTTCGACATCTACCCCGACCGGGACGCCGCCGTCGACGGCCGGGCCCGACCGCTCTCGGCCTGAGCCCCGACCGTTCTCGGCCCGGGTTCCGGCCGGGTGCTCCCCGGCCCGGCGGCCGTGTTCGATGACCGGGTCGTGACAACCACGGGGCGCGCGGGTGACATGTGACGCCCGCCGACCCCGTACGCTCCACGCATGGACAGCGCAGAGTACGAGCGCAAGATCGCTCACCGCTTCGCCGCCTTCGACCAGGACGGCAACGGGTACATCGATCGCGCCGATTTCAACGCCGCCGCGGCCCGGCTGCTCGCCGAGTTCGGCACGACGGCCCGCTGCGACAAGGGCCAGGCGCTCTACACGGGGGCCGAGGCGTTCTGGCAGGGCATGGCGGGCATCGCCGACGTGGACGGGGACCAGCGGGTCACCCGCGAGGAGTTCGTGGGCGGGGCCGTGAAGCGGCTGCGCGACAACCCGGAGCGCTTCGCGGAGATCGCCCGCCCGTTCCTGCGCGCCGCGATCGCCGTGGCGGACGGGGAGGGCGCGGGCTCCGCGTCCGTGCCCGCCGTGGAACGGGCGCTCGCGGTGCTGGGCGCGGACGACGGCACGGCGGAACTCGCGGCCCGGGGCCTGGACACGGACGGGGACGGCCGGATCGCGGAGCAGGACGCGGTGGCGGCCTTCGCCGCGTACTTCACGGTGATCGCCCCGGACGCGTAGGACCTTCGTCCTTCCGGGTGAGGGGGCCGGCCCCCTCACCCGTTCCCGGGGTCCAGCCGTTCCGCGGACCGGAGCAGGTACTCGGGCAGCTTCGAGCGGGCCGCCAGCACCTCGATGCCGAGGAGGCGGCCCTCTTCGTCGAAGTCGAGGTTGATCATGCCGTCGACGTCGACCGGATCGCAGGCGTACATGTGCGCCGACCGCACGGGGGTGTGCGGTTCGGTGAGGTACACGTACGCCGCGTTCGCGGTGCTGTCGTAGGTGACTCCGAGATCTGCCACGGCGGTCGGGCTCCCTTGCTGTCGTCCGTCGCAGATGATGGCACCGTTCCCGCCCGTGCCGTCGGCTCTCAGGCGAACCGTTCCCGCAGGCGGTACTTCAGTACCTTGCGCAGGGTCTCGTTGCGCGGCAGTTCCGCCACCACCTCCAGCCGTTCGGGCAGTTTGTGCACGGCGAGGCCGGCCGCCCGCAGGTGCTCGGTGAGTTCGGGCAGGGTCAGCGGCGGGGTGCCGGGGGGCTGTTCGACCACCGCGCAGACGAGTTCGCCGCGGGCCGGGTCGGGGAGGCCGATCACCGCGGCGTCGCCGACGGCGGGGTGCTGGTGCAGCAGGTCCTCTATCTCCTTGGCGGAGATGTTCTCGCCCTTGCGGATGATGATGTCCTTCAGCCGGCCGGTGAGCACCAGGTGGCCGCTCTCCCGGAGGTGGCCGACGTCGCCGGTGATCAGGAAGCCCTCCGCGTCGAACGCCGCGGCGGACGCCTCCGGGTCCAGGTAGCCCCGGCAGACGGCCTCCCCGCGCAGCCGCACCTCGCCGTCGGTGCCGGGCGGCAGCGGGGTGCCGTGCTCGTCGGTGATCCGGATCTCCATGCCGGCCGGCGGGCGGCCCTCCGTCTCCGCGAGGTGTTCCGCCGTGTCCTCGGGGTCGCCCATCGTGATCATGGGGACCTCGGTCATGCCGTAGCCGTGGGTGAGCTGGACGCCCATCTCGCGCACCGCCGCGTGGTAGATCTCCGGTGGCTTGGGGGCGCCGCCGCCCGCCAGCAGCCGCAGGGTGGGGACGGGCCTCACGGCCGGGTCCTTGCGCTGCTCGGTCAGGAACATCGAGTAGAACGCGGTGGACCCGCCCGCGACCGTCACCCCGTGCCGCCGGTACTCCGTCAGGGCGTCCGGCATGGCGAAGTGCTCGAACAGCACCGCGGGGAACCCGTACAGCAGGAGCATCACCGAGTAGTCCGGCCCGGCGACGTGGGCGAACGGGAAGGCCATCGAGCCGACGTCGTCCGGCGCCAGCCGCAGCGCGTGGGCCAGGCAGGAGCCGCCCGCGATCAGGCTGCGGTCGGTGTGCAGCACGCCCTTCGGGTCGGAGGTGGTGCCCGAGGTCCAGTAGATCCAGCGCACCGCCGTGCCGTCGTCGGGCGGCGGCGGGAGCACGGCGGGATCGCCGTCCGGCAGCGCGTCGTACGCCTCGAACACCACCGGCCCTCCCCCCGCCGCCAGCCGGCCGGCCATCGCCGTGTGGTCGAAGCCGCGCCAGGTGCCCGGTACGGCGAAGAACTCCGCCTTCGACTCGCGCAGCGCGAACCCCACCTCGCGGTCCCGGTAGAAGGGGATGACCGGGGACTGCACCGCCCCGATCCGGGTCAGCGCGAAGGACAGCAGCACCGTCTCGATCCGGGTCGGCAGCTGCCAGGCCACCACGCTGCCGGGGCGCACGCCCAGGCCGTGGAGACCGGCCGCGACCCGTTCGCCGCGCTCGCGCAGCTCGCCGAAGGTCAGTGTGCGGTCGCCCTGGATCAGGAAGGTGCGGTCCGGGGTCAGGGCGGCCCGGCGTTCGACGAGTTCCCAGAAGGTGCCCGACGTGCTCAGGGCGTGTGCGGTCTCGGTCACGGCCGACCCCTCTCGAATGCTGACGGGTAGTCAGATCGTGCGGAGAGCGTAGAGCGCCGCGCCTTGTCGGTCCAGGGGTGCGGGGCTAGCCTGAGTGCGACATCGATCTGACGGGTCATCAGAAATGCGTTCGCCGAAGGGGACACCATGACCGAACTGCCTCGGATCGTCAGCGTCGACGACCACGTGATCGAGCCGCCGCACCTCTTCTCGACCTGGCTGCCCGCCAAGTACCGCGAGCGCGGTCCGCAGCCGCTCACCGCGGGCATCGGCGAGCTGGCCTACACCGGCGGCAAGTACGTCATCACGATGGACCCGGACGGGCCGCCCACCGACTGGTGGATCTACGAGGACCTGAAGTTCCCGTACAAGCGCAACATCGCCGCCGTCGGCTTCGACCGCGACGACATGACGCTGGAGGGCATCACCCGGGCGGAGATGCGCCCCGGCTGCTGGGACCCGGCCGAGCGGCTGAAGGACATGGACCTCAACCACGTCGAGGCCAGCCTCTGCTTCCCGACCTTCCCGCGCTTCTGCGGCCAGACCTTCGCCGAGGCCCGGGACAAGGAAGTGGCACTCGCCTGCGTGCGCGCCTACAACGACTGGATGGTCGAGGAGTGGTGCGGCGACAGCGGCGGCCGGCTCATCCCGCTCTGCATCATCCCGCTCTGGGACATCGGCCTGGCCGTCGCCGAGATCCGGCGCAACGCGGCGCGCGGGGTGCGGGCGGTGACCTTCTCCGAGATCCCCACCCACCTCGGGCTGCCCTCGATCCACACCGGTTACTGGGACCCCTTCTTCGCCGCCTGCGAGGAGACCGGCACGGTCGTCAACATGCACATCGGGTCCAGCTCGCAGATGCCCGCCGCCTCCCCGGACGCCCCGCCCGCCGTGCAGGCCAGCCTCTCCTTCAACAACGCCATGGCCTCGATGATGGACTTCCTGTTCAGCGGCGTCCTGGTGCGCTTCCCCCGGCTCAAGCTCGCCTACAGCGAGGGCCAGATGGGCTGGATCCCGTACGCCCTGGAACGCGCCGACGACGTCTGGGAGGAGCACCGGGCGTGGGGCGGGGTGCGCGACCTGATCCCCGAGCCGCCGTCCACGTACTACTACCGGCAGATCTTCTGCTGCTTCTTCCGCGACAAGCACGGCGTCGCCTCGCTCGACGTGGTCGGACGCGACAACGCCACCTTCGAGACCGACTACCCGCACGTCGACTCGACCTTCCCGCACACCAAGCAGGTCGCCCTGGACCACGTCGACGGCCTGGACGACGAGACCGTCTACAAGCTGATGCGCGGCAACGCGATCCGGATGCTCGATCTGGACCTGGACAAGTAGGCGGGCATGGACCTCTCGTACACGCCGCAGGAGGAGGAGTTCCGGGCGCGGCTGCGCGCGTGGCTGGCCGCCGTGCTCCCCGCGCTGCCGGCGGCGCCCCGCCCCGACGACTGGCCCGGACGCCGCGCGTACGACACCGCCTGGCAGCGGATGCTGTACGACGCCGGGTACGCCGGTCTGCACTGGCCCGTCGACGCGGGCGGCCGGGGCGCCACCCCGACCCAGCACCTGATCTTCCTGGAGGAGACGGAGCGGGCCGGGGCCCCGTACGTCGGCGCGAACTTCGTCGGGCTGCTGCACGCCGGACCGACGATCGCCGCCGAGGGCACCGCGGAGCAGCGGGCCCGCTGGCTGCCCCCGGTGCTGCGCGGCGACGAGATCTGGTGCCAGGGGTTCAGCGAGCCCGACGCCGGTTCTGACCTCGCCGCGCTGCGCACCAGGGCGGTGCGCGACGGCGACCACTACGTGGTGAGCGGCAGCAAGATCTGGACCTCGCACGCCGAGGTCGCCGACTGGTGCGAACTCCTGGTGCGCACGGACCCGGCGGCGCCCAGGCACCGGGGCATCACCTGGCTCGCGATGCGGATGGACGCCCCCGGGGTCACCGTCCGCCCGCTGCGCACCCTCGCCGGCTCCACCGAGTTCGCCGAGGTGTTCCTCGACGAGGTCCGGGTGCCGGTCGCCCACCGGGTCGGCGCGGAGAACGACGGCTGGCGGGTCACCATGGTCACGCTCTCCTTCGAGCGCGGCACGGCGTTCGTCGGCGAGGTCGTCGCCTGCCGCCGCACCCTGTCCGCCCTGGCCGGCGAAGCACGGGCCAACGGCCGCTGGGACGACCCGGTGCTGCGCCGTCGGCTGGGCCGGCTGAACGCGGAGTTCCGGGCGCTGTGGCGGCTCACCCAGTGGAACGTGAGCGAGGCCGGGCGGGGCGGCGTCGTGGGCACCGGCGGCTCCGTCTTCAAGCTGCGCTACTCGCAGGCCCGCCAGGAGCTGTACGAGGCGGCCGCCGAGGTGCTCGGCGCGGACGGCGCGGACCTGGACCGGGAGTGGGTCCTGGACCGGCTGTCCTCGCTCTCGTACACCATCGCCGCGGGCACCTCGCAGATCCAGCGGAACATCGTCGCCGAGCGGCTGCTCGGCCTGCCGAAGGGGCGCTGACGCGGCATGGACTTCCAGCTCTCGGACGACCAGCGGGCCCTGCGGGCGGGGGTGCGGGAACTGCTCGCCGGACGCTTCGGCAGGGACCGGATGCGGGCCGCCCTCGACGCCGGTGCGGGACTCGACCGGACGCTGTGGCGGGATCTCGCGCGGGCCGGGTTCTTCGCGCTGCGGCTGCCGGAGGCGGAGGGGGGCGTCGGGCTCGGGCTGCCGGAATCGGTCCTCCTCTTCGAGGAGGCGGGGGCCGCGCTGCTGCCGGGGCCCCTGATCGCCACCCAGCTCGCGGCCGGCGCGGTGAAGGGCGCGGCGGAGGGCGAGGCGGTGGTGACGGTGCGGGAACCGGGCCTGCCGGTGGCACATCTGGACGGGGCCGACGCGCTGCTCGTACTGGGGAGCGAGGGGGCGGGAGTGCTGCGGGACGCCGGCCGGGTGCGGGAATCCGCCGTTCCCGTACGGTCGCTCGATCCGTTCACCCCGTTGTGGCGGGTGACGAATCCTCCTGAGACGGGGGAACAGGTGTCGGACGGGGGGCGGTTACGGGCGGAGGGGGCGCTCCTGACTGCTGCCGAACAACTCGGGAGTGCCGTCCGCACCACCGACATGGCCGTTCAACACGCCGGTGCGCGCGAGCAGTTCGGTTCACCGATCGGGTCCTTCCAGGCGGTCAAACACCTGTGCGCGGAGATGCTGGTCCGAGCCGAACTCGCCCGCTCCGCCGTGTACGCGGCGGCCGTGACGGCGGACCCGGTGGAGATCGCGGGCGCCAAGCTGCTCGCCGACGAGGCCGCGGTCCGCAACGCCCGCGACTGTCTCCAGGTGCACGGCGGCATGGGCTTCACCTGGGAGTCCGACGTCCATCTCCACCTCAAACGGGCCTGGCTGCGGGCCGGGCGGTGGATGACGGCGGAGGCGGCCGAGGAGGTGCTCGCGGCGGATCTGCGCTGAGTCCGGGCGGTTGCCGCGCGGTCCCGGCGCGGGCTGCGGCGGGTCACCCGCGCCCGGCAGGCCGGGGTGCGAGCTTCACGCTGCGGAGTCACGCAGCGCAGTCGGCGGGCGCGGGCCCGGATGCGTGTCCCCTCCATGATTCGTCACGGGACGGAGTCGGTGCCGGGCTCGGGTACGCTCCGTTTGATGCGACAGCAACTGGAATCGGGCGATCCGGTGGTGGGCCGTGCGGCGGCCCCGGTCCGGCTCCGGTGCGCTGCTCGTATTTCGCACAGAGGCTCGGGGCCTGCCCGGAAGACGATTCCGGCACCCCGCCCGGGCTTTTGTTCGACCCCCCGCAATGTGCGTCGCACAGTATGCACCACGCGTACTCCTTCGCGCTGGAATATGCCCGAAGCGCTTGTTGCGGTGACTGTACGTCAACCATGCTGTCTCGTAGGGGAGTCACGTTCCGTGACCCCGAGGAGGCGCGAGGCGATGTGTCCGCCGGTTCGGATGGTGTGAGCGGTGCAGGTGCTTCAGGTTCAGCTGGAAGTCGGGCCGGATCCCGCGGAGGTCGGGCGGGCCCGTAGATGGGCGCGGTCGAGGCTGATCGGGTCCGGGATACGGGACGACGAGCCGCTGGCGGAGACGCTCATCCTGCTGATCTCGGAGCTGGTCACCAACGCGGTGGTCCATACCGGGTGCCCGGCCGTGCTGCGCATGCTGTTCGGCTCGGCGGGCGGCTCCGGGACCGTGCGGGTCGAGGTGGCCGACGCCAGCTGCCGCCCCCCGCAGCAGCGGCACGCCGAGGGCGAGGACACCAACGGCCGGGGCCTGGAGCTGGTCGACGGCCTCGCCGACCGCTGGGGCTGGCAGCCGGAGGGCGCGGGCAAGCGCATCTGGTGCGAGGTGGACCGCGGCGCGCCGGTGATCCAGGTCGTACCGGCGCACCGGACCGGACCGGTCGCGCCCGGGGGCCCGGGATTCCGGGACGTGCCGGGCGGCCATGACGCACCGGGCGTCCACGGCACGCGGAGCGCGCACGGGGGGCAGGAGGCGGGCGGTGGGGACCGCGCCGCGTATCAGCCCTCGCGCCCCCTCACCCGAGGTGCATAAAGGTTAAAGCAGTCTCCCGGAGCGGGTCCGTGCGCCGGCGTCGAACGGCGGACGCCGCTGCGGGGGCCCGGCCCGCGGTGGCCGCGGCGACTGCGGCGCACGGCTGCGCCCGGCCGCGGCCCCGGCCTGCGGAAAGGCCCGTGCCCCCGGTCAGGGGCACGTGCTGCCCGGCGGGAGCCGGTGCCGTTCAGAGGACGGCGACGGGTGCGACCGGGGTGCCGGTCGCGCCCGTGAACGGTTCCGGCATCGCGGAGAGCAGGAAGGCGTACCGCCGCTCCTGCGCACAGGCCGTGGACAGCTCCTCCAGGTTCCAGTTCTGGCCCTGGATCATGCCCATCTCGACCAGGTCCAGCGCGTGCACCCCCAGCCACAGGTCGTCGATCTCCGGCGGGAAGATCTCGAAGGTCAGGGTGTCGTTGGCGACGGCCGCGACGTCGCGCGCGCGGAACCACTCGGGGGTACGGACCGAGAGGCCGGGCGACGGGTGGGCGTACGCGTTCCGGTCGCCCGCCAGGAGGACCCGCATCTGCCCGGTCCGTACGAGCACGATGTCGCCCGCCCGGACCCGGACGCCCGCCAGTTCCTCCGCCGCCTCCAGGTCCTCGGGGGTGACGGCGTGGCCGCCGGGCAGCCGGTCCGTGCCGTGCGCGCGGGCCACGTCGAGCAGCACCCCGCGCGAGACGACGTGCGGCACCTTGTCGATCCCGCCGAACCGGGCGCCCTCGTGCGCGGTGATGGTGTCGGCCGGGCGGCCGTTGTAGATCCTCCCCGAGTGCGAGGCGTGGGTCAGGGCGTCCCAGTGGGTGGCCGTCTGCAGGCTCAGGACCGCCATGTCGTCGCTGGTGGCGACGGTGCCGGGGCCGAAGAGCTCCTGGTTGATCTGGACCATGGTGTGCACCGGGTTGATCCGGCCGGGGACCAGTCCGCTCTGCACGCCGTCCTGCCCGAGGGGGAGGGCGAGCGGGACGCGCAGCCCGCTGCGCACGGTGGCGGCCGCCTCGCGCACGACGGCGTCGGTGATCAGGTTGAGCGTCCCGATCTCGTCGTCGGCGCCCCAGCGGCCCCAGTTGTTGACCCGCTCGGCGATCTCGTGGAACTCGGCCGGCAGTGACACGGTGCCTCCCGGGGCTTGTGCTCGTGGACCTGATGGCCCATAAAATCTAACGGTCCGTCAGAAACCGCGGGAAGGGGCCGGGCGTGGGGAACTTCTTGGCAGGCAAGGTGGTCGCCGTGACGGGGGCCGGGCGCGGCATCGGGCGGGCCGTCGCGCTCGCGGCGGCGGCCGAGGGGGCCCGGGTCGTCGTCAACGACTACGGGGTGGCCGTCGGGGGCGGCGAGCCGAGCAGCGAGGTCGCCGAGTCCGTCGTCGAGGAGATCGTGGCGGCGGGCGGCGAGGCGGTGGCCGTGGCCGACGACATCTCCACGATGGCGGGCGGGCAGCGGGTCGTGGACACGGCGCTCACCCGGTACGGGCGCGTCGACGGGGTCGTGTGCGTGGCCGGCATCCTGCGGGAGCGGATGCTGTTCAACATGTCGGAGGAGGAGTGGGACCCGGTGGTCGCCACCCACCTCAAGGGCACCTTCACCGTCTTCCGGGCCGCCTCGGCGGTGATGCGGAAGCAGGAGGGCGGCGGCACGCTGATCGGCTTCACCAGCGGCAACCACCAGGGCAGCGTCGCCCAGGCGAACTACAGCGCCGCGAAGGGCGGGATCATCTCGCTGGTGCGCAGCGCGGCGCTGGGCCTGCACAAGTACGGCGTCACGGCCAACGCCGTGGCCCCGGTCGCCCGGACCCGGATGTCCGCCGGCGTGCCCATGGAGCTCAAGGAGATCGGCGAACCGGAGGACGTGGCCGCGTTCGTCGTCTACCTGCTCGGCGACCGGGCCCGCAAGGAGGGCATCACCGGCCAGGTGTACACGGTCGCGGGCCCGAAGATCGCGGTCTGGGCCCAGCCGAGGGAGCTGCGGGCGGGGTACGTGGAGGGGGCGTGGACCCCGGAACGGATCGCGGACTTCCTGCCGGGGACGGTGGGCACGGACCCGATGCCGATGCTGGCGCGGCTGGAGGAGATGGCCGCCGCGGCGAAGGCCGGGACGAGGCCGAACGCCTGACGGCCCGCTTCTTGGACAAGGGCGGCAGCGGCAGCGGTACCGGCGGGAACGGCAGCGGCGACAACAGCGGTCGTGGCACCGGAACCGGCACCGGCGGAAACGGCGGCAACAGCAGGGAGGCACCGTGGACTTCGACTTCGGCCCCGACGACACCGCGTTCCGCGAGGAGGCCCGCGGCTGGCTGGCGGCGCACCTGGTCGGCGAGTACGCGGCGGCGGCCGGCACCGGCGGCCCCGGCAGCGAGCACCAGGGCTTCGCGGTCCGCCGGGCCTGGGAGCGCGAGCTGGGCCGGGCCGGCTGGATCGGCCTCGGCTGGGACGACCGCGCCACCGGCCACGGCAACCGGCACGCCACCCTCACCCAGCAGGTCGTCTGGGCCGAGGAGTACGCCCGCGCCGCCGCCCCCGCCCGGGTGGGCCACATCGGCGAGAACCTCCTCGCCCCGACCCTGATCGCGCACGGCAGCCCGGAGCAGCGGCGCCGCTTCCTGCCCGCCGTCGCCCGCGGCGAGCAGCTCTGGTGCCAGGGATACAGCGAACCGGAAGCCGGCTCGGACCTCGCCGCGGTGCGGACCGTCGCGGTGCCCGACGGTGCCGCCGGCGGCCACCGCGTCACCGGGCAGAAGGTCTGGACGTCGCTGGCGCGGGAGGCCGACTGGTGCTTCGTGCTGGCCCGTACCGAGCCCGGCTCGCGGCGCCACCACGGACTGTCGTTCCTGCTCGTGCCGATGGACCAGCCGGGCCGGATCGAGGTGCGCCCGATCCGGCAGATGTCCGGGACCAGCGAGTTCAACGAGGTCTTCTTCGACGGGGCGCGGGCCGAGGAGTGCGTCGGCGGCGAGGGCAACGGCTGGCGGGTCGCCATGGGGCTGCTCGCCCTGGAGCGCGGCGTCTCCACGCTCGTCCAGCAGATCGGGTTCGCCGCCGAGCTCGACCGGGTGGTGCGGGCCGCCGTGACCACCGGCGCCGTCACCGACCCGGTGCTGCGCGAACGCCTCGTCCGCCAGTGGGCGGAGCTCAGGACCATGCGCTGGAACGCCCTGTGCACCCTGGGCGCCGCGGCCGGCGCCGGCGCGCCCAGCGTGGCGAAGCTGCTGTGGGGCGGCTGGCACAAGCGCCTGGGCGAACTGGCCGTGGCGGTCAGGGGCGCGGCGGGCGCCGTCAGTCCGGCCGACTGGTCGGCGAAGGCCCCGTACGAACTCGACGAGGCACAGCGGCTGTTCCTGTTCAGCCGGTCCGACACCATCTACGGCGGCTCGGACGAGATCCAGCGGAACATCATCGCCGAGCGGGTGCTCGGCCTACCGAGGGAGACGGGATGAGAGGCGTCGTCTTCGACGGCATCCGGACCGAGGTCGTCGACGACCTGGAGATACGCGGACCGGGCCCCGGCGAGGTGCTGGTGGCGGTGGCCGCGGCCGGACTGTGCCACAGCGACCTGTCCGTGATCGACGGGACGATCCCGTTCCCGGCGCCGGTGGTGCTCGGGCACGAGGGCGCGGGCGTGGTCGAGGCGGTCGGCGCGGGCGTCTCCCACGTGGCGCCCGGCGACCACGTCTCGCTGTCCACGCTCGCCAACTGCGGGGCCTGCGCCCAGTGCGACCGGGGCCGGCCGACCATGTGCCGCAAGGCGATCGGGATGCCGGGGCAGCCGTTCTCCCGGCAGGGGAAGCCGCTGTACCAGTTCGCCTCCAACTCGGCCTTCGCCGAACGGACCCTGGTCCGGGCCGTGCAGGCGGTGAAGATCCCGAAGGAGCTGCCGCTGACCTCCGCGGCCCTGATCGGCTGCGGGGTGCTGACGGGGGTCGGTGCCGTGCTGAACCGGGCGAAGGTGGACCGCGGCGACACGGTCGTGGTGATCGGCACCGGCGGCATCGGGCTCAACGTGATCCAGGGCGCCCGGCTCGCGGGCGCGCTGACGATCGTCGCCGTGGACAGCAACCCGGAGAAGGCGGAGACGGCCCGGCGGTTCGGCGCCACCCACTTCCTGACCTCGGCCGACGGGGTGCGGGAGATCCTGCCCCACGGCGCCGACCACGCCTTCGAGTGCGTCGGCCGCACGGAACTGATCCGGGCCGCCGTCGATCTGCTGGACCGGCACGGCCAGGCGGTCCTGCTGGGCGTCCCGGCCGCGACGGCCGAGGCGTCGTTCCTCGTCTCGTCGATGTACCTGGACAAGTCGATCCTGGGCTGCCGGTACGGCTCCTCGCGCCCGCAGCGGGACATCGCGCTCTACGCGGACCTGTACCGGGAGGGCCGGCTGCTCCTGGACGAACTGGTCACCCGCACCTACCCGGTGGAGGACTTCGCCGGGGCGGCGGACGACGCGCGCCACGGCCGGGTGGCCCGGGGAGTGCTGGTGTTCTGACCGCCTGCGGGGGCCCTCACGCCTGCCCGGCCCGGAACGTGCGCCGGTACACCGTCGGGGAGACCCCCAGCGCCGCCTGGAGGTGCTGGCGCAGTGACGTGGACGTGCCGAAGCCCGCGTCCCTCGCCACCTGGTCGATCGACAGGTCCGTCGACTCCAGCAGCTGCCGGGCCCGTTCGACCCGCTGCCGGGTCAGCCACTGCACGGGGCTGACCCCGACCTCCTCCCGGAACCGGCGGGTGAACGTCCGCACGCTCATCGACTCCTGCTGCGCCATGTCGCGCAGCATGATCGGCCGCTCCAGCCGCCCGAGCGCCCAGGTGCGCGCGGTGATGGTGGTCGAGAACTGGGGGTCGGGCACGGGGCGCTGGATGTACTGGGCCTGCCCGCCGTCCCGGTGCGGGGGCACGACCGTGCGCCGGGCGACGTCGTTGGCGACGGCGGCGCCGTGGTCGCGGCGCACGATGTGCAGGCAGAGGTCGATCCCGGCGGCGACCCCGGCGGAGGTCAGGACGTCCCCGTCGTCGATGAACAGGACGTCCGGATCGACCCGGACCTTCGGGAAGAGCCGCTGGAAGTGGTCGGCGTGCCACCAGTGGGTGGTGGCGGGCCGCCCGTCGAGGTACCCGGCGGCGGCCAGCACGTAGCTGCCCGTGCAGATGGAGACCATCCGGGTGCCCGGCCGGACGTGGGCGAAGGCGGCGGCGAGCTCGTCGGTGAGCCGGCCCTCCGTGTGGACGGGGCCGAGTTCGTAACTGGCGGGGATCACGACCGTGTCGGCGGTGGCCAGGGCCTCCGGGCCGTGCTCGACGGTGATCGTGAAGTCCGCGTCGGTACGGATCGGGCCCGGCGCGCGGACGGAGCAGGTCACCACCTCGTACAGGCGGCGGCCCTTGTCGTGCGCTTCGGTGCCGAACGAGCGGCCGAAGATCCTCTGCGGGATGCCCAGCTCGAAGGGGAGCAGCCCGTCGAGGGCCAGGACGGCGATCCGGTGCGGCATGGGCGGCATGGGCGGACTCCCTTCACCTCGTCCTAGCTGGTATAGACCTACTTGGTATAGACCACAAGCCGTCGTGCGTCGTCGCACGAGGAGGACAAGGCCGGGGACGCCCCCGCGCATTCCCGGCCCGGCGCCCCCGTACGTCCTCGTCGCACCCCCGGCCCGTCCCCGGGGGCGGACCCGGAAACATGGGCGCCGAGGTCTGCCGGGGGCACGCTGCGGCAGGTGGGACGGAAGGGGAGCGGGGAGATGGGCGAGGAAACGGTGACGGGGGAGTCCCGTACGGCTCGGTGCGCACGCCCGGACCGGCGGGCACGTGCGACCTGGCGCGCCCGCGCGGTCGCGGCCGGGGGCGCGGTGCTGACCCTCCTCGCCGGGCTCGGGGTCAGGGCGTTCGCGAACGGCGACTTCGCCAAGTACGCCGGGGACGCGCTCTACACCGTACTGATCTGCGCCCTGGTCGCCGTGCTCGCGCCCGGCGCGCGCCCGGTCGTCGTGGCCGGGGCGGGGCTGGTGTTCAGCTGGGCGGTGGAGCTGCTGCAACTGACCGGGATACCGGCGGACCTCGCCCGCCACGGCGCGGTGGCACGGCTGGTGCTCGGCTCGACCTTCAACGCGCCCGACCTGTTCTGGTACGCGGTGGGGGCGGGGCTCGCCGGGGCGGTGGCGGCCCTGGCTACTTCCCCTTCTCCCGGCTGCGCTCCTCGGACTTCTGCATCTCGATGACCTCGAAGACGTGGGCGCTGGTCTGCCTGCGCACACCGCCGGCGACCAGCAGCCCCGTACCGAGGACGGACAGGGGCACGGAGATCCCCAGAAGGGTCAGCTGCTTCGGTACGCCGCTCTCCACCTTGTACACCGCCGTGCCCCCGTAGTAGTACGTGTCCTCCGGGTCCGCCAGCAGGCAGCCCAGCCAGACCCACAGAACGCAGGCGATGAGCAGCAGTACGGCGCCCCAGACCTGCATCAGCGCGGAGCGGTGGTGGAAGTGCTGACGTGCCGCCCACTGCATGGAATCCCCCCGGACCGGCGCGCGACGGGGCCGGCGGGCCCGGCCCGTCGGCCGACTGGCGATCGTACGCGCACCCGGCCCCGCTCCTCCGGCCGGGGAGGCGACGGCCCCCGTGGCCCGATTCCTGCGAACCGTGTCCCTCCGGCCACTCGTGGCGGTACGCGCCCGACCGGATGCTGGGTGACGTGACCCAGACAACCCAAAGCCCCGCCGACCAGGACGGCGGCCGGAACGGCGACCGGCGGGCGGCCTCCGGGGCCCCTCGCCGCCCCGCCCGCCGACGCGTCCACCGTGCCTGGATCGTCGCCGTCGTCACCTTCGTGACGATCATCGGCGGCGCCGCCTTCAACTCCCTGCCCGGCCTCCTCATCGACCCGCTCCACACGGAGTTCGGCTGGTCGCGGGGGGAGATCGGGCTCGCCGTCTCCATCGACATGGCGCTGTACGGGCTGACCGCGCCGTTCGCCGCCGCGCTGATGGACCGCTTCGGCATCCGCAGGGTGGTCGTCGTCGCGCTCGGCGCGGTGGCGGCCGGGGCGCTGGCCAGTGTCTGGATGACCGCCTCCTGGCAGCTGATGATCTATTGGGGCCTGCTCGTCGGCCTCGGCACCGGCTCCATGGCGCTGGCGTTCTCCGCCACCGTCACCAACCGCTGGTTCGTGGCCCGGCGCGGCCTGGTCACCGGCATCCTGACCGCCGCCGGCGCCTCCGGCCAGCTGGTCTTCCTGCCGCTGTGCGCCTGGATCGTCTCCGAGCACGGCTGGCGCCCGGCCTCGGTGACCGTGGGGCTCGCGGCCCTGGTCGTCGTCCCGTTCGTCTGGTTCCTGCTGCACGACCACCCGGCCGACGTGGGCCTCGCCCCGTACGGCGGCGCGTACGTGGAAAAGCCCGCGCCCGAACGGGGCGCTGCGGGACGGGCCGTGCGCGTCCTGGCCGACGCGGCGCGCACCGGACCGTTCTGGCTGCTGGCCGGGACGTTCGCGATCTGCGGCGCCTCCACCAACGGCCTGATCCGTACGCACTTCGTGCCCTCGGCCCACGACCACGGCATGCCGATCACCGCCGCCGCCTCGCTGCTCGCCGTCATCGGGATCTTCGACGTCATCGGCACGGTCTTCTCCGGCTGGCTCACCGACCGCTTCGACGCCCGCAGGCTGCTCGCCGTCTACTACGCGCTGCGCGGGATCTCGCTGCTCTTCCTGCCGATGCTGATGGCGCCGACGGTGCAGCCGCCGATGGTGTTCTTCATCGTCTTCTACGGCCTGGACTGGGTGGCCACCGTCCCGCCGACACTGGCCCTGTGCCGGGAGCAGTACGGCAAGGACAGCGCCATCGTCTTCGGCTGGGTCCTCGCCTCCCACCAGGTGGGCGCGGCGCTGGTGGCGTTCCTCGGCGGAGTCGCGCGGGACACGTTCGGCTCGTACGACGTGGTCTGGTACGCGTCGGGGGCGCTGTGCGCGACGGCGGCGCTGATGGCCCTGGTGATCCGGCGGGTCCGCGCACCGGAGGACGCGGCCGGGGCCACGGGCTGAGCGGCGGGCGGGGCGGCCCGCGCTTCAGGCCGCCCGGCCGTCGGCGGAGAGTTCCCCGGCGACGGCCAGGAAGACGTGGAGGTTCACGACGTCGCTGACCGCGGCGTTGCACCAGACACTGGATCCGCCGGCCCTCGTGACGAGGACCCTGCCCGACGCGATCCGGATCTCCCGGACCTCGGACCAGGGGAGGCGCCCCATCGTCCTGGCGGTGATGCCGGTACGGGAGAGCGAGAAGTACCCGAAGTCGACCGTCCCGCCCTCCAGGGCCGATTGCAGGGCCGCCGGACCCTGGGCGCGCAGGATGCACTGCTGCATGTGGGGCCCCCAGATCTCGGGGCCTTCGTAGAAGTGTGTGATGCCCGCGTTGTCGCGGCCCGGCCCCACCGCGGAGTAGACGTACTCGGTGGGGCCCGGGACGCCGTTGATGATCTTCTGGGTGATGTCCTGGTAGAGCCGCACGGAATCCCAGCGGATGGCGACCGTGCCGTCGCCGGATTGCGGGTTCACGATCAGTCCGTTCTCGAACAGGTGGAGGCGCTTGGCGGCCTGCTTCCGGCTGAAGTCCGGTGTCCGGCGCAGCCACCAGAGGAACAGCAGACCGGGTATCACGAACATCGCCAGGAGGTGGATCGTCATGAAGATGTAGAGGGCGAAGATCATTTTGTTCAGGCGCTTGGGGACGAACGTGCCCTCCAGGGCGCCGAGTCGGTGGGCGGAGGCCAGTTCGACGGCCTCGGGCGACAGGGGTCTCGGTGCTGCTGCCATGGATTTCTTCCTCGGGTGCGCAGGGGCGTCGGATGCCGGCGGAGCGGGGTCGGCGGCGACGTCCGAACCCGTTCCTCGACGCTAGGGCGACATCGGGCATCCCACCAGCGACTGGATCGCATGCGAGCCATGCTTGGATGGAATGTGTTCGAGATCGACGCACTGCGTCTGCTGGTGACTGTGGCCGAGACCGGGTCCTTCACGAAGGCCGCGGCACAACTCGCCTATACCCAGTCCGCGGTGTCCCGGCGCATCGCCTCGCTGGAGAAACGGGCGGGCGGCCCGCTCTTCGAACGGCTCGCCCGGGGCGTGCGGTTGACGCCGGCCGGGCACGTGCTGCACCGGCACGCCGTGGAGGTGCTCGACCGCCTGGCGAGGGCGGAACACGAGATGGCCGCGATCCATGCGGGGCGGGGCGGGACGCTGCGGGTGGGGGCGTTCGCCACGGCCAACATCTCCTTGGTCCCCGGCGCGTTGCGGGCGTTCTCGCGGTCCGCGCCGGACGTCGAGGTCATCGCGACCGAGGGACGGAGCGGTGCGCTGATGCGGGGCCTCGCGGAGGGGGCGCTCGACCTGGCCGTGGTGAGCGACTACCCGGCCGGCCTGCCGTCCTTCGACGCCGTCACGACCGAGGTCCTGCTGGAGGACGAACTGTTCGTCGTGCTCTCCCGCACGCACCGCCTGGCCGGGGCCGGGACGGTCGACCTGCGCGAACTGCGCGACGAGACCTGGCTCCAGGACGTGTCCGCCGACCGGCCCACGCTGCTCGCCGAGGTGTGTGCCCGAGCCGGTTTCAGGCCGAGGAGGACGATCAGGATCGCCGAGTGGACCGGAAAGTTCGGCTTCGCGGCCGCCGGGCTGGGAGTCGCGCTGGTCCCCTCGCTGGCCGTCCGGGCGGTCCCCGCCGAACTCTCCGTCCGCCGGCTCGGCGACCTCGCTCCGCGCCGCACCGTGCACGTCGCGCTGCCCGCCGCCGCCCCGCTTCCGGCGGCGCTGGCACTGCGGGAGCTGCTGCGCGAGGCCGCGGGCTGAACGACCGTCCGCCGGGGCTGCGGAAGAGGACCCCGGGGGGCCGCGGAAGCGGTCCGGGCGGCTGTCCGCCGGGGGCCGGGGTGTTCAGCCGTCGAGCGGTCCGAACCGTCCGAACATCCCCCGGTGGAACAGCAGCGGCCCCGCCCCGTCCGCCGTCCCCGCCGTCCCCAGCGCCTCCACCCGGCCGACGACGATCAGGTGGTCGCCCCCGGTGTGGACGGCGTGGATGCGGCAGTCGATCCAGGCCGGTACGGACTCCAGCAGCGGCGACCCGGTCACCGGTGCCGCCCCGTACGCCACCCCCGCGAACTTGTCCGCCCCGCTCACCGCGAAGCCCCGGCACAACTCGCCCTGGTCCGCGCCGAGGACGTTGACGCAGAAGACCCCGGCGCGGGCGATGCGCGGCCAGGTCGTCGAGGTGCGGGCGACCATGAAGGCGACCAGCGGCGGATCGAGGGAGAGCGAGGCGAAGGACTGACAGGCGAAGCCCGCCGGGCCCTCCCCGCCGTCAGGGGCGGGTGCGGTGACGACGGTGACCCCGCTGGCGAAGCCCGTCAGGTCCTCCTCGCCGTCAGGGGCGGGTGCGGTGACGACGGTGACCCCGCTGGCGAAGTGGCCGAGTACGCGGCGGAATTCGGCCGGGTCGACGGGAGGGTGCTCGTCGTCGGCGACCGCTCGCAGCTCCGGGCGCGGCAGCGGGTCGACGGATGCCGGTCCCGTACCGGTGGCGGCGCCGACGGACCTGAGATACCGGAGGGCGGTTGCGGCCATGCCTGCGTGTCCCATCATCCTTCGATTAGAGCTGACGGCTCGTCAGATTGGAAGGGGGGTGGTGGTGGAGGCCGGGCGCGGGGGCCTGGCTACTCTCGCCCCACAGGCAGGGCCGGGGCGAGGGACGGGGGAAGGCGCATGCCGATGTCCGAGGCGGAGGACGCCGGGCCGAGAGGAAGCACGGGGCCGGAGGGAAGTGCCGGGCCGGAGGGAAGTACCGGGCCTGCGGAGGGCGCCGATCCGACGGGAAGCACCGGGCCGGTGAAGGCCGCCACGACACCCGCCCCCGAGTCCGAGCCCGGTCCCGTATCCGTGCCCGCCTCCCCGCCCGCCTCCCCGCCCGCGTCCGAAGCGGACGACGCGCCGGCGGTGTGGGCCGCGCGGCCGATCCTGGCGGCCGCGTGCACGCTGTACATGGGGGCCGTGCTCGGCGTGGAGATCGACGGGTTCGCGCAGCTCGCCCGCCCGTCCCTCGGGCCACCGCCCGGCCCCTGGGCGGCGCTGTTGATCGCGCCGTTCCTGATCTGCTTCGGGGGCCCGTTCGCCCTGGTGGCGGGCCCGCTCCTGGTGCTTCCCACGGTCTCGGCGGCGCGTTGGGCGGGGACCCGGTTCACCGGCCGTGACGCGTGGTGGTGGGTGCCGGTGATCGCGTCGGTCGTGGCCGCGGTGGGTGCCGCGGCCCTCGGCCGGGCCTGGCACCTCGGTCCCGGCCCGTCGGCCCTGGGCTGGTCGGCGGGCGCGACGCTGCTCACGGCCGCCGCTCTCGTGGCCCGCCGCACCGCACTGCGCGGAGGCAGGGTCCGGCACGTCCTCGGCTGGGGCGCGGTGGCCGCGGTGGCCGTGTTCGCGGTCGGCACGGGAGTGTTCGCCACCGGCCTGGTCCCGGAGTACCGGCCGCCGAGGGTCGACGCGGCGGAGCTGGCCGGGAGCTGGACCGACGGCGGGGGCGGCACGTTGGAGCTGGTCGCCGACGGCACGGCCTTCGCCGAGGGGGTGACGGACCATGCCGAGGCGTACGCGGACGACGCGGAGCCCACCGCCGCGAAGTACCGCTGCTCGGGGCGGGGCACCTGGAGCTACGGCGAGGGCGAAGCCACGACGTGGGACCAGCGCGTGTGGATCCGGATCGAGGACTGCCCCGGCCTGGACGACCCCGACGGGTGGCGGATCGGCGGTACCCCGGACCGGCTCGAATTCAGCAGTGGGTACGGCGACCCGGACTCACCGGGCTGGTACACGTTCACCCTGCGGTGACCGGTCCCCGACGGTCGTCGGCATCCGGTTCCCGGCCGGACCCCCGACGTTCGTCGGGGGTCCGGCCTGCCGTTCGGCCCGGGTGCCCCGCGTCCCCCGCTCCTAGGTTCGCGTCCCATGAGACGAGTGAAACGAGAAGCCGGAAACAGGGCCGGAAGCGGCACCGGCACCAGGGCCGGTACGCGCGCCGCCCGGCCCCTGCTCGCCTGCGCCGTCCTGGGCGCGGGCGCGGTGGCCGTCGTGGGCCTCGCCCCCGGCGGCCTGGGCACGGACCGTGCCGTGGAGGTGACGGGCGGCGCGTCGGCGTCCGCGTACCGCTCGGTGACCGGGGCGGTGGCCGAGGCCCCGTCCTGGACGGGGCCGGTGCTGGAGGCGGCCACCGAGGGCACCCTGGTGGTCCTCGGCCTGCTGCTGGTGTGGGTGTGGTGGAGCGCCGTGCGACGGCGGGACGACCGGGTGACCGCCGGTACGGTCCTCACCGGCATCGGCACCGTGCTGGCGTACGGCGTCAGCGAGGCCGTGAAACTGGTGGTGGACGAGGAACGCCCCTGCCGGGCCCTCGACCGCATCGCGGAGACGGCCGCCGAGTGCCCGCCGCCCGGCGACTGGTCCTTCCCGAGCAACCACGCCACCCTGGCCGTCGGCCTCGCGGTGGGCCTGGCCCTGCTGCGCCCGCGCCTGGCCGCCGTCACCCTGCCGGTGGGCGCGGCGGCGGCGCTGCTGCGGGTCGTGGTCGGGGCGCACTACCCGCACGACGTGCTGGCCGGAGCGGTCCTCGGGGCCTCGGTGGTCGCGGCCGTGCTGTTCGCCTTCCTGCCGCTCGCCCGGACGGCGGCGTCAGCGATCGGACGGCGGCTGCGCGGGCGCGACGATTCCGGCCTCGTGGGCGACGACCGCAGCGGCGGCCCGGTTGTCCACGCCCAGCCGGGCCAGGATGGAACTCACATGCGCCTTGACCGTCCCCTCCACCACGTGGAGCCGCCGGGCGATCTGCCCGTTGGACAGCCCGCTGCCGAGGAAGGCCAGTACGTCGCGTTCCCGGGCGGTGAGCGCGGCGACCCGTTCCCGGGCGGCGGTGCGGCGGCCGGCCAGGGCGCCCGCGCCGGTGGCCGAGAGGTGGGCGACGACCCGCGCCGCGACCTTCGGTGACAGATAGGCGGCGCCGTCGGCCACCGCGCGCACTCCCGCGATCAGTTCCTCGGGCTCGCCCGACTTGATCAGGAACCCGGCGGCGCCGCCCCCCAGTGCCCGGAGGATGTAGTCGTCCTCGCCGAACGTCGTGAGCATCACGACCCCCGTCCCCGGGGCGGTGCGCCGGATCTCGGCCGCGGCCTCGATGCCGTTCGTCCGGGGCATCCGGATGTCGAGCACGGCGACGGCCGGGTGGTGGGCGTGCACCAGTTCCACGGCCTCCCGCCCGTCGGCGGCCTCGGCGACGACCTCGATGCCGGGGTCGGTGGACAGCACGGCGCGCACCCCGGCGCGGATCATCGGCTCGTCGTCGGCGATCAGCACCCGGATCACCGGCCGCTCCCGGGAAGGCGGGTCGGACTCATGGGGCCAGGGCCTCCTTGGACATCAGCCGGCCGTCCCGGAAGCAGAGCCGGTAGGCGTCCCCCGACCGGTCGTCGAAACGGTCCGCCGTCATCGCGTAGTACGCGCATGTGATGCCCTTTCCCCTCGGTTCCCCGGCCACCGGCCGCTGCCTGGTCTCCCGGTCGGGCAGCAGCCGCCCGACCGCCTCCCGATCCTGTCCCACCCGCAGCCGGGCGTAGTCCCCCGGGTCCAGCACCGACTGCCGGGCGGAGTGGACGTCCCAGGCCATCAGCGCGGCGGTCAGCAGCGCCCACACCACCAGGGGCAGCACGACCGCCAGGACCAGCGCCCGGCGGACCCGGCTGCGGGCGTGCCGGTGCTCCGGCGGCAGGGCCGGGGCGGCGGCCGACGACGGGGCCGGGGACACGGCGGGCGGCCGGTGGGCGGGCGGGGTGTGCGGGATCCGCGCGGTGACCGCGAAGCCGCCCCCGTACGGGCCGTGCCCGAACGTCCCGCCCGCCAGCCGCACCCGCTCGTCGAGCCCGATCAGCCCCCGCCCGGTGCCCGGGGCACCCCCGGCGCGGACCGGGGCGGGCGGGGGCCCGTTCTCCACCCGGACCGTCGTCCCCCCGGCGGTGTGCGCCACCCGCACCTCCACCCGGGCCCCCGGCGCGTGCTTGGCCGCGTTGGTCAGGGCCTCCTGGACGACCCGGTGGGCGGCCCGCGCGGCGGTCGGGGGCGCGGCGTCCGCGTGCCCCTCCACCCGCAGGTCCACCGCGAGACCGGCCGCCGCGGCCTCCTCCACCAGCCGGGGGATGCCGGTGCCGGGCGGGCCCGGCGGCTCGTCGTCGGCCTCCTCGCGCAGCAGCCCGATCACCTCGCCGAGCCGCTCCACCGAAGCGGCGGCGCGGGACCGGATCTCCCCGGCCGCCGCCCGGTGGGCGTCGTCGAGCCCGGGGGCCAGCTTGAGGGCCCCGGCCGACAGGGCGATGAGGCTGAGGTCGTGCCCGAGGACGTCGTGCATGTCCCGGGCGATCCGGGCCCGCTCCCGGGATCGCGCCTGCTCGGCGACCAGCTGCTGTTCGCGCTCCAGCCGGGCGGCCCGCTCCCAGCCCGCCCGGGCGAGTTCCTGGTACTGGCGCCAGAAGCGCCCCACGAACCACGGCAGCACCGCGGCCACCGCCACCACGGCGACGAACCGTCCCGCCATCAGCAGCCAGGAGGGCACCAGGGCCACCGCCACCACCCCGCCCGCGAGGAGCGCGACCAGTGCGAGGAGCGCGGACCCGGTCCTGCCCGGCTCCCGCCCGGCGAGGAGGGCGGCCGCGGCGGCGGGCAGCGCCCACCACGGGCTGACGGCGCTCAGCCCGACACAGGCCGCCGCCGTGACGGTCAGCAGACCGCCCCGGGTGGCGGCCCGCCCGGCCGCGCCGATGATCGTCGCTCTGTCCACCCGGACGACGGTACGCAGACCGGGGGTTTCCCGGCACTGCCGAAAGTCACGGTTCCCGGACCGGCCCCGGCCCGGAACGGGCTGGCGCGGGGCGCGGGGATGGATTAAGGTCCCCAGCGAGACGGAACGTTCCGTCTCGTCAATGCTCAGGACCGGACGCCGTGGAACACCGGACACGGAACGCGGCGCCGGTCACGAACGAAGGAGCGGCCCCGTGCCGAACACCAGGACGTGGTTCATCACCGGCGCCTCCCGCGGCCTGGGGCGCGCCTTCACCGAGGCCGCCCTGTCCGCCGGGGACCGGGTCGTGGCCGCCGCGCGCGACATCGCCCCGCTCGCCGGCCTCGCGGAGCGGCACCCGGACGACTTCCTCGCGCTGCCCCTCGACGTCTCCGACCGCCGGGCCGTGTTCGAGACCGCGGACCGCGCGGCGGCGGCCTTCGGCGGCCTCGACGTGGTGGTCAACAACGCCGGCGGAATGCTGTACGGCATGGTGGAGGAGGCCACCGAACAGCAGATCCGGGACCACTTCGACGTCAACTTCTTCGGCGCGGTCTGGGTCGCCCAGGCCGTGGTCCCGCACCTGCGCGCCCGGGGCACCGGCCGCCTCCTGCAGATCACGTCGATGGGCAGCGGCGGCGGCATGGCCTCCGTCGGGTTCTACGGCGCCGGCAAGGCGGCGCTCGGCTCGGTCGGCGAGGCGCTGGCGATGGAGGTCGAGCAGTTCGGCATCAAGGTCACCGTCGTCCAGATGGGCGGCTACGCCACGGGGCTCTTCACGACCGGCACCACGACGACCGAACCCGACCCCGCCTACGAGGAGTTGCGCACCCGCCTGGCGGAGATGTGGGGCGACGACGCCGGACCCGACCCGAGCGAGGCGGCCCCCGCCCTCCTGGAACTGGCCGCCCTGCCGGACCCGCCGCTCCGCCTGATCCTCGGCAGCCGGTCCTTCGACCTGGTCCAGGAGATGGACCGGGCCCGCACCGAGCAGTACCTCGCCTGGGAAACCCTCAGCCGCACGGCCCCGGGCTGACCCCGCACACCGCGAACACGCTCCGCCGTGCACTGCTAACTTGGGTCGTACGACCCAACCAGGCGGGAGGAGGCACCGGATGACCAGTGCGCCCGACTACAGCCGGGGCATCGACTCCGAATGCGCTCTGAAGTTCGCGGTGCAGCGGATCCGCGGGGACCGGGCCCAGATCATCGAGGGGATCATCGAGCCCATGACACCGACCTGGGACCACGAACGGGCGGCCCGGGTCGTCCGCCGGCAGATCGAGGACCGGGTCGACGAACTCGGCTGTGTCGAGGGCTCGGGCAACCTGGACCTGCCCGGCTCGTCGAACTGGTACGTCCCCGACATCGCCGTCGTGCCCGAGGAGCTCGCCAGGGGAGGCGGGGCGCTGCTCCCCGACCAGACGCTCCTGGTCGTCGAGGTCACCTCGGAGTCGAACGCGGAGACCGACCGGGTCGTGAAGCGCCGCCGCTACGCCGAGTACCGGGCGCCGCTGTACCTGCTCGTCGACCGGATCGAGGGCAGCGCGACCCTGTTCTCCGAGCCCGGCCACCTCGGTTACACCCGGGTGGACGGCCCGCACCCGTTCGGTACGGTCCTGAGGCTGCCGGAGCCGTTCGACCTGGACCTGGACACCGGCGGGCTGTCGCCCGTGTGACCGGTGTGAGCCGCGGGGCGCCACGACCGCGCTCCGCCGCCCCGTACGCCTCACAGCCCCCGGTACTCCGGGGCCCGGCGTTCCACGAAGGCCGCCACGCCCTCGTTGGCGTCCCGTGTCGTCATGTTGATCTCCTGCGCCGCGGCCTCGGCGGCGAACGCCGTCGTGCGGTCGGCGTCCAGGGAGGCGTTGACGAGCTGCTTGGTGAGGGCGATGGCCCGGGTCGGGCCGTCGGCCAGCCGCCGGGCCCACGCCCGGGCGGTCTTCGCCAACTCCCCGTCCGGCACGACCCGGTTGACCAGGCCCAGCCGTTCCGCCTCCGTCGCCGGCAGCGAATCGCCGAAGAACATCAGCTCCTTGGCGCGCTGCGGGCCGATCAGCCGGGGCAGCAGATACGCGCCGCCGGCGTCCGGCACCAGGCCGCGGCGCACGAACACCTCGATGAACTTCGCCGACTCGGCGGCCAGCACCAGGTCGCAGGCGAACGCGAGGTGGGCGCCGAGACCGGCCGCGGTGCCGTTGACGGCCGCGACCACCGGCTTCTCGCAGTCCAGGACCGCCCCGATCAGCCGCTGCGCGCCGAGCCGGATCGTACGGGCCACGTCGCCGGGCACCCGCTCCCCGCTCGTCGTGGCGCCGCGCAGGTCGGCGCCCGCGCAGAAGCCGCGGCCGGTGGCGGTGAGGACGACGGCCCGGACCGCCGGGTCGGCGGACGCCTCGAAAAGCAGTGAGATGACACGTTCCCGCTGGTCACGGGTGAGGGCGTTCATCGCTTCGGGGCGGTTGAGCGTGATCAGGAGGACGCCGTTGTCAGTGGCGTGGAGTACCAATGAATCAAGCGGGTCGGGGGACCCGGCGGACTCGGTGGTGTCTTCGGGGGAGGACGGCATGGGGCAACTCCTGGGCGGACGACGGAACGGACTGCGGGGTGTTCGGCGGGGCGGTTCCGGGCGGGATGTTCGGTGGTGGCGCGGGGGCCGTTGCGGTGGGGGCCGTGACGGTTCGTGGCTCCGTTTCCGGCGTCGGGGCGCCGGGCGGGGACCGGGGCCGTACGGGGGCCGGGGCGGCGGGCACGGGGCCCGCGCCGCGGCGGCCCCGACGCACCGGGCCCCTGGTGGCGCGGCCCGTGGCGGGGGTGGCGGTGGGGCCGGTCAGCGGCAGACGGCGAGTGCGTCCAGCGCCACCGCGCCCTGGCCGCGCCCCAGCACCATCAGTGGATTGATGTCCAGCTCGGCGAGGTCGTCGCCCAGTTCCAGTGCCATCCGCTGCACCCGCAGCACGACCTCCACGAGCGCGTCCACGTCCGCCGGGGGCCCGCCGCGCACGCCCTCCAGCAGGGCCCGGCCGCGCAGTTCGGCCAGCATCGACCGCGCCTGGTCCTCGCCGAACGGCGGCACCCGCACCGCCGCGTCGTGCAGCACCTCGACCAGTACGCCGCCGAGCCCGACCGTCACCGTCGGCCCGAAGAGCGCGTCGTGCGTGACGCCGACCATCATCTCGACGCCCCGCTCGATCATCTGGCAGACCAGGATCCCGTCCAGCTCGACGTCCTCGAAGCGCGCGATGTCGGTCAGTTCGCGGTACGCGTCGCGGACCTGGCTCGCGGAGGTGAGCCCGACCTTGACCAGGCCCAGCTCGGTCTTGTGGGCGAGCCGGGCGCCGGACGCCTTCATGACGACCGGGTAGCCGACCAGCCCCGCGGCCCGGACGGACGCCGCGGCACTGGTCACCAGCTGCTCGCGCGGCACCCGTATCCCGTACGCCCGCAACAGCTGCTTCGCCGCGTGCTCGCTCAACTGGCGGCCCGGCCGCATCAGCGCCTGCGCCTTGCGGAACGAGGGCGAGGGCGTGCGGGGCGCCTCGTCGAAGGGGGAGCGGTAGGAGGCCGCGAAGCGATGGTGCTCCAGATAGGCCCGTACGGCGGTGATGCAGTTGCCGAAGGTGCGGAAGGTGGCGACGCGGGAGGAGCCGAGCAGCGTCGTGCGGTACGCCTCCTCCGTGCCGACCGGCGACCCCCACACCACGCACACGAGCTTGTCCGTGCTCTCCGCGGCGTCCACCAGGTCCTGCGCGAGCCGGTCGCTCATCGGCGGGAAGGGGCCGGTGATCGGGCAGATCAGCACCCCGACATCGGGGTCGGCGAGGATCGCGTCGATGATCTTCCGGCCGCGCCAGTCGCCCACCGGATGGCCGCCGTTGTCGACCGGGTTCGCCACGTTCAGGTAGTCGGGGATCCACTCGTGCAGCTCGCGCTGCTTGGCCTCGGACAGGGTGGGCAGGCTCAGCCCGGCCCCGGTCGCCAGGTCCGCGAAGTGCGCGCCCGTGCCGCCCGAGATCGAATACACCACGACCCCCTCGGCCTGCGGCCTGCGCGCCCGGGCGAGCAGGGCCGAGGTGTCCTGGAGCTCGTCGAGCCCGTCCACCCGGATCACGCCGAACTGCCGCATCGCCGCGTCCACCACCTGGTCGGCGCCGGTCAGCTTGCCGGTGTGTGACGCGGCGGTCCTGGCCCCCGCCTCCGTACGTCCCACCTTGACCGCCACGACCGGGACCCCGGCCCGGGCCGCCCGGTCCGCGGCGAGCAGGAAGGAGCGCCCGTCCTTGAGCCCCTCCACGTAACAGGCGATGGCCCCGACCTCGGGGCGCTGCGAGAAGTACGAGATGAAGTCGGCGGTCTCCAGATCCGCCTCGTTGCCCGTGGGCGCCCAGTGCGAGAGCCGTACGCCCAGCTCCTGGAGGGTGAAGACGGGGCGGCCCTGGTGACCGGACTGGGTGATCAGCGCGATCGCCGGTCCGTCGAGGTCGTCCCGGAACCGCTCGAAGGCGTTGAGGTTGGTGTTCGGCCCGAGCAGCCGCAGTCCGGAGCGGGCCACCGCCTCGGCCAGCCGCTCCTGGGCGGCGGCGCCCTCCTCACCGGTCTCGGCGAACCCGGAGGCGAAGGCGACGGCGAACCGCACCTCTGCCTGCGCGAGTTCCTCGATCACCGGGAGCGGGTCCCCGACCAGCAGCACCGCCAGGTCGACCCGCTCCGGCAGCTTCGCGACGGAAGGGGAGCAGGGCCGCCCGAACACGGACTCCCGCGTGGGGTGCACGGGATACAGCCGCGCCCCGACCCGCTCGGCCCAGTCGATCAGCTGCCGGGTGATTCCGGTGTTGGGGCGCCCCTCGGCGTCGGACGCGCCGACGACGGCCACGGACTCGGGCCGGAAGAACCGGTCCAGGTCCGGCACGGCCGCGTGCAGCGGCCGGCCGCTGACGTCGAGGAGGCCCTCCGCGGCGGCGGCCGTCGTGCTGTGGACGGCGGCGTGCGGTTCCTCGCCGCAGGCCACCACCCGGGCGCGGAAGTCGGTGGTGAGGGTGCCGTGAGTCGATCCAAGCATCGTTCCGCCCACTTCTGCTCGGGGTCCGTCGGGTGATCGTGCCCGGCCAGCCCGTAGCTGACACTCTGTCAGGTTACTGAACTGACGGCTCGTCAGGAATGGGTGTGCAGGCAAAGGCTGGAGGAAGGGAGACGGAGAGGGAGGCGGGAAGGGAGACGGAGAGGGAGGCGGGAAGGGAGGAGGGGGAAGAGGGAGGGAGCGAGGGGAGCCGGAGTGGCCGAAGCCGGTCGGCCGGATTCGTACAACCTCCGGGTGATCTTGGTTGTCCAACGTGCGGGCCGGATTCACCGGCCGTCGTCCGCCACTCCTGGCGCTTCCCCCGGGGAGAAACATGAGACCCCTCTCCACCCGACGCACCGTGCGTCTCGGCTTCTGCGCCGCCGCGGCCGCCGGACTGCTGACCGCAGGGCTCGCGGCTCCCGCGTTCGCGGAGGAACAGTCCGACCAGCTCTGGATACAGGCGCCCGGCGAGCAGAAGGTGACGGCCGTCGGCGACCCGTCGCAGGGCAGCCCGCTGGACATCGGGCTGTACCACGACAACGACAACTTCACCGTCACCGACGGCCGGCTCACGGTCGACATCTCCGGTGTCGCCGGAGTCGCCGAGGTGACCTGGCCCGACAACTGCGCGCCGACCGGGACCACGGCCGTGTGCACCGTTCCCCAGGTGCCCGTCATCGGTGACGCCTACAGCCCGCAGGTCCACCTCACGGTCCGCGCCGCCGACGGCGCCGCGCTCGGCGCCCAGGGCCGGATCACCTACGCCGCCACGGCCACCGGCGGCCCCGACGGCATGCTGGAGGCCCCGCGCGACTCGTTCGACACCACGGTCACGGTCGGTTCGGGCCCCGACCTGTCCCTCGGGCCGATCTCCCCGGTGGGCGGACTCCTGCCGGGCGACGTCCGGACCGTTCCGTTCGCGGTGACGAACAAGGGCGGCGAGCGCTCCGAGGGCCTCACGGCCAGGTTCACCGCCTCGTACGGCCTGGAGTTCCTCAACCGGTACGCCGAGTGCACGTACGCGACGATCGGCGACGCCGACTACGTCCCGATGACCGAGGCCACCTGCTCCTTCGACCAGGTGATCGAGCCCGGCGGCTCCTTCGCGCTGCCCGCACCGCTCCGGATGGCCCTTTCCGCGCACGCGTACGGCGAGCGGCTGGACATCACCGTCGAGCCCGGCAACGGCGCCGCTGACCTCTCGGACGAGGACAACTACGCCATGGCCCGCTTCACCGCGGCCAACACGGCGGACTTCGAGGCCCGGGGCGCGAACGTCTCCGGCGCCGCGGGCGAGACCGTCACCGCCGAACTCGGCTTCCGCAACAACGGCCCGGCCTGGATCGGCAACCTCGGCTCCGGCGACTCGGTCGCGACCGTCGACTTCACCGTCCCCGGCGGCGTCACCGTCACCTCCGCCCCCGAGGGCTGTGAACCGCGCACCCTGAGCGGCGGCCACTACCCGCAGGCGACCGGCGCCCCGCGCTACAGCTGCGAGATGCCGTACTGGGCGCTGCCCGACACCACGCGGTCCCTGCCCTTCGAGTTGCGCATCGACCAGGTGATCCCCGACGCGACCGGCCGGGTCATGCTCACCACCGGCGGCTCCGGCCCCGCGTCCTTCCCGTTCGACCCGCAGTCCGGCAACAACACCGCCCAGCTCGTGGTGAACGCCACGCCCACCGCCTGATCCCCACGCCCCGGCGCGGGGCGCGCCCGGTCCTCCCGGCCGCGCCCCGCGCCGCTCCGGCTCCGCGGCTCAGGGCAGGAACGCGTAGAACGGCCCGTCGGACACGAAGTTGCGGGAACACAACGTCACGTCCCGGCCCTTGAGATAGGCCAGCAGCCACTCGCCGAACGTCATCTCGTAGAGGGTCCAGGCCGGGCTGTCGAACTCCTGGACCACCACCCGCCAGGGCGCCGAGGGGCCGTCGGGAATCCGGAGGAAGACCGCCTCGCCGGTCGTGGCCGACGCCACCGGTATCAGTTCCCCGGGCCCCGACCCCGCCGGACCGGGCAGGAACTCCACCATGTCCTCGTCGCGCCAGAGTTCGAGGTCGTCCCTGATGTCCTTCCCCAGGCTGTGCAGGAGATGGCCGGCGGGATGCGTCAGATACAGCTGGTTGTTGACCTGGACCGAACCGTAGGCGTCCACGATCTCGCGGAAGTCCTCGGGGAACGTGACCCCGAGCTCCCGTTCCAGCTCGGTCCACGGGGCCGGATCGGTCCAGTTGAAGTGGGGCTCGCCCAGCAGGGCGGTGATTTCCGGAAGCGTTGCCGTCACGGGTTTCCTTCGGGGACGTCGGGCCGATGCCCGTCCTGGGGCCGGGCGCGGGCCGGGAGAAGGGGCCTCCCGGACCGCCGGGGCCGTGCACGCTCATCCTCGCCCGTGGCACTGACAGTTCCCGGTCACCACCGACAGTTCCGGGGCACTGCCGACGGTTCCGGGTGACCTGTGTCAGTGGGTGCCGACCGCCCGTTCCGGCTCGTACGAACGGGGCGGCATCACTTCGTCGGCTCCAGAATGCGGTCGAGTGTCCGGCGCCCCATTCCGCTCATCGCCGGATTGCTCTCGGCGTAGTACCAGACAAGACCCATCGCCTGCTCGAAGGCCCATGCCCTGCCGCGCTCCCACTCCAGGTCGTCGCAGGCCAGTGCCTGCCGGAGCACTTGCCGGGGCCCTGACTCCAACAGGTGCCAGGCGCCGACCAGATCCAGGGCGGGGTCGGCCGGGCCGAAGCCGCCGGTGTCGAGCACGCCGCTGAGCCGGCCTCCCGCGACCAGTACGTTGCCGGGAATCAGGTCACCATGGCTCATCACGTCGGCGGCCGTGCGCGGTAACTTTTGGAAGCGGCTCCACAGTTTGCGCAGCCGGGGTACGTCGAGCAGCCCCTCGCTCTCCTCGAAGCACTTCGCCACCCAGTCGTCGTGGTGGGCGAGAACGCCCCCACGGTTCTCGCCGCTGAAGCGCCGCCCCTGCGTCCCGGCGCCCCGCAGGGCTGCGATGAAGGCCGCGAGGTCCTCGGCGAAAGCGTCCGACCCACTCGGGTCGGCATCGAGGGCGACCGTCCCCGGCAGCCATGTCTGGACCGACCACGGCATGGGGTAACCCGCTCCGGGCTCTCCCAGGGCGACGGGTTCCGGAACGGGGAACCGGGACACCCGTGCCAGTTCCGCGCTCGCCCGGGCTTCCCGTTCCAGGACCGCCAGCGCCTCCGCGGCATCGGTCGGACGCAGCGGGAAACGCGCGGAGAGGTCGTCCCCGATGCGGAAGACGGCGTTGACCGTACCGGTCGACGTCAGGTGCCGGACCGCCTTGCCGCTCCACCGAGGGAACTGTTCCTTGATCAAGGTCGCGACGATGTCGGTGGTCACGTGCACTTGGTCATCGTGCATGGCCAATCTGGCAGGCCCTTCCACTGGTCCGGTCCGAAACGAAGGAGGCAGTCCGGATCGACTGGGACGACGGCCAGTATTCCGATGCCGGGCTCCGGATCAACCGAGTTTTTTCGGCGACCCAGGTGTCTCTTCGGTCATGGTCCGCGCCCATATCCGAGCCCGCGCCCCGAGCCCGCACCCCGAGCCCGCGGACCCCCTTCTCACCAGGCGGTGAGGTCGACCGCGCGGACGCAGTGCGGATCGGTTCCGTCGGTCGTCCAGCGCTCCTCCTCGCGTACGAGGGCGGGGAGCGCGGCGAGCAGCGCGGTCAGCGCACCGGTGAGACGCACATCGACCGCGACCGGCCCGTCGGCCTCCTCGACCGCGACGTAGAGCCTCATCCTGTCCTGCCCGGTGAGCAGGAAGCCGCACAGCGGGGGGTCCGGCGGTGTCTCGGCGAACGGCCGGGTCAGGGTTCGCAGCACGCGCAGCACGCGGTCCGTGCGTGTCGGCGGGGCGGGTTCGACGGCGGAGGCGTCCACCCGGACCAGACCCATGCCCATCACGGACGCATCCGGACGTGGGGGACCGTCGGCCACGAGCGTCCGGACCCAGCCCAGTACCAGCGGGGCGGTGACCGGCTCGTCATCGTCGTCCACTAGCGGTACCTCGTAGACGACCGGTGCATCCGGTTCCACGGCGTCGGTGTCGATGCCGGTGCCGGTCACGACCCGGACCGCATCCCGTGTCGGCAGCACCCCGCGCAGGAAGGTCCCGCCGACGAAAGGCACCGCCGTGTGGTCGAGGAGGAACTGTGTGACGTATGCCTGCTGCTCGACCGTCTCCTCGTACGGGCCGTTCACTGGTTGATCCAGTCCGGACACTTGTTGACGCCTTTGCAGTAGGCCGTGATCACGCCGACCTTTTTGCCCTTGCCCGCGTCGTATTCGCCGTCGGCCGTACGGCGGGCGTACTGCACGATGACCACGATATTGACCAGTCGGGTGCCGTTGCGGGCGACCCCGTGGTACTCCAGGCGTCCCCCGTTCTTCTTGTCCACCTTCCCGGCCAGAGCCGCCTCGACGATCCGGCACCTCTTGATGTTGTGCTTGCCGGAGAAGTGGTTCCAGCCGAGTTCGCCATTCCCGTACCGCGTGGGGATCACCCGTCCCTCGGGATCGGTCTGCTCGCACCGCACCTTCTTGTTCCAGTACCGCTGTGCCGACGCGTCCGGCACCGGCCCGGCCGCGAGTGCGGCACCTGCGGCTGTCGCCACGATGGCGCTGATCAGTTTCATGAATGGAACGTGTCATGCATTGTCCCGGTATACGGTCTCTTCGCTGCCGGAGTCCCCCGACGGATGACTCGGATGGGTGCGTGAAGGCCCGGCCGGGCGCACTCGTCACGGGCGATCCGCCAGGTGCCGCGCGGGCGGGGCGCCTTGGCGGCCCTCGTGGAAGGGGCCGACCGGAAGACCGGCCGTGTGCGGCGCGGACAGGCCGCAGGCAGCCGTCGGCCCAGGACCTCGGCGGGCTCCCGGAGTGGTGGGCCAGGGAACGATCCGGGAAGGCCGGGACTAGATTCTTCGCATGTCTTCGCACCTCAGTCATGGCGCTTCGGGGGCCCTGCGACGCTTCGCCGGATGGCTCGCCCGAGGATCGGTGGGCCATCCGATGCTGGAGGGGATCGACTACTGGGAAGAGCTGCGCGAGTCGCCCTCCCAGATGGAGATCTGCGTCGCGATCTTCGCCAACGTCCTCGAACTGGACGAGCGGGGCGAACCGGTCAACGAGAAGCACGCGGAGCGCCGGGCCGCGGTCTGGCTCCACCGGTACTGCACCGGGGAGCTGCCTCCGGGGGAGCCGGACATCGAGCCCTGGGAGTGCCGGCTTCATTGACCGCTGCCGTGCGGTGCCGTGCGCGGCCCGATCTGCCGGGCCCGGACGGCCCAACACCGGATAACCGACTGGGTAGTTGAGTCCCAGTGGCCCCGTTGACGCTCCGCTCTCCCGCCCCGACCCGTTCTGGCATGATGCGCTGTCAGTGCCTGGGAGGGCTGCGCCGTTCGCAGAGGAGGGGCCGTGTTCGACGGGCTGGAGCCGGAGGACCCGCGGCAGGTGGGGCGGTACCGGATCGTGGCGCGGATCGGCGCGGGCGGCATGGGGCAGGTGTATCTGGGGCGTTCGCCCGGTGGCCGTCCGGTCGCGCTGAAGGTGGTGCGTCCGGAGCTGGCCCGGGACGTGGACTTCCGGCGCCGCTTCGTTCGTGAGGTGACGGCGGCCCGCAGGGTGAACGGGGCTTTCACCGCCGGGGTCGTCGACGCCGAACCCGACGGTTCACCGGCCTGGCTGGCAACCGTCTACGTATCCGGTGTGTCGCTGGGCGAGGCGGTTGCCCGGCACGGGCCGTGGCGGGCCGAGCACGTGCTGGCACTCGGCGCCGGTCTGGCGGAGGCGCTGGAGGCGATCCACGCCGCCGGCGTCGTGCACCGCGATCTGAAACCCTCCAACGTCCTGCTGGCCCCCGACGGTCCCCGAGTGATCGACTTCGGCATTTCGACGGCGAGCGAGGCCAGCGCGCTGACCCACACCGGCATGACGATCGGCACGCCCGGCTTCATGTCCCCGGAACAACTCACCGGCCGGTCCGTCGGCCCAGCCAGCGACGTCTTCGCACTCGGCGCGGTGCTCGCCCACACCGCTGTCGGCATCGGCCCATTCGGCACCGGCACCCCTCACGCCCTGCACTTCCGCGCCGTGTACGAGGAGCCCGACCTCGACGCCCTTCCGCCGGAACTGCGCGGAATCGTGGCGGCCTGCCTGGCCAAGGAGCCCGATCGGCGGCCCACCGTGGCCGACCTGCTGCACCGGCTGACCACCCCGGGCGAGGGGGATACGGCCGAAGCGGCGCCCCTGCTCACGGAGCCCGGCTGGATGCCCGACGAGGTCGACCGGCTGGTCCGGGCGAAGGCCGCCACCCCGCTGCCCCGCAACCCCGCCCCGACGCCGACGCCCGCCGCAGTACCGACCCCGACCCCGACCGCGCCGGACATACCCGCCGCACCGCACGGAGCCGCGCCCGAACCGGTGCGGACGCCCGCCGCGCCCGCGACGCCCGCCGCGACCGACAACACTTCCCCGGCCGCCGCCCCGGCCCTGCACGACGCACTCACCCAGAGCGCCGACCATGCCGCGCAAAGCCCCGGCGCCCCGCCCCCGCCCCTCTCCCGGCGCGGCGTCCTGCTCGCCGTGACGGGTACGGCAGCCGCCGCCGGACTCGCCGTCGCGGTCTGGAAGACCGCCGACAGGGGTTCCGGGTCCGCCGGCTCGCCCTCCGCCCTCCAGCCATCCGCGCGAAAGCCCACCCGTACCACCGCTCCACCGGCCCCCCGCAAGCCGGGCCAGAAAGTCTGGTCCTTCTACGCCGGCGACGAGGTGATGACGAAGCCGACCGTTGCGAACGGCGTCGTCTACTTCGGCAGCAACGACCGCAACCTGTACGCGCTGGACGCTGCCACGGGCAAGAAGCGCTGGTCGCTCGACACCGGCAGTGTGCTCTACTCGACGTCCGTCGTCGTGGGCGATCTGCTCTATGTGGGCACTTACGACAACGGCCTGTACGCGGTGGACGCCGCAACCGGCAAGAAACGCTGGGTCTTCGCCACCGGCGGATCGGAATGCGCGTCGCCGGCCGTGGTCGACGGCGTCGTCTACGTCGGAAGCGGTGACGAGCACTTCTACGCGGTGGACGCGGTGACGGGCAAAAAGATATGGAGCTTTCGCTGCCGCAAGAACGGCTCGGTGACGGAGCAGCCGGTCGTGGCGAACGGTGTCGTGTACTTCGGCAGCGACGACAACCATCTCTACGCGCTGGACGCCGGGACGGGAAAACGACGTTGGGCCTTCCCCATGCTCGACGGCGTGAACTCCGCCCCGGTCGTGGCCAACGGCCTGGTCTACATCTCCACCAGCCGCCTGTACGCGGTGAATGCCGCAACGGGGAAGCAGCGATGGTCCCGCACCGGCATCAAATACAAGATGCTGCCCGGCCACCGTTCTTTCTCGGCGCCGACGGTGGCCGACGGCGTGGTGTACGTCGGCGACAGCATCGAGTATCTGTTCGCGCTGGACGCCGCGACAGGCAAGAAGCGCTGGGCTTTCGAAACCGAGAACAGTGTCTTCCCCGCCGCGGCTGTGGAGGACGGGGTGGTCTACGTGTGCAGTGAGGACGGCAACCTGTACGCGGTGGATGCACGGACAGGGAAGAAGCACTGGGCCTTCCATACAGGCGCTGGTCTGGGGGCTTCCCCGACGGTGGTGGGCGATGTGGTCTACGTCGGCAGCAAGGACCGCAGCCTGTACGCCATCCAGACATGACGCCACCGGCCCCCTGTCGGCTGGACCCTGCCGGTGATCCTGGACGAAGTCCTGTGGGGTGATTGCCCGTTGGGTCGATCATGGGGTGGAGCGCGTGGAGCTGGGCTGTTCCCCGTGGTAGGGTCCACGACAACATCGCGTGTCGGTCACCGGCTGGGTGAGGCATGGAGGTGTCGGGACATGCCGTCGGAGGCATTCCTTGTCAGTTGAGTTGAACCACACGATCGTCCACGCCCGGAACAACCGGGAGTCCGCAGAATTCTTCGCGAATCTGCTCGGCCTTGAGATCACCGCAGAGTGGGGCCCGTTCATCGCGGTCGGCCTGAGCAATGGCGTCACACTGGACTTCGCCACTGTCCCCGCGGACACCATCACCCCTCAGCACTACGCCTTCTTGGTTTCCGAGGAGGAGTTCGACGCGGCGTACGCGCAGATCAGTCAGCGCGGCATCGAGCACTACGCCGACCCCCAGCGGAAGCAGCCCGGCGCGATCAACCACAACGACGGTGGTCGCGGCGTGTACTTCATGGATCCGGCGGGCCACGCCATGGAACTCATCACCGTTCCGTACGGCGGCTGGCCCTCGTAACCACATGCATCGAGGGCCGCACTCCCGGAGTGGAGTGCGGCCCTCGACCGCTGTTTGCCCCCATGTGATCGCCGCCGAAGCCCTGCGGTACCGGCCCCGTCACCCGGCCGGGGGAGCCTCGGGTCGTACGGAGAGGGTGTAGGTGCAGTCGGCGTCGGGGACGACGACGAGGAGCGGGTGGCCGTTCTTGAGGTGGGCGTGGGCGGCGCGCTGGCCCTGCTGGTCCCGGTACCAGGCGCGGAGCTCGGCGCTGTGGTCGGGGCTGGGGGTGCCGGGGGTGTCGGGGAGGCGCATGGAGGGCTGGACCCAGGCGGAGTGGTGGGAGTCGGGGTCGAGCCGGTCCACGATCCACAATGCCTGCCCGCCCAGCCACCGCACGGCGAGCACGGGAGAGATGGTCCGGAAGGTCCCCAGCACGTACCGGGCCGTGTACCCGATCCCGTACACCGGCCCCTCCGCCACCGCCTCACACCAATAACTCCCCGGCTGCGCAAGGTTGTTGGTGTCGGTGTTCATGCGGGGCCGTCCATCCACATCACCCACGGCCGCTCGACCGTCTCGGCGAAGCCGGTGTGATCGGGATTGGCCCGCCAGTGCCCGAACGCCCACTCCTGCGCCCGTGAGGGGTCGGTGAACGCGGCGGAATGCGCCCCGCACTCGTCGTCGAAATCATCCAGCGCGACGCACCGGAACCGATGGGTGACCGGCGGCGCGTCCGGCTCGGTGTCGGGCCGCAGCACCCACTTCACGAACCGGAACCTGCGCACGCTCACAGAATCCGCCCCGCGCTGCGGGCATTGCACCGCGCGATCTCGGCCCGCAACCGCTCCATGGGCTCCGGAGCCCGTACGTTCGCCGGCTCGGCCTCCCACTCCGTACCGCCGCACACCGGCCGTAACGACCAGTACGGACCGGACACACCCCGGAACTCACCCACCCGGTTCCGGTGACCGGTATCCACCAACAGCGTTCCGGTAAGCGGGACTTGTGGGGGTTCTTGTTGGGTGGGGGGAATGTCTTCTTCGGGCATCGTCAACTCCGCTCCGTAGCGATCCCACTACCAAGGCGATTCAGGGTGACCTACAGTCGGAACCCGATCAACGTGCCGAACCTGGATGGAAGGTTGGTGATAATCCTTTGAACCGCAAGGAGTTGAACCCGGACAGTTCCCCGGGGGCGGCCTTCGGTGCACGTCTTCGCAGCTCACGTGAGGAGCGCTGCTGGACGCAGGAGGACTTGTCCGACCGGATGGGGTACTCCAGCACCCATATTTCGGCGGTCGAAACCAGTCGGAAACTTCCGACCTTGCGTTTCTCGCGGAGTGCGGACCGTGCTTTCGGCACTGGAGATACAGCTGACACGTTCGAACGCCAGTACCGGGAGATTCAGCACGGCTCACTGCTGGAGGGCTTCCCGGAATACGTCGGTTACGAGGGCCGGGCTGCGGAGGTCCGGGTGTACGAAGTGGGCGTCGTGCCCGGCCTGCTCCAGACGCCCGAGTACGCGACCGTGCTCGCGGAGAGCGCCGTCAAGCGAGGGGCGATCACCAGCGACCAGGCGAAGGAGCGGATCTCGCTCGTCGCTGAGCGGCAGGCCGCGCTCGCCCGCACACACCCGCCGTTGATCCTGATGGTGTTGGACGAAAGCTGTATCCGTCGCCCCATCGGTGGACCCGAAGTCATGGACGCTCAGTTGGCGCGGCTGATCGAGTTCGCCAGGATGCCCAACACCGTGCTTCAGATCGCTCCGTTCGACATGGCGGAGCACCGTCCATTTGACCTGCCTCTGTATGTGCTGACGATGCCGGATCGCCAGCTCATGTCGTACGCCGAGTCTTCCCACCGGGGCCATCTCGACCGGGAAAGCGCTTCGGTGGTCCCCTTGTTGACGGCCTACCATCAACTACAGGCCGAGGCGCTCTCGCAAGCCGCCTCCGTGGCCATGATCAGCCAGTTACGAAAGGGCTCTCCGTGACGACCGAATCCCCCCTCTGGTTCAAATCTTCGTACAGCAACAACGGCGGTGCCTGCATCGAGGTCGCCGCCAACCTCGTCGCCTCGTGTGGCGTCGTTCCCGTCCGTGACTCCAAGGACCCGCACGGCCCCGTCCTGAACACGTCCCCCGTCTCCTTCGCCAGCTTCGTGGCGGGTGTCAAGGCCGGAGAGTTCGGCGCCGTCTGATACCGGCAGGTCCAGCGCGTCCGATTCGAGAGCACCCCGCCGCACAACATGCGGTGGGGTGCTCTCGTTGTTGTTGGTTTGTTCTCTCGGCCCGGAGGGCACCTGGCCCCGGACACGACTCCGGACTCGAAAGGGCTCCCCGTGACGACTGAATCCCCCCTCTGGTTCAAATCCTCGTACAGCAGCAATGGCGGTGCCTGCATCGAGGTCGCCGCCAACCTCGCCACCTCGCTCGGCGTCGTCCCCGTCCGTGACTCCAAGAACCCGCACGGCCCCGTCCTGAACACGTCCCCCGTCTCCTTCGCCACCTTCGTGGCGGGTGTCAAGGCCGGAGAGTTCGGCGCCGTCTGATATCGGCAGGTGCAGTGAGTGTGATCCGAGAGTGTCCCGCCATGCAGTGAGTGGCGGGACACTCTCGTTCTCACCGTCGCCCTACCGCCCCACCGCCGGAGCGGTGGGGCGGAGTGCCGGTACGGGCGGGGGCGGCGGGGAAAATCAGTGCCCGGTACAGGGCCCCCGGCGAGAATGCGCACATGGACAACACGGCGGGGATGGCCGGGCACTTGATGGCTGCGGCGCGAGTGGCGGCGGGCTCGGGGGAGGACCTCGACGAGCATGCCTACTGGAGGCTGGTCCGGGAGACCGCGGAGGGGGAGAGCGGGGAGGACCGGGCGAGTGCGTTGCACTGTGGGGCGGGGTTGCTGCGGTCGGCCGAGGCCCTGGGGCGGAAGGTGGGCTGCGACCTGGTGGGAAACGTGGCCGACGCGCACGAGGCCCTGCGCGGCGAGGCGGCAACCGCCCTGATGGCGCTGGCCGAGGTGGAGACGGAGACCTGCGTGCTGTCGTCCCTCGTCTGCGGCCTGGGCCGGGCGAAGGACCCGCGCGCCGTTCCCGTACTGGTGAGGCTTTCCGGACACGAGGACGCCGACCTGAGGCGTCAGGTCGCCTCGGAGCTCACCTTCGTCAACAGCGGGCTGCCCGACGGGCCCGACGTCCGGGCGCTGATCCGGCTCACCCGGGACCGGGACCCCGAGGTTCGCAACTGGGCGGCCTTCACGCTGGGATTCCAGCTGGACCAGGACACGACCGCCATCAGGGACGCACTGTGGGAGTGCACCACCGATGAGCACGGCGAGGTCCGGGAAGAGGGCGCGCGGGGGCTGGCCAGGCGGCACGATCCACGGGCCGTCCCGCTGATTGCGCGGCTGCTGGAATCCGACGACGGGGCCCACGTCTTCACCCTCGACGCGGCGGAGATCCTGGGCGTTCCCGAACTCCTGCCGGCTCTGGCCGCCTACGAGCCCGACCCGGCCGAGGCCGACCGGGCCGTCGCGGCCTGCGACCCGGTGCGGCGGGTCCGGATGGAGGACGACGCCTGGGCGGTCGTCGTGGAGCTGGAACGGCTGCGCCCCGACCTCGGGGCGGCGCTCAGCTCACCGCGCTACGCGTCGGTGCACGGGATGGAAGTGACCCACCGGGGGACGGCCGACGCGGCCTACGACGTGGCCGCGCTGCTCGCCCGCGTCGGCGGGGACCCGGTACGGGCGGCCGAGTCGGTGGTGGCCGACCTCACCGGTTCCGCCGGGCCGGGGTGAAGCTGAACGTGTCCGAACTGGGCGCACTGGGTGAACCGAGGCCGTCGGCGTGGCCACGGGGGCGGGTGGAGAAGACGCTTCCGAAGATCGACCTGCCGGAGCCGCTGTTCGAGGTGCACGGCTGGACCGGGTTCCTGGACGCCTTGGTGCACCTGGGCGACGGCACGACCCGCATGAGGGATCTGACCACCTCACTGGTGGCCCTTCTGGTCTCGGAGGCGTGCAACATCGGCATGACCCCGATCATCCAACCCCGCACATGAGGCGCTTCACCGTTCCCGGCCGGTGCACGTCGACCAGTTCTGCCTGCGGGTCGGCATCATTGCCGCGGCGAACGCCGCACTGATCGAGGCGCAGGGCCGGGTGCCGATCGTGCGGTACCGGGGCGACGGCCTTGCCGGCCCCGGCCGACGGGCTACGGGTTCCTCGTTCCCGTCCGCACCATCAACGCCGCCCCGCGTCCCCGAAGGGCTTCGGACGCGAGGGCCGCCCGAACCCGCTGGGGCAGGCATTCGCCGAGTACGGGCGGATCGCCGAGGCCGGGCACGTGCTCCGCGTCGTCGACCCGGTCGACGACACCTGCCGCCGCCGAAGGACCGGTGGCCTACTCGGGGTCTGCGCAGAGGTGGGCAGTCAGGGCCACACATGCCCACTCCTCCCAGGCTTCGGGGGACCAGCCCCGGTCGCGGACAAAGATCAGGTACAGCTCCGGACTGAGCAGCCCGTACAGCAGGTCGGCGGCGCGGGCGGTGTCGACCTCGGGGCGGGCGTCGGGCTTGGAGGTCAGTGCCTTCGCCGCAGCGTGCTGGACGGTGTAGCGCGGGTCGGGGTGGGCGGGCCACTGCGCGGCGATCTCCGGGTCCGTGGCCGCCGCAGCCGCGATCAGCGGCATGATCGGGGCGACCCGGCCGAGGATGTCACGTACGCCCCGCACGTGGGCGCGCAGCTGCCCGGCCGCGGTGGGCTCGGCGCACGCGGCGCGGAACCAGTCGCGGTCCATCGTGGCGACCGGTTCGACGTCGCCCGCGATGGACGTGTCGACGACGTCCTTGAACAGCGCGCGCTTGTTGCGGAAGACGAAGTACACGGTCTGGACGGCCACACCCGCGCGATCCGCCACCTCCTGAAGGCTTGTCACGCCGTACCCCTGCGCGACGAACAGGTCCCGTGCCGCCGCGACGATCTTCTCGCGGGTACGCCGCGAGCGCTCGGCCCGCTTGTCGGGGCGCTTGACGTTCTGTCCATCGGATCCCTTGACCGCATCCATGTCGAGAGTCTATCTCTAGAGTCAGTCACTGGAGTTGAACTCTAGATTCTTGGAGAGGTAGCGATGAGCAAGAATCGGACGGCTGCGGAGCTCGACCAAGAGGCGGCTGTGCGCAGCGTGCTGGAGGACTTCTACCGGGACGGCAAGCCACCGTGGGACAGCGGCGTCACGCCGCCCGAGCTGGTGGCCCTGGTGGAGGGGCCCGGCGCGCTGATGCCGGGCCAGGCGCTCGAACTCGGCTGCGGCACCGGGACCAACGCGGTGTACCTGGCCCGGCACGGCTGGCGGGTGGCGGCCGTCGACCTGGTCGACCGCGCGGTTCGGCAGGCTCGGGAGAAGGCCGACGCGGCCGGAGCGGACGTCACGGTGCTGTGCGGAGACGCCACCCGGCTCGACGAGGTGGGCGTGCACGGCCCGTACGATCTGTTCTTCGACCTGAGCTGCTACTGCGGGATTCCGCCGCACCGCCGCGACGCCTACGCCGCCGGTCTCACCGAGCGTGCCGCCCCCGGTGCGCGATTGCTGATGTTCGGCTACGGGCCCGGGGCGTTCGACGACTCGTGGTCCGGCGTCACCGCGGACGAACTCCGCGCCAGGTTCGCCGGGTGGCAGCTGGTCGACGTGACGCCCGGCACGAACCCCGTCCCGACGTTCTGGTTCACGCTGCACCGCGCCGCCACGGCGTGAGCTCAGTCATACCGGGCACCTTCGGGCCACGGACACCGCGTGCGGTCAGGCGGCATTGGCGGCAGAACATCACGACTGCCCGAACGGTGACGTTCCCGCCGACGGCACCTGCCGTACCCGGGGCGGGAAGATCGCCGCGATGCGGGGTCCGGCCTCGGGGCCGGGCCTCGGCTCCGGCGTACGGGAAGGGCAGGAGGAGTACCCACTCCTTGCCACTCTCAAGCTATAGCGCACGGGGGGACTTGCGGCAAGGCCCCCAAGATGGCGCAGAATCTCCGTTCTCAAGCGGTCCCGCAGTGGACCCGGAATCGGAGAAGACGCCGTGAACCCCCTCGCCACCAGTGCTTTCGACCTTCCCGAGCGTCTCGCGGCCAAGGCCGACCCGGCGCTGACCGCCCGCGACGAGGAACACTTCGCGGCCATCGCGCGGTGCCTCGACGAGACGATCGCCGAACTGTCCGACCGGCTCGACGCCGAACGCAGGGCGCCCGGCGGTGCGGGGCGGCAGGCGATGGACCGGGACCTGGAGATCCACCGGCTGTCCTCCCGGCTGCGCGCGCTGCGCCGCTTCGGCCTGGACCTGTGCCTGGGGCACATGGTCGGCGCGGACGGCTCCGAGCCCCTGTACGTCGGACGGCTCGGCCTCACCGACAGCACGGGGCGCCGGCTGCTGATCGACTGGCGCTCCCCCGCCGCCGAGCCGTTCTTCGGGGCCACCCACGCCAACCCGATGGGTCTGGCGAGCCGCCGCAGGTACCGCTGGACCCGGGGGAGGATCAGCGACTACTGGGACGAGGTGTTCACCCCGGACGCGTTCGCCGGGCACGCCGCGCTCGACGACCAGTCCGCCTTCATCGCCAGCCTCGGCAGCAACCGCTCGGAGCGGATGCGGGACGTGCTCGGCACCATCCAGGCCGACCAGGACGCCATCATCCGGGCGGGGGCCCGCGGGGCGCTCGTCGTCGACGGCGGGCCGGGCACGGGCAAGACCGTCGTCGCCCTGCACCGTTCCGCCTACCTCCTGCACTCCGACCCCCGCCTGGGGCACCGGCGGGGCGGCGTGCTGTTCGTCGGCCCGCACGAGCCCTACCTGGGGTACGTCGCCGACGTCCTGCCCAGCCTCGGCGAGGAGGGCGTACAGACCTGCACCCTGCGGGACCTCGTCGCCGAGGGGGCCGGGGCCACGGCCGAGACCGACCCGGACGCGGCCCGGCTGAAGTCGTCCGCGCGGCTGGTGCGGGCGGTCGAGGCGGCCGTCCGGTTCTACGAGGAACCGCCCGCCCGGGGCATGACGGTCACGACCCACTGGTCCGGCATCGAGCTGACCGCCGAGGACTGGGCCGTGGCCTTCGAGGCGGCGGACCCCGGCACCCCGCACAACGAGGCGCGCGACCAGGTCTGGGAGGAGCTGCTCACGATCCTGATGGACAAGCACGACGGCGACGCCCCGGCCGAGCTGCTGCGCAGGTCGCTGACGCGGAACCGGGAACTGGTCACGGCCTTCAACCGTGCGTGGCCGCTGCTGGAGGCGGCCGACGTGGTCGGGGACCTGTGGTCGGTACCCGCGTACCTGCGCCGGTGTGCGCCCTGGCTCGGCCCCGACGAGGTACGGCTGTTGCAGCGGGCGGACGCCCGGGCCTGGACGGTGTCCGACCTGCCGTTCCTGGACGCGGCGCGGCAGCGGATCGGCGACCCGGAGGCGGCCCGGCGCAGACGTCGGCACAAGGCGTCCGTGGCCGCCGAGCGCGAGCAGATGGCCAAGGTCGTCGACTCCCTGATCGCGGCCGACCCCGACGGCGAGGGCGTGATGACGATGCTGCACGGCCAGGACATGAAGGACACCCTGGTCGACGGGAGCGAGGTGTCCGGCACCGAACCGGACCTGCTCGCCGGTCCGTTCGCGCACGTCGTCGTGGACGAGGCCCAGGAGCTGACCGACGCGGAGTGGCAGATGCTGCTGCTGCGCTGCCCGTCCCGGAGCTTCACCATCGTCGGGGACCGGGCCCAGGCCCGGCACGGGTTCACGGAGTCGTGGCAGGAGCGGCTGGAGCGGGTCGGGATCGACCGGATCGACCTGGCCTCCCTGAGCGTCAACTACCGGACGCCGGAGGAGATCATGACGGAGGCCGAGCCGGTGATCCGGGCCGTGCTCCCGGACGCCAATGTGCCGACCTCCATCCGGGCCGGTGGCGTACCCGTCGTGCACGGACCTGTCTCGGAGCTTCGCCCGGTCCTGGACGCCTGGCTCGCCGCCCACGACGAGGGCACCGCCTGTGTCATCGGCGATGCCGCGTTCCGGGCGACGTTCCGGGCGACGTCCCGGGTCCGGGCGCTGACCCCGGAGCTGTCCAAGGGGCTCGAATTCGACCTGGTCGTCCTCGTCGACCCGGAGTCGTTCGGCGAGGGCGTCGAAGGGGCGGTCGACCGCTACGTCGCGATGACCCGCGCGACCCGGCAGCTCGTCGTCCTGACGAGCTCCTGACGGGCTCCTGGCGGCGCTGTGCGGTGCCGGGGTCCGGTCCGTCCGGTGCCGGGCTCCGGTCCGGGCTCGGGAAGGGGCCGGCCGGGACGGGCGCGGTCACCGCGGCGGCCGGGGAAGCCGGGCCGGAGCGGTTCGGCTACTTCCCGGAGGCCAGCTTCTTCGCTATCTTCCCGGCGTCCAGGGCCAGTTCGCGCAGCATGCCGCTGATCGGGTTGGTGAAGCCGGTGAAGTACAGGCCGGGGGCCTGCCGGGGGGTGCGGGCGCCGTGCACCACCGGGCGGCCCCGGGCGTCCAGCACGTCGAGGTGGCCGACCAGTCCCTCCAGGGCCTGCCGGTAGCCGGTCGCCGCGATCACCGCGTCCGGGGTGATCCGTTCCCCGTCGGCCAGCACCACCGCGTCCCCGTCGAACGACTCGACGGCCGCGACCGGCACCACCCGGCCGCCCTGCACCGCGTCGATCAGCCCCACGTCCTGCACCGGGATGGCGCCCTGCCTGGCCCGGGTGTACAGGCCGGTGTCCGGGCGCGGCAGCCCGTGCTCGGTGAGGTCGGGCACGGCGAACCGGGTCATGGCGCCCGCCGCCCGGTCCACCAGCCGGACCGGCAGCCGGCGGGCCAGCACGCCGTTCGCCTGGGCGGGCCAGCCCGCCGTCGAGCGGCGCACGATGTGCGGCGCGGTGCGCACCGCGATCCGTACCCGGGCCGCCCCGCCCTCCACCAGGTCGACGGCGATCTCCGCCCCCGTGTTGCCGATCCCGACGACGAGGACGTCCTTGCCCGCGTAGGGGGCGGCGTCGCGGTACTCGGCGGCGTGCACCAGATCACCGGTGAAGCCGTCGCGGCCGGACCAGTCGGGCAGCCGCGGGGTGTGGTTGAAGCCGGTGGCGACGACGACGGCCCGGCCGGTCAGCACCCGGCCGCCGCTCGCGGTCAGCTGCCAGCCCGTGCCGTCGGGGGCGCGGTCGATCCGGGACACCTCGACGCCCGTCACCACTTCCAGCTCATGGTGTTCGACGTACTTCTCCAGGTAGCGCACCATGTCGTCCCGGGCCACCCAGCGCCCGAACCGGCGCGGCATCGCCAGGCCCGGCAGCGCGGACCAGCGGCGGGTGGTGTGCAGGTGCAGCCGGTCGTAGTGGCGGCGCCAGGAGGCGCCCACGTCCCCGGACTTCTCCAGCACCACCGCCCGTACGCCCCGCTCGCGCAGGGACGCGGCGACGGCGAGACCGCCCGGACCGCCGCCGACGACGTAGACGGGCCGGTCCTCGGTGAGAACGAGGGGGGCCGGGACGGAACCATCGGCGGTACGTGCGCTGTCGGACATGAACCGGAGCGTAATCGCGCACCCGGTTGATGGGTCTCGGTCAAGACCGGAATCGATTGCGAATTGGTCACGCCTGTCGCCCGCCCCCGGCCCGCCCCCTCACCCGCCTGCGGCACGACCCTTGCGCACGGCGGTCGTCATCAGGTGAACTGACGTACCGTCAGATTCCTTGGGGAGGCACCGTGCAGACGATCTGGCTCAGCGGAGCGGAGTGGCTGGCCGTCCTCCGGGTGGGGCTCGGCCTGTGGTGGCTGGAGAGCTGGCGGCACAAGGACAAGAAGGGCTGGTTCGAACGCGGTACGGGCATCGCCTGGGCCGCCGACGTGGCGGGCAAGCACCGGTGGCCGGTGGTGGGCAGGGGCTTCGACCGGATCGTCGCGCCGCGCCCCAAGCTCATGGCCCATGTCGTCGTGTACGCGGAACTCGCCCTGGGGCTCGGCCTGGTGACGGGGTTCCTGACCCCCGTGGCCCTGGTCGCCGGGCTGCTGCTCAACCTGCTCTACCTGGTGCTGATGATCCACGACTGGGCGGAGCAGGGGCAGAACGCGATGATGGCGCTGATCTCGCTCGTCGCGCTGTTCGCGATGGCCTGGCAGACCTGGTCCCTCGACGCGGCGATCGGACTCTTCCCGTGACCGCGGCGGCAGCACGTTTCGACCTGCCCGAGCCCGACGCCTTCACCAGGCCCTACTGGGACGCCGCGGCCCGGGGGCAGCTGCTGCTGCGCCGCTGCCGCACCTGCGGGCGGACCCACCACTACCCGCGCGAGTTCTGCCCGCACTGCTGGAGCGAGGACGTCGTCTGGCAGCCGGCGAGCGGGCGGGCCACGCTCTACACCTGGTCCGTCGTCCACCGCAACGACCTGCCGCCGTTCGGCGCCCGGGTCCCGTACGTCGCCGCCGTGGTCGATCTGGCCGAGGGGCCGCGGATGATGACGGAGATCGTGGAGTGCCCGGAGTCCGCCCTCGCCATCGGCATGGCGCTGCGGGTGACCTTCAGGCGGGAGGAGGGGCAGGAGGCCGTACCGGTCTTCCGGCCCTGAGCGGTGGACGGCGCGGGGCCTTCGGCACGCCGCTCGGTGCCGGGCTACTTGGCGTCGCGCAGCTTGCGGCGTTCGCGGAAGTTGGGGTGGCGGACGGTCACTCCGCCCATGCCGCAGGAGCCCGTCAGCCGGAGCACCGGGGCGCCGGGCGTGCCCGTGCCCCCGGTCCGGTCCTTCAGGCCGCCGATGGCGGGGTCCAGCGCCTCGGTCCGCACGGTCCAGCCCTGCGGGACCACGATCATGATCCCGCCCATCTCGCCGTACACCTCCAGCTCGACCTCGCGCGGCCGGCACTCGGCGAGGGTGAAGTCGAGCTTGACGCTCCCCATCCCCGCGTGGGCGAGGATCACCGGGGGCACCTCCCAGCGGCCCGAACGGCTCGCCCCGTGCATGCCCCCCTTGAGGACCAGCGGCTCGACCGGTACCACGGGGCCGAGGTCCTCGGTGAGCGGCGCCAACTCGGCGTGGGTCCTGGCGGACAGGGCCTGCCCGAGCCGGGTGTCCAGCTCCTCCATGTCGATGCGGCCGTCGGCCGCCGCCTCCCGCAACTGCTCGACCACCGCCTCCCGATCGGCGTCGGAAGCGCGCATACGGCCGGCGGAACGTGAGGGGTCGACAGTCATGGGGGCGATGATATGTACGGCCCGCACCGGGCGCCCCGGCCCGTCCGGCGTCCTTCGGGTCACAGCCCCGGCGCGCCCCACACCGGGAACCACCGGGCCAGGTCCCGCTCGACGCGGAGGTCGTCCCCGAGCACCGCTCTGACCTCCAGTTCCAGCTGGTTGTCGCGCCGTTCCGAACCGCCGGGCAGGGGTGCGAACGGGTAGAACGTGCCGCGCTTGTAGAGGTAGACCAGCGCCAGCGGCCGGTCCCGCTCGTCCCGGAAACCGATCAGCGAGCAGAGCAGGTGCGGGCCGAACCCGCCGTCCTGGAGCAGGGTGTTGACCGCGTGCAGGTCGTTGACCAGGCCGGCCGTGTCGTCGGGGGAGTGCTCGGCCAGCAGCCAGGTGTAGCCGTAGCCGTCCTGGCTGAACCGCACCGGGATGCCGCCGCGGCCGGTGTCGGCGTCGAGCAGTTCGCGTACGTCCTGCTGGAGGCGGTTGAAGGCGCCGCCCTCGACGCCCGCGAAACAGACCGACCCGAGACCGGTCGGGGCGAACCCGGCGCCCGCCCGGAGGGTGAGGGCCGCCGACGGCACGGCGAAGAGCTGGTCGAGGTCGGGGCGGACCGGCTTGCTGCGGCCGAGGATGGTGTCGAGAAGGCCCATGGACGTACCTCCGGACGGGTTTCGCGAGCGGGCTTCACGGACGGGCTTCATGGACGGGCTTCGCGAGCGGGCTTCACGGGCGGGCGAGGTCGGCGGAGATGCGGGCCAGCTGGTCGAGGCGCTGTTCGAGGGGCGGGTGCGAGGAGAACAGCCGGCCCAGGCTCTCCTTGGACGAGAACGCGGGGACGAAGTAGAAGGCGTTGTACGGCTCCGCCTTGCGCAGGTCCTCGGTCGGGATGCGGGCCATCTGGCCGCTCACCTTCGTGAGCGCGGAGGCGAGCGCGGAGGGGCGTCCGGTGAGCAGGGCGGCGGTGCGGTCGGCGGAGAGCTCGCGGTAGCGCGAGAGCAGCCGGGTCAGCAGGAAGCCCAGGGCGTACACGACCGCGCTGACCAGCGGGATCAGCAGGATCGCGATGCCGATGGGGTCGCTGCCGCGGCTGTTGCGGGAGAGCCCGCCCCACAGGGCGACCCGGGTGATGAGGCCGGCGAGCACGCCGAGGAACGAGGCGATCGTCATGACGGCCACGTCGCGGTGGGCGACGTGCGACATCTCGTGCGCGAGCACCCCCTCCAGCTCCGGGGGATCCAGTCTGCGCAGGAGCCCGGTGGTGGCGCAGACGAGGGCGGTCCGCTCGTTCCGGCCGGTCGCGAAGGCGTTCGGCACATCGCTCCGGGCGATGGCCACGCGCGGTTTCGGCATGTCGGCAAGAGCGCAGATCCGGTCGACGGCGCCGTGCAGCTCGGGAGCCTCCTCCGGAGTGACCTCGCGGGCCCCCATGCCGAACGCCGCGATGCGGTCGCTGAACCAGAACTGCGCGACGAACATGCCGCCGACGAGGAGCAGGATGATCGGCCAGGCACCGCGCAGCACGGCGAGCAGCACCCCGACCAGGACCACGTACAGCAGGCCGATCAGGAACATGGTGCCGACCATGCGCGTGGTCAGCCCGCGGTCCGGGGCGTAGCGGGAGCGGGTTCGGCTCATTGTCGCCTCCATTCCCCCCGACGCCTTCCATATTGCCCCTTTCGCAGGGGAAATCGGATTTCTGGAGCTGGCTCGAAAGCGTGCCCGGAGATGCTGCGGGAACATGGCAGACAGAGGTGAAAAGGATCAGGGGGGTGCCCGATCGGGCGCCGGAGGATATTTGGCCGAACATTACCTGGACCCATTAGGTGCCCCAGGCATCTAGTGGGCGGAGATCGGTAGGACTCCCTCCCCCCTTGCGAGGCTCCGACATGGCAGACGCCGACACCATCCCGTTCCCGCAGAACCGCACCTGCCCCTATCAGCCGCCCACGCAGTACCGAGGCACTTCCGGCGACCGGCGGCCGGTGTCACCCGCCCGGCTCTTCGACGGCCGGGTGGTGTGGCTGGTCACCGGACACGCCGAGGCGCGCTCCCTCCTGGTGGACCCCAGGCTGTCGTCCGACCGGGAGAACCCGGACTTCCCGCTGTTCGCCGAACGGCTGGCCGCGTCCAGCCTGCGGCGCGTGGAACTGCTCGGCGTGGACGACCCCGAGCACAACGTCCAGCGCCGGATGCTGATCCCGAGCTTCACCGTGAAGCGGACCGCGGCCCTGCGCCCGCAGATCCAGCGGACCGTGGACGGGCTGCTGGACCGGATGATCGAGCAGGGGCCGCCGGCCGACCTGGTCGGCGCCTTCGCGCTGCCGGTGCCCTCCATGGTCATCTGCGCGCTCCTCGGGGTCCCCTACGCCGACCACGAGTTCTTCGAGGCACAGTCGCGCAAGCTGCTCCGCGGCCCGGCCGCCGCCGACGTCGAGTCCGCGCGGGAGGCCCTGGACGAGTACTTCCGGGTGCTGATCGACCGGAAGCGGGCCGCCCCCGGCGAGGGACTGCTCGACGAGCTGGTCGAGAAGCAGCTGGAGACCGGGGCCGTGGACCGCGAGCAGCTGGTACGGCTGGCGGAGATCCTGCTCGTGGCCGGTCACGAGACGACCGCGAACATGATCTCGCTCGGCACGTTCACGCTGCTCCAGCACCCCGACCAGCTGGCCCGGATGCGGGACTCGGACGATCTGATGCCCTCCGCGGTCGAGGAACTGCTGCGCTTCCTGTCCATCGCCGACGGGATCTCCCGGGTGGCCGTCGAGGACATCGAGGCGGGCGGCGTGACCATCAGGAAGGGCGACGGCGTCATCCTGTCCACGTCGACGATCAACCGGGACGGGACCGCGTACGAGTCGCCGGACGAACTGGACCTCGGCCGCAACGCCCGCAACCACGTCGCCTTCGGCTTCGGGGTCCACCAGTGCCTGGGCCAGAACCTGGCCCGCGCCGAGATGGAGATCGCGCTGCGCACCCTCTGCCGGCGCCTTCCGGGGCTGCGGCTCGCGGTGCCCGCGGAGGAGGTCCCGTTCAAACCCGGGGACACCATCCAGGGGCTGATCGAAATGCCCGTGACGTGGTGAACGATTCCCGTCACGCGGTGAACGGGACCGGATCGGAAAGGAATACCGGGATGCGTATCGGCATCGACAGGGACCGGTGCATCGGCGCGGGGCAGTGCGCGCTCACCGCACCGAAGGTGTTCACCCAGGACGACGACGGATTCAGCGAGCTGCTGCCCGATTACGAGGACGCCCTGGAAGGCCCCCTCGTCAAGGAGGCGGCCCGCGCCTGCCCGGTACAGGCGATCACCGTCGACTGACGGGAGCGGGGCGGGGAGCGTCGGGCGGTTGCCGTACCGGCGCGCCCCGCCCCCGCCCCGCTCGCCGTCAGGGCCAGAGCAGCTCCCGTTCCCAGCCGTCCGCGGCGTCCGCGCCGTCCGTCCGCCGGCGGTAGCGCAGCCGGACGTGCCGGCGCCCGGCGTCGCCCTGGAAGAACTCGACCTCCTGCGGCTCGACCACGTACCTGGTCCAGCTCGCGACCTCCGCGTCCGGTTCCGCCCGTGCCCGCTGCCAGGCCGTGTCCGAGGCGCGGCCCAGTTCCTCGTACGAGCCGAGCACCTCGCTCTGCCGCCCGACCAGCGCCGACGCCAGCGCCCCGGTGGAGCGGGCGTGCAGATCGGCGCTGCTCTCGGCGGGCGTGCAGGCCGTGACCCGGCCCCGTACCCGTACCTGCCGGCCCTGCGCGGGCCAGTAGAAGCCGAGGGCCGCGTGCGGCCGGGCGGTGAGCTGGCGGCCCTTCGCGCTGGTGCGGTGCGTGGCGAAGTGCCAGCCCCGCTCGTCCGCGTCGTGCAGCATCACCGTCCGCACGTCGGGCCGTCCCGCCTCGTCCGCGGTGGCCAGCGACATCGTGTGCGGCTCCACCTGCCCGGCGGCCACGGCCCCGGCGAACCAGGCGTGGAACAGGGGCAGCGGGGCGGCGGGCGCGGCGGCCGGATCGAAGGCGGGAAGCCCGACGTCCCAGACCCGCTGGGCGTGCAGCAGCTCCAGGAACTCCCGGTGCGCGTCGGCAGCCGCCGCGCCGGTCTTCTTCTGTGCGTCGCTCATGCCCCCATTCCAGCGCACGGCGCGGCGGGCGGGGCACGTCTGTAGCACGGCGGGACACGGCCTGCCACGCTTGTCCGCATGAAGACCATCACCCGGCGCGATCCCCGCCCCCGCCGTATGGACCTGATGATCGCGGCCATCGCATCGGTCAGGGGCTTGCCGCTCTACACGCGCGACGCGGACGACTTCAAGGGGCTGGAGGGGGCGCTCACCGTCGTCCCGGTGTGACCGGCCGGCCGGTCGCGGGCCCCGCCCGTTTCTCATCCCCGCCCCAGCACCACGGTGCCCGACGAGCAGAACCAGCCGCCCGTGCCCGAGGCCACCGCCAGTTCCGGGAGCCGGCCGCCGGCCCGGCGCACCTGGCGGTCGCCCGCCTCGCCGCGCAGCTGCCGTACCGCCTCCACCAGCAGGAACAGCCCGCGCATCCCGGGGTGGCAGGCGGACAGACCGCCGCCGTCGGTGTTCACCGGCAGCTCGCCGGTCAGCCCCGTCCGGCCCTTCTCCACGAACGGGCCGCCCTCGCCCTTCGCGCAGAAACCCAGGTCCTCCAGCGTCACCAGCGTCATGTAGGTGAACGCGTCGTAGATCTCGGCGAGGTCGACGTCCGCGGGCCGCACCCCGGCCCGTTCGAACGCCAGGCGGCCCGAGACCGCCGCGGGGGAGACCGTGAAGTCCGCCCACTCGGACATGGCGGAGTGCGAGACGTGCTCCCCCGTGCCGAGCACCCACACCGGGGTCCTCGCGGTGTCCGCCACGTACTCCTCGGCGGCCAGCAGCACCGCGCAGCCGCCGTCGCTGCGGATGCAGCAGTGCAGCCTGGTGAACGGGTCCGCGATCATCGGCCCCGACAGCACGTCGTCCACGGTGATCGGGTCCCGGAACATGGCGTCCGGGTTGGCCGCCGCGTTCGCCCGCGCCCGGACCGCCACCTCGGCGAGCTGCTCCGGGGTCGTCCCGTACTCGTGCATGTGGCGGCGGGCGGCCATCGCGTACTTGGCGATCAGCGAGTGCCCGTACGGCACCTCGAACTGGAGCGGGCCGCGCGCGCCGAAGGAGAGGTTGGAGGTGCGGCGGCCCGCCTTCACGTCCGACCGGGCCGTCGACCCGTACACCAGCAGTACGGCATTGGCGTGCCCCGCCGCGATGGCGTCCGCCGCGTGGGCCGCCATCACCTCCCAGGTCGAGCCGCCGACCGAGGTGGAGTCCACCCAGGTGGGTTTCAGCCCCAGGTACTCGGCGACCTCGACCGGGGCGAGCGTGCCGAGCCCGGCGGAGGCGAAACCGTCGACCACGGACCGGTCCAGTCCCGAATCGGCCAGCGCCCGGCGGGCGGCCTGGGCGTGCAGGGCGTACGGGGTGGCCGTCTCGACGCGCCCGCAGTCGGCGAGGGATATGCCGACGACAGCGACCTTGCGGTGGGAAGAAGGCATGGATCTGACGGTACATCAGATGTGGGACGGGGGAACCTCCCCTGCGGGGCGGCGTCCGGGCGCGGGGAGGTGAGGGAGGCGACGCCGCGCGACTCTGGGCATCTCGTGGATTCACCCCTAATATGACGGCCCGTCAGATCGGGGGCGGAAGCCCCCGCGGGGAAAACGGAAGCCCCCGGGGGAAGGAGCCCGCCGATGGACGCCGCCTTCAGCGCGGAACAGGACGAGATCCGACGCACCCTGCGCACACTGCTGACCAGGCACGGCACACCCGACGACGTCAGGGGCGCCGCGCTCACCGCCGACGGGTACGACACCGCCCTGTGGCGACGGCTGGCCCGCGACCTCGGGCTGCCCGGACTCGCCCTGCCGGAGGAGTACGGGGGCGTCGGCTGCGGCCTCGCCGAGCTGGCCGTCGCCTGCGAGGAGACCGGCCGGGCCCTGCTGCCCTCCCCGCTGATCGCCACCGCCGCCCTCGCCGCACCCCTGATCGCCGCGCTCGGCACCGCCGCCCAGCGCGCCGAGCTGCTGCCGCGCATCGCGGCCGGTGAACTGACCGCGGCCCTGGCCGTCCCCGGTGCCGCGCTCACCGCCGCGCTCGGCCTCACCGCCGACCCCACCGGCGGCACCTGGTCGGGCGGCGGCCGGGCGGGCGGCGTGCAGGCGGCCTCGGCCGCCACCGGCACGACGGCCGCCGACGGCGCGACGGCCCGGCGGCTCTACGGGGAGGTGGACCAGGTCCTCGACGGGCACAGCGCGGACCTCCTCCTGGTCGCGGCCCACACCGGCGGCTTCCCGCGCAGCCGTACGCTCCTCTTCCTGGTCCGCCCCGAAGCCGCGACCGGTCTCGTCCGCACCCGGCACACCACGCTGGACGGGACCCGCCCCTCGGCCCGCGTCGAACTCCGCGACACCGGGGCCGAACTCCTCGGCGCGGACGACACACGGGACGTCACCGGCGCCCTGGCCGCGGTGGGCGGACCGGCCGCCGCGCTGCTCGCCGCGGAGGCGGTGGGATCGGCGGCGGGCGCGCTGGAACGTACCGTCGAACATGTGAAGGCGCGCGAACAGTTCGGCCGGCCGATCGGCTCGTTCCAGGCCGTGAAGCACCGCCTGGCGGACCTGTACGTACAGGTGCGGGCGGCCCGTTCCGCCGCGTACTACGCGGCCTGGGACCCGACGGCCGGCGGGCTCGCCCTCGCCCAGGCCCTGGAGGCGCTGCGGCTGACCGCCGCCGAGACCGTCCAGCTGCACGGCGGGATCGGCTTCACCTGGGAACACGAGGCGCACCTGTACTTCAAGCGGGCCGCCGCCGCCGAACTGCTCCTCGGCCCGGTGCACGCGCTCCGCGACCACGCGGCCCGGCAGGCCGGACTGTTCGCCCCACCGGACGCCGGTGCGCCGGGCGCCGATGTCCCGGCCGCCGACTCCTCCGCCGGTCCGGAAGCGGCCGAACGGGTGGTGGTCCGATGACCCCCGGCGTCCGGCTGGTCCGCAAGGTCTCCGCCACCCGCACGTTCGCGCGGATCGCCCCGCACGTCGTCCCCGCCATGGACCGTACGGTGCACCGGCTCACGCGCGGCAGGGTGCTGCTCAGTGCGCAGATGCTGCCGGGGCTGGTCCTGACGGTGCCGGGCGCGCGGAGCGGCCGGCCCCGGGTCACGCCGCTGGCCTGCATGCCGGAGTACGGGAACGAGGGCGGGGGCAGGCGCGGGGGCGGGGCGGAGACGGGCTGGATTCTGATCGGCAGCAACTTCGGCCGTCCGGGGCATCCGGCCTGGACCGCGAACCTGCTGGCCGGCCCCGACAAGGCCGTCGTCAACCGCAGGGGCCGGGACATCCCGGTACGGGCCGTGCTGCTGGAGGGGGCGGAACGGGAGGCGGTGTGGCGCAGGGCGCTGGAGTTCTGGCCGCCGTATGCGGCCTACCAGGCGCGGGTCGACCGGGAGATCAGGCTGTTCAGACTGGAGCGGCGGGACGACCCGGCGTCCTGAACCGGACGCGAACGCGGGAGGGCATACGGGCGCACTCGGAGCATGCGGGCGCACTCGGGGCACTCGGGGCATGCGGAGCGCGTGACGGTGTGTGGGGCGCGTGGTGGCGTACGTACGCGTACGGAGGTGTCGGACGCGTACGGGGGCGTGCGCCGTGTGCGTGAAACGGTCCGGGTACACCGACGGCGGACCACCTGAGTGGTCCGCCGTCGGTGAGACAGGACCTGGGGCGCCCGGAACTGCCGCGCGATGCCCAGTGGGGGATGGGGCGTTGGCGCCGGTGCTACTTCGTCGGTTTCCTGCCGGTGATGCCCAGATGTACCAACAGGGCGAGGTTCGGCTTGAGTTCGGCCTGCTTAACGCCCCAGGTCGTGAAGCCCTTCTGGTGCGAGGCGACCGCGGCCAGCATCGCGACCAGCGAGCCCGCCATCGCGGCGGCGCTGACGTCCTTGTCGACCTTGCCCTTGGCCTGGAGCTCCTTCACCGATTCGGTGAGGGAGTTGGTGACCGAGTTCAGGATCTTCATGCGGATCTTGTAGAAGCGCTTGTCGCCCTCGGCCGCACCGAGGTCGACCACGCGCAGGATCGCGTCATGGTGCCGCCAGAAGTCGAGGAAGCCCTCCACGAGCTCCTCGGCCGTCTGCCAGCCGGCCTTGCCGACCCAGGAGCGTCCGGCGACCAGTTCGGTCAACCCGGCACCCTCCTTCGCCATTTCCTCGGCGATTTCGAGGACGGCGCCCTCGACGTCGGGGAAGTATTGGTAGAAGGTCGCGGGGGAAGTCCCCGCCTTCCGGGCGACGTCGATGACTTTGACGTCCCGGTACGGCGAGGAGCTGAGCATCTCGCTGAGGCAATCGAGCAGCTTCTGCCGCGTCGCCTGTCCGCGTCGACCGGCCACGCGGCCGTCGACGGTGCGTACTTGTCCTGTCATGCCGTCAGCTTACCGAGGGGTGATCGGAGCGCGATTCGGCCGAGTGCAAATGGGGAGCCCCGCAGGAGCGGTGGGGGGAGTGGCCGGATTTCGACGGATGCGCACCGCTCAACGGTAAGTCGTATCAACAGCCTGTGGATAACTTCCGTGGATAACTTTCCGTGATGCTGTGAGTATGGAACTTTTCCATCGAAACTTTGTTCGTTTTCGTCGGGCCAGTGGATGTCCCGCACGCCCCGTCGTCGCCGCAACTGTGATGAGTGTCACCGAAATGGGTCGTGGGGCGCGGGTGGGCGGGATGTGCACCGTTTCCGGTGCGACGGCGGGCGACCGCGGCCGGAGTGCGGACGTGGCGCGATCGTTTCGTGTCCGGGAAGCGGCGGGAGTGCGGCAAAAGTGCTACTGCGAACCGTGGTGCGACGGTCCGGACGCCGCTTCGGCGGGGTGGCCGCGACGTCGGGTTCGGTGCGTTCCGTCCCTCTGTGTCCGGGATGGGGGTGGAGTGAGCTGTGACACCCCGATCCGCCCCCGGGTTCGCAACCGGGGGCTCAGCCAGGAAGAATCGGGGGTGCGCACCGCCGGGTGGTGCCCAGTGGTGAGACGCCGTACAGGGCGGGTTTTCGCGGGCTTCTGTTCCTGAGGCCCGTACGGGGAGGTGGCAGGGCAAGTGGTGGAGCAGCTGACGCAGCACGACCCGAGGCGGATCGGCCCGTTCGAGGTGCTGGGCCGGCTCGGCGCCGGCGGCATGGGGCTCGTCTACCTCGCCCGCTCGGCTTCGGGCCGGCGGGTGGCGATCAAGACCGTGCGCACGGAGCTCGCCGAGGACCAGCTGTTCCGGGTCCGCTTCACGCGCGAGGTGGAGGCGGCCAGGGCCGTCAGCGGCTTCTACACGGCCGCGGTGGTGGACGCCGACCCGCGGGCCGCCGTGCCGTGGCTGGCCACCGCCTACGTGCCGGCCCCCTCGCTGGAAGAGATAGTGACCGAGTGCGGGCCCATGCCCGTCCAGGCGGTGCGCTGGCTGGCCGCCGGGATCGCCGAGGCGCTCCAGTCCATCCACGGCGCCGGGCTCGTCCACCGCGACATGAAGCCGTCGAACGTGCTCGTCGTCGAGGACGGCCCCCGGGTGATCGACTTCGGCATCGCGTCCGGGGTCTCCAACACCCGCCTGACCATGACGAACGTCGCCGTCGGCACCCCCGCCTACATGTCGCCCGAGCAGGCCAGGGACTCGCGCAGCGTCACCGGCGCCAGCGACATCTTCTCGCTCGGCTCCACTCTGGTCTTCGCCGCCACCGGCCACGCCCCGTTCCACGGCGCCAACCCCGTCGAGACCGTCTTCATGCTGCTGCGCGAGGGCCCGGACCTGGAGGGCCTGCCCGATGAGCTGCGCCCGCTGATCGAGTCCTGCATGCAGATGGACGCCTCGCTGCGGCCCACCCCCGCCGACCTCCAGGCCCAGCTCGCCCCGCACCTGTTCGCCTCCGGCGGCGACGACAGCGGTACGGCCTCGGCGTGGCTGCCGGCCTCCGCCACCACGATGATCGAGCAGCGCCGCGGCGGCCGACGGCCCGCGCCCGCCTCTCCGGTCGCCCCGCCGCCCCCGCCGCCCGGACCGCCGCCCGGTGCCCCCGACGGCGGACGGCGCCCCGCCCCCGATCCGCGCTCCTCGGCCTCCCTGCCGGCGCACGCCCCCGACCCGGGCGGCCCGGTGCGGCTGCCCGGGGCGAAGGTGCCGATCGGCCCCGGCCCGCGGGCCCAGGACGTGCGCGCCACGGCCCCGGCCGTCGCCGACGCGGGTCCCGCGACCGGCTGGGTGCGCCCGCCCGCCGGGGTGAACGGCGCCACCCGGACCGCTCCCGCCCCCGCCCCCGTGCCCGGCCCCGCGCAGCCCGCCGACCCCCCGCCCGAGCCGGACCGCTGGCGGCCCTGGCGGTTTCGGATGTCCAACGACGTGTGGGGAACGCCCGTCGTCGCCGGGGACCTGCTCTACGTCACGTCGTTCGAGGTGCACGCCCTGGACGTCGGCAACGGGCGGCGCCAGTTCAAGACCCGCGACGTGGCCTGGGTGATGGCCGTCGAGGGCGGCAGGATCCACGCCTCCGACGGCCCGTCCCTGTACGCCCTGGACGCGGCGACCGGCACCGAGCAGTGGCGGTTGCAGACGGACGCCTGGGTGTACTCCCTCAAGGCCGGGCGCGGCACCGTCGTCACCGGCACCCGCGGCGGCGGCGTCCAGGCGTGGGAGGCGTCCTCGGGCGAGAAGCTGTGGGAGAGCAGCGGCCTGCAGACCGACTTCGAGACGGCCGAGGCCGGGCCCGTGATCCACGACGGCACGGTCTACCTGTGGCAGGACGCCCGGCTGCGCGCCGTGGACGCCCGCACCGGCATCGAGCGCTGGTCCTACCCCATCGGCGACGCGGCCTCCTGCGGCGGCGTGCCGGTCCGGGTGACGGCCGCCCCGGACGGCTACGTCTACGTCAGCGCGGGGGCCCGGGTGCTGGCCGTCGAGACCATGTCCGGCCACGTCCGCTGGCACTTCGAGTCGCCCTCGGTCTTCCTCTCCCCGCCCGCCTTCGCCCCGGGCCCGGCCGTCACCGGCGGCGGCGTGTACCTCGCCGACTACCTCGGCACGGTCTACGCGATCGACGCCTCGACAGGCAAGGACCGCTGGCGCATCGCCACGGAGGCCCGCCAGTCGATCGAACCGGTCCTGGTCACGGCCGGGAACGTGCACGTCGGCAGCGGCAGCGCCCTGTACACGCTCGACGCGGTCACCGGCACCCCGAAGTGGCGGTTCGCGGCCGGCGGCGAGGTGGTGGGCTCCCCGGTGGTGGCCGACGGACGGGTCCACTTCGGCTCCGCCGACCACGTCCTGTACACCCTGGACGCGGCGGGCGGACAGCTCCGCTGGAAGCTGGCGACGGGCGGCGAGATCACGGGCTCGCCCGTGGCGCAGGGCGGCGTCGTGTACGCGTGCAGCAAGGACCGCTGCGTGTACGCGCTGGACGCGCTGAAGGGCACGGGCACGGGAGGCCGGGCCCGGGCGTGAGGCGCCCGCGCCCGGGGACCCGCGGGTGTCAGCCGCCCGGCGGGCGACCGGCGCCCGGACCCTCGTCCTCGGCCGACGCGGAAGGGCGCGGGGCGGCGTCCTGACCCCCGCGGTCCGCGTCCTCGTGGTGCCCCGGGGGCGGTCCCGTGTACAGCTCCGGTTCGGGCTCCGGCAGCGTGCTGGTCTGGACGGACGGGCCCGGCTCCTGCGTGGGCGGCCAGGTGTCCGGATGTTCCGAACCGGGCGCCGCGTACGGCCGGTCGCGCGCCCTGCGGCCGGGCCACCCCGACATCACCACCACGCCCACCAGCAGCAGCACCCAGCCCGCGGCGGCCTGGGCCACGCCCCACCCCGGCCCGGGGCGGCCGTCGTACCAGTCACGGAAGGGGCTCAGCACGGCGGCCGCCGCTCCGGCGAGAGCGAGGACCGCGCCGAGGACGTTGCGGATCATCACCGGCCTCCCGCGGTGTACGGGCAGGTATGACAGCTCTGCATCGCTTCTGCACCGCTCTCGGCCTCGACGCTACGCCCGCCCCCTCACCCCCGCCACCGTGCGCTAGCGTGTCGCGCGGTCGTTCGACAAGCAGTTGAGATGGACAACAACACAAGGGGGGCTGCATCGATGATGCGGCAGCACATCAAGCTTTCCGCGGTACTGGTCGTGGTGGTACTCGCCCTCACCGGGTTCTCCACGTCCAGCCACGGCGGTCGCAGCGGCAAGAGCAAGGGGTCGAGCAGCAGCAGCGGCGGGGGCTGCTCCAACTCCAAGAAGAGCAACGGCAGCAGCGGCGACTACGGCAGCGGCAGCGGCGACTACGACTACGGCGACTCGTCGAGTTCCTCTTCCTCCTCCGGCGGCACCGACTACGCCACCCCGGCCCCCACCGCCTCGGACGCGCCCCAGGCGGACGTCGTCCGCTGCGCCCAGCCCCGCAAGGGCAAGCGCAAGGCCGTCACCGCCTCCACCGTCCGGCTCACGGCCAACGCCACCGGCTCGCACACCTACGAGGTCGAGGTGGAGTTCCTCAACGCGGCCGGCAACACCATCGACCGCGGTCACACCACCGTGACCGCCGAGGGCGGCGAGACCAAGGCCGTCAAGGTGCGGATGGACAGCTCGCGCAAGGTCTCCCAGGTGAAGAATTGCCGGGTCGAGGCCGAGCTGAGCTACTGACCCCACCCGGTGGGGGACCCGGCGGCCGGCTCCATCGGGCCGGCCGCCGGGTCCCCGCCCTCACCGGGTCCGGAACCCGCCCCCGCTGCCGTCCCGGCCGCCGCCGGGTCCCCGGCCCCGGAACAGCTCGGCCTGCTGCTCCGGCGGCAGGTTCCCCAGCGCGATCAGGTGCGGGGCATGGGCCATGGCCTGCGCCCTGGCCGCCTCCTTCGCGGACCACACCGCCCGTACCGTCCCCTGCACCGCCGCCGTCGGGTACGAGGCGATGACCTCCGCCGCCCGCAGCGCCGCCGCCACCGCGCCGCCGTCCTCCGTCACCTCGCCGACGAACCCGATCTCGTACGCGCGCCGGGCCGAGACGCGTTCGGCCGTTCCCATCAGGGACATCCGGGCCACCTCGCCGAACGGCATCCGCTGCGCCATGGAGATCGCCTCGTACGCGCTGACCATGCCGTACGTGGTGTGCGGGTCGAAGAACGTCGCCCCCTCGGACGCGATCACGAACTCCGCCTCGCCCAGCAGGTAGAACGCCCCGCCGCAGGCCATTCCCTCCACGGCCGCGATCACCGGCTTCCACAGGTCGTTGGCCTTGGGCCCGATCGCGATCAGCGGGTCGTCGATCGCGTACGGGGACGAGGGCTGCGGCACGTCCACCCCCCGGTCGATCCCCGTGCAGAAGGCCCGGCCGCCCGCTCCCGTGACCACGACCGCCCGCACCCCGTCGTCGAAGCGGAACGCCCGCCAGACGGCGGCCAGTTCGTCCGCCGTCTCCAGGTCGACCGCGTTCAGCCGGCCGGGCCGGTCGAGGGTGACGAGCGCGACCCCGGTTTCCGCGTTCCGCTCCGTGCGCAGTGCCACCGCCGCTCACCTCTCCAGCAGCCAGCGCACCAGCGTCGCCCCGGACCCGGCCGGGCAGAACACCGCCCGCACCGGTGCGCCGATCCGCAGCCGCGCCGGATCGACCGAGTCCAGCGGGGCGTCCGGCCCGCTCACCACGTTCCCGACCAGCCGGATGCCCGGCGCGTCGGCCAGTTCGACCACCACGGCGTTGTACGGGGCCTGCGCGGCGTACGCGGGCAGCAGCGGCGGGTGCGGCAGCACGTACGACCAGATGCGCCCGCGCCCGCTCGTCGGCCGCCACTCGCTGTCGAAGGACTGGCAGTGCGGGCAGCACGGCCGGGGCGGGAAACGGGGCTTCCCGCACCCCTCGGCCGCGCACGCCTGCACCCGCAGCTCGCCCCGGGACGCGTACTCCCAGAACGGGGCGCCGTCCTCGTCCACGACGGGCAGCAGCATTCCGTCCATCCCGGTCAACTCCCTCAACTCCTCAGCAGTACGGCGGACGTGGGCACGCCCTCGCCCGCGGTGACCAGGCACGTGGCGGCACCGGGGACCTGGGCGGTGGAGACGCCGCGCAACTGCTTCACGCCCTCGGTGATCAGGTTGAAGCCGTGCACGTACGCCTCGCTGAGCCCGCCGCCCCCGGTGTTGATCGGCAGCCGGCCCCCGCTCTCCAGCGCCCCGCCCTCGGTGAACGCCGCGCCCTCGCCGCGCCCGCAGAAGCCGTAGCCCTCCAGGGAGAGCGGGATGAGCGGGGTGAACGCGTCGTAGATCTGCGCCACATGGACGTCGTCCGGGCCGAAGTCGGCCTGCTTCCAGAGCTGTCGGGCGGCCGTCCAGGCGGGGCCGGAGAGCGGGTCGTCGTTCCAGTAGTTGACCATCCCGTGGTGCTGGGCGGGCAGGCCCTGGGCGACGGAGTGGATGTAGACGGGCTTGCGGCGGCAGTCGCGGGCCCGCTCCGCCGACACCACGACGCAGGCCAGCGCCCCGTCCGTCTCCAGGCAGTTGTCGAACAGGCAGAGCGGTTCGCTGATCCAGCGCGAGGTCATATACATGTCGCGGGTCAGCGGCCGCTCGTACATCATCGCGTCCGGGTTCTGGTTGGCCCGGTTGCGGCAGGCGAGGGCGACGTTGAAGAGATGGTCGCGGGTCGCCCCGTACTCGTGCATGTACCGCCGGGCCAGCATCCCGATCTCGTCGGCCGGCCGCAGCAGCCCGTACGGGCGGGTCCACTGGCCGGGGGTGGGCAGTTGCGCCGCCGTGTTCTTCCACGGCCGGGGGCCCGAGCCCCGCTTCCGCGACCGCCAGGCGACACCCACGCTCGCCTGCCCGGTCGCCACGGCGGCGGCGAGGTGCGCGATCGTCGCGCAGGAGCCGCCGCCCCCGTACCCCACCTTGCTGAAGAAGGTGACATCGCCCGCCCCGATGGACTTGGCGATCTCGACCTCGTCGGTCTCCTCCATCGTGTACGAGGCGAACGCGTCCACCTCCGACGCGGCGATGCCCGCGTCGTCGAGCGCCGCGACGATGGCCCGGCAGGCCAGGGTCTTCTCGGATTCGGGGAGCCGTTTCGCGAAGTCCGTCTGTCCTATGCCGGCTATCGCCGTCGCGTCCTTGAGCGCCGTCACCGCCACCTCCCAGGCAGTCATGACTGCTGACAGCGGCTGAGGCTACAGCTAATCTGACGGATAGTCAGCTATTGCGTCAGGAGGGCGAGCGATGCGCGGCGACGAGGAGTGGGGCAGCATCCCGAAGCTGGTACGGGCGGCGGCGCGGCGGTACGGGGGCCGGGAGGCGGTCGTCGAGGGCCGGACCCGGATCTCGTACGCCGAACTCGGCGAACGCGTCGAACGGGCCGCCGCCGCGTGCCTGGCCTCGGGCGTGGAACCGGGGGACCGGGTCGCGATCTGGGCCCCGAACAGCCTGGACTGGATCGTCTCCGCACTCGGCGCGGTCACGGCGGGCGCGGTCCTCGTCCCCCTCAACACCCGCTTCAAGGGCGCGGAGGCGGCATACGTCCTGGACCGCAGCCGGGCGAGGCTCCTCTTCGTGACGGGCACCTTCCTCGGCACCTCCTACGTGGCCTCCCTGCGCCGGGCCGGAGTGCCGCTCCCGCACCTGGAACGGGTGGTGGTGCTCGCCGACTCCGCCCCCGACGACTACGTCACCTGGAAGGACTTCCTGGCGGCGGGGGAGGAGGTGTCCGGGGCCGAGGTGCGCGCCCGGGCCGACGCGATCGCCCCCTCGGACCCCTCCGACATCGTCTACACCTCGGGCACCACGGGCCGGCCCAAGGGCGCGGTGATCACCCACGCCCAGACCCTGCGCTGCTACGCGATCTGGAGCGAACTGGCCGGTCTGCGCGAGGGCGACCGCTACCTGATCGTGAACCCCTTCTTCCACACCTTCGGCTACAAGGCGGGCGTCATCGCGTGCCTGATGCGGGGCGCGACGATGGTCCCGCAACCGGTGTTCGACGTGGACACCGCCCTGGCCAACATCGCCGCCGAACGCATCTCGGTCCTGCCCGGCCCGCCCACCCTCCACCAGTCCCTCCTGGACCACCCGGCACGCTCCGCCCACGACCTCTCCGCCCTGCGCCTGGTGGTGACGGGCGCGGCGGCCGTCCCCCTGAAACTGGTGGAACGCCTGCGCACGGAGCTCGGCATCGCGACGGTCCTCACCGCGTACGGCCTCTCCGAGGCGAGCGGCATCGTCACGATGTGCCGCCGCGGCGACCCGGCGGAGACGATCGCCGCCACCTCGGGCCGGGCGATCCCGGGCACCGAGGTCCGCGTCCTGGCCGAGCCCGGCGAGCCCGGCGAGATCCTGGTCCGCGGCTTCAACGTGATGGCGGGCTACTTCGAGGACCCCGGGACCACGGCCACCGCGATCACCCCGGACGGCTGGCTCCGCACCGGCGACGTGGGCGTCCTCGACGCGGCGGGCAACCTCCGGATCACCGACCGGATCAAGGACATGTTCATCGTCGGCGGCTTCAACGCGTACCCGGCCGAGATAGAACAGCTCCTCGGCCTGCACCCGGACGTGGCCGACGTGGCGGTGATCGGCGTCCCGGACCCCCGGCTCGGCGAGGTCGGCAGGGCGTACGTGGTCCGCAGACCGGGCGCGACGACGACCGCCGACGACCTGATCGCCTGGTCGAGACGCGAGATGGCGAACTACAAGGTCCCCCGCACGGTCGAGTTCGTCCCCGGCCTCCCGCGCAACGCGAGCGGCAAGGTGCTGAAGGGGGAGCTGCGGGGGCGGGCGGGGGGCTGAGGGGGCGCTCACTCCATGGAGCGAGCGGAGTCGTCGGCCGGATCCGTCCGAGGGCATGGTGACCGGTATGGCAACCAAGAAATACACGGTCACGCTGCCGGAGGAGCTCGCGGAGGAGATCCGCAGCGAGGTGGGCCCGGGGGCCTTCAGCGCGTACGTCACCCGTGCCATGGAGCGCCGGCGCGAGCACGACCGGCTGGGGGAGCTGGTGGCGTGGATGCAGGAGAAGGGCGGGCCGCCCACGGAGGAGGAACTGGCGGCGGCGGAGGCCGAACGTCGTGAGATCGAGCGCTGGTTCGACGCCCAGGAGGCGGACGTGAAGGCGCACGGGGACGCTTCCTGATGGCGGCCGTCTGCCACGTGCTGGACTGCGAGGCGCTTTCGCGGGCCGCACTCGGAGATCCGGGGATGAAGGCCAAGCTCAAGGACGCGCACCGGGCGAACATTCGGGTCCTGACCAGCTCCATGACTCTCATCGAGGCGCATCACGACGGGATCCGGCGCGCGGAGTGGAACCGGGCGATGTCCCGGGTCGTCGTCGAACCCGTGACCAAGGAGGTCGCGGACGAGGCGATCGGCCTGCTGGCGGACACCGGCCCGCACGGTCACAAATACGCCATCGACGCCGCCCTCGCGGTGATCGCGGGGCGGCAGCGGGGCCGGGTGGTGGTCCTCACCTCGGACGAGGACGGCATGGGGAAGCTGTGCGGCCCGGAGGTGCTGGTCCGGGGGCTGTGGGGACGGGCATGACGAAGGGGCACGAGCCCGACCGGCCCGTGCCCCTTCCACCGCTGTGTGCCCGCGTCCGCGAACATGTGGCGGCCGCGACGGCTCCCCCTCCGCGCCGCCGCGGCCGCTCCCCCGTCGAGTGAGGTTTCAGGCCTTCTCGGAACCCGCGTGGTTCTCCTGCGTCTTGAGGAGGTCCTTCGGCGTGCTGCCGGCGTGGTTCTCCAGGGTCGTGATGTCCTCGCCGACGCTGCCCGCGTGGTTCTCCAGCGGCTTGACGGTCCCCCCGCTGCTCGGGCTGCCGGCGTGGTTCTCCTGTGTGATCGCGGCACCGGTCTTCGGCTTCAGTGCGTCGCTCATGCCTGTCAACTCCCCAGAAATCTTGCTTGCTCGGTCGGCGATGCCCGTCCAGCTGTTCCCCCGTGGACTGCTGGACGGGCATCTCAGGGCCGTTCACCCTAGCGGTGTGGTCCCCCCTGCGATCCGTCTGCCCCCCGACACGGCGGATCGATGGACCTAAGACTGACGAGTGGCGATAAACGTTCGATGAACGCCGACGGTTCTCTTCCGGCTCAGGCGTCTCAGACGGTGTCGACCGGAGTGAGCAGGGCCCGGACCTTGTCGGCCTCCACGGCCCCGAACTGCTCGTGGATGGCCAGGGCTTCGGTCCAGCATGCATGGGCACGGTCGATCTGGCCGAGGCGTTCGAGGGCGTGTCCCAGAGTGATCAGAACATTGCCCCGCATCCACTCGCCCCCGATGACGCGCAGGGCGAGTGCCTGTTCCGCGTGCTGGGCCGCCCGCGCGGGGCGCGCGTCGGCGAGGTGTGCCTCCGCCATCCGGAAGTGGGTCGACCCCTCCCAGAGCCGCTGGCGGTTGTTCTGGAACACGCGCAGCGCCTCGTCGAGCTCCTTCAGCGCCTCGGTCGGCCTCCCGGCCTGGGTGAGCGCGATGCCCAGCGCGAAGCGGCCGTTGGCGGTACGGAGGCTGAGCCCCATCCCGTCGAAGATGGCCGTGCCCTGCTGGGCGAGCTCGACCGCGCTGGCCGTGCGGTCCATGTTCACGTGGATGCGGGAGAGGTTGCACAGCGCGGAGGCCTCGCCGACCAGGTTTCCGTCCGCCCGGTAGCGGTCTATCGCCTCCTGCAGGAACTCCTCGCCCTCCTCGTGCCTACCCTGGTAGAACGCGATGATGCCGCGGTCGTTGGGCGCCCAGCACGCGGGGATCGGGTCCTTGGTGCTCCTGGCCAGCTCCATCGCGTGCCCGGCCTCCTCGTCGGCCAGCGCGAAACGGCCGGAGACGAGGTAGACGGTGGACAGCGAGGCGCGGGCCCGCGCCTCGGAACGGGGGTCGGCGGCAGCCCGCGCGGCATCGCGCAGGGCCGCACCGGTGATTTCGTACTGGCGGGAGTTCGCCCCCGATTCGGCGAGGTCCTTCGCCGCGCAGAGCAGGTCGACGGCCCGCTGCAGCATTCCGTTCGACGCGCTCTGGTGGGCGCAGGCGAGCAGCGAATCGGCTTCGCTGTACAGCCAGTCCACCGCTTCGTGCCCGTTGGCGAATTCGAGCCCGGGGTGCTCGGTGCCCACCAGATGGGCGACGGCGCGGTCCCCCGGCCGCTCCAGTGCGTACACCCCCGCCGCCGTCGCCAGGTAGAAGTCCAGCAGGCGGGAGAGGGCCGACTCCCGCTCCTCCGGGGGCTCCTCGCCGCGTTCCGCGCAGGAGCGGGCGTAGAGGCGCACCAGGTCGTGGTAGCGGTACCGGCCCGGGGCCGCCGACTCCACGAGGCTGGTGTCGACCAGGGCCTCCAGGAGGTCCTCCGCCACGTGCACGTCCAGGTTGAGCAGGGCGGCCGCCGCGGCGAGGGAGATGTCGGGGCCGTCGGCCAGGCCGAGCAGGCGGAAGGCGCGGGCCTGGGCGGGTTCGAGCTGGCCGTAGCCGAGTTCGAAGGTGGCCTTCACCGCGAGGTCACCGGCCTGGAGCTCGTCCAGGCGGCGGCGTTCGTCCGCGAGCTTGGCGGCGAGGACGGAGACCGTCCAGGTGCGGCGGGCGGCCAGGCGGGAGGCGGCGATGCGGATGGCCAAGGGGAGGAAACCGCAGGCGGCGACCACGTCGAGGGCCGCCTCGCGTTCGGAGTTGATCCGTTCCTCGCCCACGATCCGGGTGAAGAGCTGGAGCGCCTCCTCGGGCGACATCACGTCCAGGTCGACGAGGTGGGCGCCGGCCAGGTCGACCATGCGGACGCGGCTGGTGACCAGGGCCGCGCAGCCCGGGGTGCCGGGGAGGAGGGGGCGGATCTGGGCCGCGTCGTGGGCGTTGTCGAGGAGGACCAGGATGCGGCGGCCGTCCAGGGTGGACCGGTACAGCGCGGCGCGTTCGTCCAGCGAGTCGGGGATCGCCGAGTCCGCCGTGCCCAGGGCGCGCAGGAACGCGCCGAGGACCGTCTCCGGTTCGGCGGCCCGCGCCCCCGCGCCCTGGAGGTCCACGTACAGCTGGCCGTCCGGGAAGTGCTGGCGGGCCTGGTGGGCGACGTGCACGGCGAGGGTCGTCTTGCCGACGCCGCCGATGCCGGCCAGGGCCGAGACGGCCATGACGGACCCCTCGGCGGTCGCCAGCCGGTTGCCGAGCTCGCGCACGAAGGAGGTGCGGCCGGTGAAGTCCGGCACGGTGGCCGGGAGCTGGGCGGGGCGCACCGGCGCGGGGGCCGGGGCCGGCTCGTCCGTCGGGCGGGCCAGTTCCTCGTCGGCCTGGAGGATGCGCTGCTGGAGCTGGGCCAGCTCGGGGCGCGGGTCGACGCCCAGTTCGTCGGCGAGCAGCCGGCGGGTGTCGGCGTACACCGCGAGCGCCTCGGCCTGTCGGCCGCTGCGGTACAGGGCGATCATGAGCAGTTCGCGCAGCCGCTCGCGCAGCGGGTGCGCGGCGGTGAGCGCGGTCAGTTCGGAGACCGCCTCCGCGTGGCTGCCGACCTCCAGGTCCAGGTCGAGGCGGGTCTCGGTGAGCTGGAGCCGCCACTCCTCCAGCCGGGTCCGCTGGTTCTCGGCGTACGGGCCGGGCACGGAGGCCAGCGCCTCGCCGTCCCACAGCCCGAGCGCCTTGCCGAGGAGGGCGCGGGCCTGGGCGCGGTCGCCGCCCGCACGGGCCTTCTCCGCCTCGGCCGCCAGGTCCCGGACCACGTTCACGTCGAGGGCGTCCCGGTCGGCCCGGATCGCGTACCCGCCGGCGTCGCTGATCAGCGTCTGCTGGCCCAGCACCTTGCGGAGCCGGGAGGCGTACGTGCGTATGGCGGCGAGCGCCTGCGAGGGCGGCTCGTCGCCCCAGATGGCGTCGATGAGTTCGGCGGCGGTGGCCGTGCGGCCCTCGCGCAGCAGCAGCGCGGTCAGCAGAGCGCGCTGCTGCGGTGAACCGGACGGCAACGTCTCGCCGTTGCGCCATGACCGCACCGGACCGAGCACGGAGAAGCGCAGGTCGGCACCGTGTGCCGCCCCTTGCTGCGGAGCACGCTGCTCCGGAACACGCGCGCGCGGCCCGTGATCACGGTCCATTGCTGCCTCCTGCCCTGCTCGCCCCGCCGGTGCCGCCGGTCGTGCCGGTGCCGCCCGTCCGGATCACCCGTCCCTGTACCGGTCCGGGTCGGATGGATCCGGATTGCTCGGTACCGCTGGTATCGCGCTCAACAGTCTGCCTTGTCTTGGGCGGGCACGACAGCAGTGGGTGACGCTCTGCACAAGCCCTCGACAACGATTTCGGAAAGGGTGGCCGCACAGATAGCTGACGGTTCGTCAGATCGGCGCTACCGTGGTGGGCATGGAGACCTTCCCGAAGATCATCTCGGTGGACGACCACACGGTGGAGCCCCCTCATGTCTGGCGGGACCGGCTCCCGTCCAAGTACCTCGACCGAGGTCCGCGCATCGTCCGCGCGCCGCTCAAGGAAATGACGTTCCTGGGCGGCAGGTTCGCACCCGTGATGGGGGAGCGGGGCGACGACGGACCGATCGGCGACTGGTGGGTGTACGAGGACCTGCACCGGCCGCTCACCCGGCTCGACACCGCGGTCGGCTACGACCGGGACGAGATCAAGCTGGAGATCATCACGTACGAGCAGATGCGTCCGGGTTCGTTCTCGGTGCCCGAGCGGCTCGCCGACATGGACGTCAACCACGTCCAGTCCGCCCTCTGCTTCCCCACCTTCCCCCGCTTCTGCGGCCAGACCTTCACCGAGGCGAACGACCGCGAGCTGGGGCTGCTCGGGGTGCGCGCCTACAACGACTGGATGGTGGAGGAGTGGTGCGGCCCCGAGGCGCGGGGCCGGCTCATCCCGCTCACCCTGATCCCGCTCTGGGACGCGCACCTGGCCGCCGAGGAGGTCCGGCGCAACGCGGCGCGCGGCGTGCGCGCGGTGGCGTTCTCCGAGATACCCCCGCACCTCGGCCTGCCCTCCATCCACACGGACGAGTGGGACCCGTTCCTGCGGGCCTGCGACGAGACGGGGACGGTGATCGCGATGCACATCGGCTCGTCCTCGAAGATGCCGTCCACCTCGGCCGACGCCCCGCCCGCCGTCGGGTCCACCATCACCTTCGCCAACTGCTGCTTCTCCATGGTCGACTGGCTGATGAGCGGCAAGTTCGAACGCTTCCCGAACCTGCGGATCATGTACGCGGAGGGCCAGATCGGCTGGATCCCCTACGTCCTGGAACGCGCCGACGTGGTCTGGGAGGAGAACCGGGCCTGGGGCGGCGTCGCCGACAAGGTCCACCGCCCGCCGTCGGAGCTGTTCGCCGAGCACGTGTACGGCTGCTTCTTCGACGACGCCTTCGGCCTGAGGAACCTGGACGCGATCGGGGTGGGGAACGTCCTGTACGAGACGGACTACCCGCACTCCGACTCCACCTGGCCCAAGTCGCGCGAGGTCGGCGAGGCGCAGATGGGGCACCTGGACGCCGACGTGGTGGACCGGATCGTGCGCCGCAACGCGATCGACCTGCTGGGGCTGACGGACGACGGGCTGTGGGCGGGGAGCGGGGGAAAGCGGTAGGGGGCGGGAAGAACGTGACGCTCCGGGGCGGAGTGTCACGTTCCTCCCGCACCCGAGGCGCGCCCGAAGCGCATCGGAGGGGACCGGAGCCGGGGCCGGGCCCCGGGCCGGACCGCGAGGATCAGGCCCGGGTGATCGGCTCCTGGAGCTCCGTCACCCACTGGTCCCGGTCCTCGGGGCACTCCAGGCTGATCTCGCGGGCGTACCCCGCGGACCGGTAACCGTGGGCGTCGATCCAGCGGGCCAGGGTCTGGGACGTCGGCAGCACGCCGTCCATCGCCCCCCGGTGCACGATCGTCGCGGCCTCGAACGCCGGAAGTTCGACCACCGTGATCCCGGTGTCACCGACCGGACCCACCGGGGCGGAGACCGTGATCCCGGCGTGGACGACGACCGCACCGCCTTCCGGGGCGTCCTCGTAGTACGCGATCCCCGGCCCGCTCGGCACGGTGCCCGCCGCTTCCAGCAGGGGGAACAGCCGCTCGTACAGCGGGCCGATCACGGGGGAGATGTGCTCCGGCGCGTAGCTCGCCGCGGTGCCGGTCAGCTCGGCGACCCGTACCGCCGCGACCTTCTTGACGACGACATCGTTCGTGGACATGTGTCCCTCGCTCTCGATCGACCGGAGCCTCGCCTCGACCTGCGCCAGCCGCGCCGCGGCGGCCCGCATGGCCTCCTCCAGTTCCGCCCGGCGCAGCCGCAGCATTCCGCGCAGCTCCTCCGGCCCCACCTGCTCGTCGAGGATGGCCTGCACCTGCTGGAGCGTGAAGCCGAGATCCTTGAGGGCGATGATGCGGTTGAGGCGGGCGAGCTGGGCGGCCCCGTAGAAGCGGTAACCGGTGGCGGGGTCGGTGCGGTCGGGGTGCAGCAGCCCGATGGCGTCGTAGTGGCGCAGCATCCGGGCCGACACCCGCCCGTACCGGGCGAAGTCTCCGATGGTGAACATGATGTCTTCACTCCACGGCTTCACACGGTGTCAAGGTCAAGCGCCGTCGTACCGAAAGCCGCGGAAGCGGAAAAGGAAGGGGCGGGGAGCAGGCGCGGGAACGGCCGGCGGGAAGGAATTCCGTTCCGTCGCCGGTGCACCCGCGCGCGGGCGGCAAAACCCTGCGGAAGAGGGGGGAGGGGGAGGGAAACGGAGGGGTGGGCGGGAAGGCGCGGGAAGCAAAAAAACGGGAAAGGCAGGAGCCCCGTTCCCCGCCGAGGCGGAGGAGCGGGGCTCCTTGGGTACTACTAGCCGGCCGCGATCGGCCGACCCGGGCAACTAGGCCGGGGTGACGTTCTCAGCCTGCGGACCCTTGGGTCCCTGAGTGACGTCGAAGTTCACGACCTGGTTCTCCTCGAGGGAGCGGAACCCGGACGCGTTGATCGCGGAGTAGTGGACGAAGACATCCGGGCCGCCGCCGTCCTGGGCGATGAAGCCGAAGCCCTTTTCAGCGTTGAACCACTTGACGGTTCCGGTAGCCATAAGCCCTCCTTGGGCCAAAGGGTTGCCCTGCTCCAGAACCTGCATAGAAGTCTGAAAACTACAAAAGCCTGCGGGTTACATGCTCCGCAGGCTCTGTACTGCAAGGGAAACCAAACTGCAACTTGCGTCGAGCCTAGCACGCAGCGTGTATCGAGGGGTAGAGGGAAAGATCACTTCACTCGGATGTTTGATTGCCGTGCCGATGACCTCGCGAAGTGGGCGCACCGGAGGGTGTCGCGGAGGGGTCTTCCAGGAGTACGGAAGGGGTCCTCGCGGCACTTCCGGAAGGCGGCGCGGATGCCACCGGAAACCGGACGCGGGCACTCCGGGAACCGGACGCGAACACTCCGGGGAATGCGGCGGGAGTACTCCGGGGGGTGGGACCGGGAACGCCCCCCGCGCCCCCGGTGCCGTGCGGGCGGTGCCGCGGGTCTAGCCTCGCGATGTGGACAATTCAACCGTTTCAACCGTCGCGGGCGACGGCCGCCGCAACCGGCCGCGCGTCGGCCACATCCAGTTCCTCAACTGCCTGCCGCTGTACTGGGGGCTGGCGCGCACCGGGACCCTGCTCGACCTGGAGCTGTCGAAGGACACCCCGGAAAGGCTCAGCGAGCAGCTGATCAGGGGCGATCTGGACATCGGCCCCGTCACGCTGGTGGAGTTCCTGCGCAACGCCGACGACCTGGTCGCCTTCCCCGACATCGCGGTGGGCTGCGACGGCCCCGTCATGTCGTGCGTGATCGTGTCGCAGGTCCCGCTGGAGCGGCTGGACCGGGCCCGGGTGGCGCTCGGCTCGACCTCGCGCACCTCCGTGCGGCTGGCACAGCTGCTGCTCGCCGAGCGGTACGGGGTGAACCCGGACTACTACACCTGCCCGCCGGACCTGGGCCTGATGATGCAGGAGGCGGAGGCGGCCGTGCTGATCGGCGACGCCGCGCTGCGCGCCAACCTGCACGACGCCCCCCGGCTCGGCCTCCAGGTCCACGACCTCGGGCAGATGTGGAAGGAGTGGACCGGGCTGCCGTTCGTCTTCGCGGTCTGGGCGGCCCGCAAGGACTACCTGGCGATCGAGCCGGACCGGGTGGGCGAGGTGCACGAGGCGTTCCTGGCCTCGCGGGACCTCTCCCTGGAGGAGGTCACCAAGGTCGCGGAACAGGCGGCGCGCTGGGAGGCGTTCGACTCGGAGGTGCTGGAGCGGTACTTCACGACCCTGGACTTCCGCTTCGGGCCGGACCAGCTGGCGGGCGTGGCGGAGTTCGCGCGCCGGGTCGGCCCGACGACCGGCTTCCCGGCGGACGTGAAGGTCGAGCTGCTCGGCGGCTGACCGCGCGGGCGCGGGGCGCGGGTGTGGGCGCGGGAGGCGGCGGGAGGCGAATGTGCGGATCGGGCCGCCGGGGGAATGCGCCGGACATGGATGAATCCTGTACTTTCCCGGGCGCTTATCCGCTCCCGCCCCCTCTTCCCGCTCTCTTCCCGCCCCTTTCCGTGCCCCTTCTGTTCCCTTCGCTCCGTTCCCGGTCCGTCCGGCCATCGATTCGGGGCAATGCGCGTCGAATAGCCGATTGCCCGAAGGCGAGGGACGACGAGCCGGTGGGCGCACCGTAATCGCTCGGGTGAACGACTCATTCACGCCTTTTGTTGTGCCGAAAGTTGCCGTTCGTTCCCTCAGGGGCGAAATAGGCGGATGGTTTCCTCTGTGACCCGATGACCTTCGCCCCCTAGGCTTCGGTCGGAGGTCGGGCCGGTACACAGGGGGAGTCCATATGCAGCCGCTGGAAGCCGGCGAACCGTTGAGCATCGGCGCCTACCGATTGCTCGGCAGGCTCGGTGCGGGCGGCATGGGCCGGGTCTATCTGGGGCGCAGCGCCGGAGGGCGCACCGTGGCGGTCAAGGTCGTGCACCCCCACTTCGCCCTCGACGAGCAGTTCCGCGCCCGGTTCCGGCGCGAGGTGGACGCGGCGCGGCGGATCGGCGCGCAGTGGACGGCGCCGGTGCTGGACGCCGACCCGGACGCGCCCATTCCGTGGGTCGCCACCGGTTACGTGGCCGGGCCGCCGCTCTCCGCCGCGGTCGCCGAGCACGGGCCGCTGCCCGAGAACGCGGTGCGGACGCTGGGCGCCGGGCTCGGGGAGGCGCTGGCCGCCGTGCACGCGCAGGACCTCATCCACCGCGACGTGAAGCCGTCCAACGTGCTGCTGGCCCTCGACGGCCCCCGCCTGATCGACTTCGGGATCGCCCGCGCCCTCGGTGCCACCGCCTCGCTCACCTCCAGCGGGGTGTCGGTCGGCTCGCCCGGTTACATGGCGCCCGAGCAGATCCGGGGCGTCGACGTCTCGGGCGCGGCCGACGTCTTCTCGCTCGGCGCGGTGCTCGCGTACGCGGCGACCGGGGCCGCCCCCTTCCTCGGCGACTCCTCGGCCGTGCTCCTCTACAAGGTGGTGCACGAGGAGCCCGAGCTGGGCGAGCTGGAGGGGGACCTGCGGGAGATCGTCGCCGGTTGCCTGATGAAGGACCCCCGGGACCGGCCCACGCCCCTGGAACTGGCCCGGCGGCTGGCGCCGAACGGGGCCGCCGCGCTGGTGGCGGCCGGCTGGCTGCCCGGACCGCTGGTGCGCGAGGTCAGCCGGGCGGCGGTCGCGCTGCTGGACCTGGAGCCGCAGGACGCGCCGGTGCAGTCGGGGCCGGTGCCGTTCAGCGGCGCGGCGTGGGGCACGGGCGGCGGGAACGGGAACGGGAACACCGGCGGGCCCGCCGGCGCGGGCGGCGGCTTCGGGCCGCCGGTCGAGCCCTTCCCCACGCACGACCCGACCCGGCTGTCCCATCCGGGCATACTGCCCTCCTGGCCCACGGCGTCCGGTGCGGCCGAGCCGGTCGGGGCGCCGGGGACGGCCGGGCCGTACGGACGGTCCGACACGTCCGGGCTGCCCGGACCGCGGACCGCCGACCCCCGTTTCTCCGTCACCGTCGGCGCGGACGCCACCCCGGCCCGGCCGGACGCGAACCGCGGCCGGAGGCTGAGCTGCACCGTCGCGCTCGCCGTGGCGGGTGCACTCGCCGCCGTGACCGTGGGCGGCGCGTTCCTCCTCGACCTGATGCCGGGCGGCAACACCCACGCCGACGCCGGGCACGGCACCGACAGCCCCGAGCCGGGCGCCTCCCGGCCCAGCCCCTCGCGGCCCAGCGGATCGGGCGACTCCGGGGGTGGTGCGGCCGAGGTCGCCGCACTCCCGAAGGAGTTCGTCGGTACGTGGAAGGGCCCGGTCACCGAGAAGACCTCGGGGCAGCCGCACGGAACGCTGACGGCCGTCTTCACCGCCGGGAAGAAGGGCGCGGACGTGGTCCGCATGAACACCGAGCTGACCAGCCTCGGCATCACCGTCAGCTGCAACAGCGTCGCCACCCTCACCTCCGTCGAGGGCAAGGAGGTGACGCTCGCGGAACGCACCGACCCGGACCGCCCCAGCACCCCCGGCCTGTGCACCTCCACCACCGCCGTCGTCCACTTCACCCGCACCGCCGAGGGCACCCTGGAGTTCCGGTCCGAGGAACGGGGCGCGGGGCTTCCGTACGGCACGCTGGCCCGGTCCGGCGGCTGACCCCGACAGGGGCTGGCGTACGCTGAACCGGTCCGTAGATCGTTGAAAAACCGCCGAAAGGTGACAGCCCGGTGACCGAGAAGGCCGACCTTCAGCCCATCCTCGACCGAGCCGCCGAAGGCGGTCGGATCTCCGCGGAAGAGGCGCTCGACCTCTACCGTTCGGCGCCGCTGCACGCCCTGGGCGCGGCCGCCGACGCCGCTCGCCGACGGCGCTACGCCGGTACGGAGCACATCGCGACGTACATCATCGAGCGCAACATCAACTACACGAACGTGTGCGTCACGGCCTGCAAGTTCTGCGCCTTCTACGCCGCGCCGAAGGACACCGCCAAGGGCTGGACCCGCGACCTCGACGACATCCTGCGCCGCTGCGCGGAGACCGTCGAACTCGGCGGCACCCAGATCATGTTCCAGGGCGGCCACCACCCGGACTACGGCGTCGAGTACTACGAGGAGCACTTCTCCGCGATCAAGAAGGCGTTCCCGCAACTGGTCATCCACTCGCTGGGCGCCTCCGAGGTCGAGCACATGGCCCGGATCTCCGGGGTCTCCGTCGAGGAGGCCATCCGGCGCATCCACGGTGCCGGTCTCGACTCCTTCGCGGGCGCCGGTGCCGAGCTGCTGCCGGCCAGGCCGCGCAAGGCGATCGCCCCGCTCAAGGAGTCCGGCGAACGCTGGCTGGAGATCATGGAGATCGCGCACGGCCTCGGCGTCGAGTCCACCTCCACCATGCTCATGGGCACCGGCGAGACCAACGCCGAGCGCATCGAGCACCTGCGGATGATCCGCGACGTCCAGGACCGGACGGGCGGCTTCCGGGCGTTCATCCCGTACACGTACCAGCCGGAGAACAACCACCTGAAGGGCCGGACGCAGGCCACGCTCTTCGAGTACCTGCGGATGATCGCCATCGCCCGGCTCTTCCTCGACAACGTCGCGCACATCCAGGGCTCCTGGCTGACCACCGGCAAGGAGGTCGGCCAGCTGACCCTGCACTACGGCGCCGACGACCTCGGTTCGATCATGCTGGAGGAGAACGTGGTCTCCTCGGCCGGTGCCAAGCACCGCTCCAACCGGATGGAGATCATCGACCTGATCCGCAAGGCGGGCCGGGTACCGGCGCAGCGCGCCACCACGTACGAGCACCTCGTCGTCCACGACGACCCGGCGAACGACCCGGTCGACGACCGGGTGGTCTCGCACATCTCGTCCACGGCGATCGAGGGCGGCACGGCGCACCCCGAACTGAAGCTCCTGAACGCCAACTGAGGCCGCTTTGCTGACGATCCACGCCGCCGACGCGGTGCACGGGGGACCGGACGGGGCCGACGCCGTGGCCGTGGACGGTGCCGTGGTCGTCGCCGTCGGGCCGTGCGCGGAACTGGCCGCCGCCCGGCCGGCGGCCCGGATCCGGCGGTGGTCCGGCCTGATCACCCCGGGGCTGCTGAACGCGGGTGCCCCGGAACTGCTGGAGGCCGCCTACCACCCGGACCCGCGAGAGGCGGACGAGCTCGGCGACCGGCCGCTCACCGGCGACGCGCTCGCCGCGCTCGGCATGGACGACGCACGCTGGGGCGCGAGCGCCCGGCGCGGACTGCAACGCATGCTGCGGCACGGCACGACCGCCGTCCGGGGCCCCTTCGTCCGGCCCGCCGTGCGCACCGCCGTCGCCCGCTCGGGCCTGCGCGTCCACGCCCCCGCCGGACCGGCGGCGGGACCCGCGGCGCTGGACCCGCTGGCCGCCGGTCCGGGACCGGCCGGGGCGTTCGCGACGGCCCTCGACATCGGCGGCCCGGCGGACCTGGCGGTGTTCGACGCACCGGACCTGGCGGCGCTGCTCGCCGAGGGCGCCGGGTGCTGCACGGCGACGGTGCTCGACGGACGGCTGGTCTTCCGGCGCCGCTGAGGGGCGCTTCGGCCCGGCCCCGTCACGGCACCGCGGGGCCGCCCAGGTAGCGCCCCTTCGCGTCGTACGGCCAGGCGTTGGAGACGCAGCCCTTCAGCCCGTATATCTGCTGCATCATCGCGGGGGCGGGGCGGCCGCTGCCCGGGCAGGTCTCGTGGCCCCGGCCCAGCCAGTGGCCCACCTCGTGGTTGATGATCAGGGCGCGGTACTCGGCCAGCGGGCCGCGGAACTCGGGCGACCCCTGCTGCCAGCGCTTGAGGTTGACCATGACGTCGGTGCCGACCCGGCAGTTGACCTCGCCGTGGGTGTCGAGGCCGCTTTGGCCGCAGACGGTGTCGGTGGTCGCGGGCGTGGCGATGCGGATCACCAGACCGGCCGGTCCTTCGGAGACCCGGCGGAAGGTGTGCTCGCCGTGGTGCGACCAGCCGCGCGGCGAGGCCAGGACGCGGGCGATCTCGGCGGCGGCCCGGTCCGGATCGACGCCCGTGCCCTTCTCCACCTCGACCCGGTACGGCTTGCCGTCCCGCTTCCTGCCGTCCCGGGGCTCGGCGCGGGCGACGGCGAACGCGCCGGTGCCGTCCGGCGACGTCCTGGACGCGGCGGGCGCCTCCGGCTCCTCCCCGTCCCCGGTGAGCCGGGGCGGCCCCGCCACGACCACGGCACAGACCAGCGCCGCCGGTACGACGACCACGGCCCACAGCCGGCCGCGGCCCCGCTCCGGCCGCCCCCGCCGACGCGCATTCCGTACCGACATCCGTGCCTCCCCGGCCCCGGGAGGCCCGGTGCCCCCTCCTGTACTGACCGCCGACGGACCCGGTTGGTTCAGTCCATTGGACGGTGACTCCCGGCCGACGCGTGGCGCCGCGGACCGGGCTGCTTGAATGGACGGGTGACCCGAGCCTCCCTGGACAAGCAGCCGCACGAAGTCGCCACGATGTTCGACAAGGTGGCGGCGAACTACGACCTCACCAACGACGTGCTGTCCCTCGGCCAGGCCAGACTGTGGCGGAAGGAGGTCGCGAAGGCGGTGCACGCCCGGCCCGCGGAGAAGGTCCTCGACCTGGCGGCGGGCACGGCGACGTCGTCGCTGCCGTTCGCCGCGACGGGCGCGTACGTCGTGCCGTGCGACTTCTCCCTCGGCATGCTGGAGGAGGGCAAGAAGCGCCACTCCTGGCTGCCCTTCACCGCGGGCGACGCCACCCGGCTGCCGTTCCGCGACGAGACCTTCGACGCGGTGACGATCTCCTTCGGGCTGCGCAACGTCCAGGACACGGACGCCGCGCTGCGCGAGCTGTACCGGGTGACGAAGCCGGGCGGCCGGGTGGTGATCTGCGAGTTCTCCCAGCCGACCTGGGAGCCGTTCCGCACGGTCTACACCGAGTACCTGATGCGGGCGCTGCCGCCGGTCGCGCGCGCCGTCTCGTCCAACCCCGACGCGTACGTCTACCTCGCCGAGTCCATCCGAGACTGGCCCGACCAGCCCGGTCTCGCGGCAGCGCTCCAGCGGGCCGGCTGGTCGAAGGTCGCCTGGCGCAACCTCACCAGCGGCGTGGTGGCGCTGCACCGGGGCGTACGCCCCTGAACCCCGGCGGGCGCGGGCCCGCCACGTAACGCTCCGGTGACTTTCGCCGACGGGAACCGGGCGTCGGTGAAGATGTGTCCCTGACAGGTCACGTCTTCCCGCGCCCTGTTCCCGTTTCCGTATCTGCCGTCGGAGCCTTCATGTCGTCCTACTGCCCCTTCTGCGGAACCCCGGCCCCGGACGAGGCCCGCTTCTGCATGAAATGCGGGCGCGAGCGTCCGGACACACCCCCGGCGGAGGCCGCCGCGCCGCCGACGCCGGACGCGGCACCCCCACAGCCCCCGTCCCGGCCGCCGGTGTCCCCGGCCCCGCCGCTCCAGCCACCACCGCTCCAGCCCCCGCCGCCCACCGGCCCCGCGCCGGGAGCCCCGGCAACCGGAGCCCCCACCACCGGCGTTCCCGCGTACGGCGTTCCCGCGCCCGGGTACGCGCCGATGCCGTCGGCCCCTCCGATGGCCCCTGCCGGGCCGTCGCCCGTCGGGGAGTTCTTCGGCCGCGTCCTGCGCGGTGGCTGGGCCGGTGCCGCGAAGGCGGCGGCCTGGCCCAGCGGACTGCTGATAGCCCTCGCGGTGGCGCTCGCCATCCCCACGTACGGGCAGGACGACACGGTCGTCGTCGGCTGGACGGACCGGCTGCGGATCGCGCTGGCGATGCTGCTCCAGGCGTTCGGCGGCAACTTCGAACTGCGGGCCGTGGGTCCGGCCGGCCGCTACGGGGAGGACTACGGGAACGACTACGGAAGCGATTACGGCGGCGGCTACGACTCCGACGGCTACGGCCTGGACGGGGACGTGACGCGGGGCGCCGTGCTCTCCGTCGTCCCGCTGACCGTCACCGTGCTGTGGCTGGGAGCGTTGTTCCTGGCCGCCAGGGCGGCCCGCAAGCGGGGCGAGGGCATGGAGTCCGCGGTCCGGATCAGCCTCGTGGCCTCGGCCGTCGTGCTGGTGCTCGGGCTGTTCTCCCAGCCCGAGATCGCCGGGGTCTCGGTCTCGTCCGCGCCGCTGCTCGCCACGCTCGGGGCCCTGGTCCTGTCGCTGCTCGTCACCACCGGGGCGCTGTGCCTCGACGATTCGGGCCGGTGGCGGACGCAGCGGCCCGCCGTGCACGCCGCGGCCCGGGTGGCCGGGACGGCGGTACGGGCGCTCGGCGCGGTGCTCCTGCTCTGCTCCCTGATCGGGTTCATCTCCTACGCCAACATCGACGACGTGGACGGCGAGGCGATGCTGATCGCGCTGCCGCTGCTGCCGAACATCGGGATCGCGGTGCTCGGCGTGTGCTGGGGCGCCCCGGTCGAGTACGACGTGCGGGGCCGGGTCGGTTACCTCGGCTCGGGGACGGAGCACGGCGGCTTCGGGCTCTCCGAACTGGGCGACGAGGTCGGCGGCTGGGCGGTGACCTGCGCGGTGGTGACCGGTGTGGTGTGCGCGCTCGCGGTGGGCATCATGGCCGCGCGGCGCTCGGCGGACCGGCGCGAACAGGCCGCCGCGGGCGCCCTGTTCCTCGCGATGTTCCTGGTGCTGTGCGGTATCGGCGGGGTGTCCACGGAACTGTCGGGCGGTTTCGCGGAGATGGGCGGGCAGGGCACGGCGGAGTTCGCGCCGAGCGTGCCGGACGCGCTGCTGTTCGGACTGCTGTGGGTGGGCGGTGCGGTGTTCGTGGCGCCGTACCTGCTGCGCATGACGGGCCGGGGCACTCCGCCCGCCCCGCCCGGCACGCCCGGCCCGACGCCCCCGGGCGTGCCCCCGGTGCACCCGGGCGCGGCCCCGGTCGTACCGGCGCAACCGGGCGCGGCCCCGGGAACCCCGGCCCACCCCGCACCGCCCCGGGCGACTCCGGAACATCCGGCTCCGCCGACCCCGCCCCAGGACCCGGCTCAGACTTCGATCCAGCCGCAGGCCCAGGCACCCGGCCCGTACGACGCGCAGCTGTCGGCCGCGCCCGGCACGTCGTCCGTCTCCCGGCCCGCCCCGGCGGCCCGTTCCCGCAGGCGCACCGCGTTCGTCTGGACCGGCACGCTCCTCGCGGCGCTGCTCGTCGGCGGCGGCGCCACCGCGGGCGTGCTGTTCCTCATGGACGGCTAGGACCTCTCGTTCGGATCGGGCCGGGCTCGCGTGCCCCGGTCACTGAGCCGGCCCGATCCAAACGAAAGACCCTGGCCCCGGTCACGATGCCGGCCGGAAGCAGTCCACCCGCCGTCCCGTCCCCGGGTCGGTGAAGCTCTCCGCCCGTTCCATGCCCAGCCGCCGGGCCACGGCGATCGACCGCTCGTTGCCCGCGTCGATCAACGCGACCACCCGTTCCACCCCCGCCGCGCGCAGCCGCTCCATCGTGATGCGCGCGGCGGTGGTGGCGTACCCCCGGCCCCAGGCCGGCCTGGCCAGCCGCCAGCCGATCTCGATCTCGCCCACCGGGCCGTACTCGGTCCGCGGCCAGGGCTGGGCACCGGTGAAGCCGACCACCTCGCCGTCCTCGTCGAGCACCGTCCAGAGGCAGTAGCCGAGCTCCGCGTCGAGCTTGCGCTGACGGGCGGTCCACTCCTCGTACAGGGAGAGCTCCTCCGGCACGCCGCCGAAGAACTCCATCACCTCGGGGTCGTCGAAGGCGCGGTGCCAGGCGAGCGCGTCCTCGTCGGTCGGGACGCGCAGCCGCAGGGAGGGAGCGGAGGGAACGCCGGAATGCTCGGTCGACATCTGGGAGCCCTTCGGAAGTTGATCAGCAGACCCCCATAGACTGCACGGGACAGGTGCCGCGCGGCACGCGATTTCGAGTCTTCGGGAGATCCGACCGTGACCGAGCAGCTCCTCTCCGAGCACAGCGCGGATGTGATCGTCGTCGGGGCAGGCCCGGCCGGATCCACGACCGCGTACTACCTCGCCAAGGCCGGACTGGACGTCCTGCTCCTGGAGAAGACGGCCTTCCCCCGCGAGAAGGTCTGCGGCGACGGCCTCACCCCGCGCGCCACCAAGCAGCTCGTCGCCATGGGCATCGACATCTCCGAAGAGGCCGGCTGGCTGCGCAACAAGGGCCTGCGGATCATCGGCGGCGGCGTCCGCCTCCAGCTGGACTGGCCGGACCTCGCCGCGTACCCGAACTACGGACTGGTCCGCAAGCGCGACGACTTCGACGAACAGCTGGCCCGCCAGGCGCAGAAGGCCGGCGCGAGGCTGTACGAGCGCTGCAACGTCGGCGCCCCGGTCGTCGACGACCGCACCGGCCGCATCACCGGCGTCACCGCCAAGCTCGGCGAGGAGAAGACCCCGGTCACCTTCCACGCCCCGCTCGTCGTCGCCGCCGACGGCAACTCCACCCGGCTGTCGCTCGCCATGGGCCTGCACCGCCGCGAGGACCGCCCGATGGGCGTCGCCGTGCGCACGTACTTCACCTCGCCCCGCCACGACGACGACTACCTGGAGTCCTGGCTGGAACTGTGGGACCGCCGCGGCCCCCAGGACCGGCTGCTGCCCGGCTACGGCTGGATCTTCGGTATGGGCGACGGTACGTCCAACGTCGGCCTCGGCATCCTCAACTCCTCCTCCGCCTTCAAGGAGCTGGACTGGCGCGAGGTCCTCAAGGCGTGGTGCGCCTCGATGCCGGAGGACTGGGGCTACACCCCGGAGAACATGACGGGGCCGATCCGCGGCGCCGCCCTCCCGATGGCCTTCAACCGCCAGCCGCACTACACCAGGGGCCTGCTGCTCGTCGGCGACGCGGGCGGCATGGTCAACCCGTTCAACGGCGAAGGCATCGCGTACGCCATGGAGTCGGGCCAGATCGCCGCCGACGTCATCGTCCAGGCCCACGCCCGCACCACCCCCGCGCAGCGCGAACTGGCGCTGAACAACTACCCGAAGGTGCTCAAGGAGACCTACGGCGGTTACTACACGATGGGCCGCGCCTTCGTGAAGCTGATCGGCAACCCGAAGATCATGAAGATCGCCACCCAGCGCGGCCTGACGCACCCGCTGCTGATGAAGTTCACGCTGAAGATGCTCGCCAACCTCACCGACCCCACGGGCGGCGACGCGATGGACCGCATCATCAACGGCCTCTCCAAGGTGGCCCCGAGGGCCTGACCGGCCGCGCACGTCCCCCGGCCCCGGCGGACAGGTACGGGTACTCATACCTCATACGAGTGACCGTACGGACGTGACACCCAGCGCCCGTCCGTAACGTCTGTGGCGACAGTCACGACGAGCACGGGCCGCCGCGGGCGGGGTGCTCGGGCACGGGAGGACGCGCGCATGGCGTGGGACGAGTGGGAACGACTCAAGGAACAGGCCGCCGGGCAGCACCCCACGCGATTACGGATCGACGGCCTGCCGGAGAGCGGTGGTGGGGGCGGCGCCGGAACACTCAGGCACGGGGGCGCCCCGTGGACACGGGCGGCCGGCACCGCGGGCGACCTCCGGACCGGTACCACCACCGCGCGGGCCGACCTGCGCAGGTCCCACGAAGGCACCGCCGACGGGCTGACCGGGCTGGCCTGCCTCGGAGCGCTCAAGTCCGTACTCGCCTCGTGGGACGAACGCCTCGGCAGGCTCCGTGACGAATGCGGTTCCCTGGAACCGAAGTTGCGGCAGGTGGCCGTGATCCTGGGCGAAGTGGACGCCGAGGTGGGGAACAGCGCCGAGGCGGTCACGGTGCCCGGCACCCGGAGGGGTGAGTAGGCCATGGGCGCAGCACCCGGGCTGACCTGGCAGCGTCTTCGCGACCTCAGGCCGGCGGAACTGACCGAGGCGGCCGACGGCTGGCGCGCCGCCTCCGCGTTCGCCGACGCCGCCCGCGAACGCGTCGACGGCGACATGAGCGGCAGGCTCACCAGAACCCAGGACAGCGAGTCCGCCCGGGCGGCCGTGAAACGGCTGGGGCGGCTGAGCGAGAACTACCACTACGTCCACACCGAGACCGGCCTGATCCGAGGCACCCTCGACGGGCTGGCCGACGAACTGTCCGCCCCACAACGCAAGTTACGCGACGCCCTCGCCGACGCGGTCTCCCTCGGGTACACCGTCGACGACAACGGCAGCGTCGACTACCCGGCCGGCGGCAGCAACGAGCTGACCGGCGACACCTTCCCCGGTGGCTCCGTGGTGGGCGACAACGGCCTCATCGGCGCCGGAAACCCGGGGCTGTACTACGACGCCAACGGCATGTACGACCCCGCCAGGGCCCCCGGCACCCCCACCCCGAAGAACCCCAACCCGCACCGCGCCAAGGCCCAGGACATCGCCGACCGCATCGCCCACGCCCTGCGGGAGGCGCACGAGATCGACGAGCGGTACAGCTCGGCACTCGACAAGCTCAGGGCCGCCCCGGGCCTCACGGTCGACAGCAGGACGTGGGCGGACGTCGCGTCCGACGCCGATGCGGTGAGCGGGGCCGCGAGGGAGCACCTGGGGAAGAACCTCCCGCTCGACAGGTCCCCCGCAGAACGCAAGGAGTGGTGGGACCACCTCAGCGAGGAGCAGCGCGAGGAGTACATCTCCGCGTTCCCGGGGCTGATCGGCAACCTGGACGGCATCCCGGCCCTGGCACGCGACGAGGCGAACTGCGAGAACCTCCAGATGCTCATTGCCCAGCTGGACGGTCAACAGGACGCGAAGTCCCAGACCATGGTGGAGGGGCTGAAAGAGATCCAGCGCAAGCTGCTGCACCAGGATCCGAAGGCTCCTCCCATGTATCTGCTGGGGATCGCTGCCGAGGGGAACGGCCGGGCCATCGTCGCCTACGGGAACCCCGACACGGCGAGGAATGTCTCTGCTTACGTTCCCGGTCTGGGCACGTCACTGGATGCAGGTTTCGCAGGGGGCGACCTCAAACGGGCCAGTGACATCGCTATCGATGCCCAGTCGTTCGATGCATCGAGTGCTTCGATCGCCTGGCTCGGCTACGACGCCCCGCAGATCGGCTTTGACAGCGACTTGCCGCAAAACATTCGAAACCTTGACGTCATGGGTGCGGAGAAGGCAAGTGCCGGAGCTACGTCCTACAACAATTTCATGGCAGGAATCTCCGCAACGAACGAGCACGCCGATCCGCACATCACAGCGATTGGCCATTCGTATGGATCCTTCACTGTCGGCCAGGCTGCGCAACGTGACGGCGGGATTCCTGGCGCCGACGACATCGTCCTGGTGGGCAGCCCCGGGACGGGTGCCAGCCATGCCCAGGAATTGAACGTGGACAAGAGCCATGTTTTTGTCGGAGCGTCCGACAATGACCTGGTGACCAGGCTGCCATCGAGAACGCAGGCTGCGGGGCTCGTGAGCGGGATCATTCCTGCCGTGCTTGCGGACCCTTCCGGCAGTCAGGTGTGGTTCGGAACCGATCCGTCCCACCGTGAATTCGGTGCGACACGTTTTGCGGTGGATGACGGCCCAGCGCCATTCATCGGTGGTGAAGGTGCGACTCCTGCCCACTCCGACTACTTCGACGTCAATGACGGAGTGGGTGCCAGGCGGCCGTCCGAGTCGGAGAGAAACATTTCTTTGATCGTGTCCGGTAATTCGAGCGAAATCAGCAGGGAGCAGCCACGGTGACGAAGATTCGCAGGGCCGCTCTGGTCGCTTTTGCCGCCTGCCTGGCGGCTTCGGCGTGCAGCGCGAATGGGGATACTTCCGGAGATACGGCAGGGGAGCATGAGAAGGCCATGGGGATGACCATGCAAGAAGCCGCGCAGCGCCAGGACGGCATGCTGGATGCGACGATGAACGCGATCATGCCCAGCCTGCGCTGGACGCATGGTGCGACCACGACGGGAAAGTGCGATGTGACCCGACGGCGGGTGGTGATGACGATCGTCTCCGAGGAACGGCGCGGCAACCTGCTCGGCATGGTGCAACGTTCGTGGGAGAAGCGTGGGTACGCAATCAAGTCCGTCAACAGGAGTCGCGAGTTTCCTGCGATCTTCGCGGCGACGGATGACGGATTCGGGATCTCCGTGAGCGTGGGAGGGGAGGGGCAGTTCACCTTTTCCGCCGACTCTCCCTGCGTCGAGAAGTCGGAAGTGGCAGCGCCCTCTGCCTCCCCGAACGGGCCCGACTACGACTACCCCGTTCCGCGGCCCAACGTGAATGATTCCTTCTGGTCGTCGAGCGAACCGATTCCCACGGGCTCGCCGAGCGGAAGTTGAGAGAGGGAGCCGTTCGGGTGGGGCGGGTCGTCAGCCGTTTCGGTGGCCGGTGTTCGCGGGGATGCGTCGGTCGGGGGTTTTGGAGGGTGTCGTCGGGGGTTCGGGTCGCTTCCGGCGGAGGGTGAGGCCGGAGCCGTAGCGGGGCTGGAGCAGCAGGAGGAGGCCGACCCCGCAGACGAACGCGACGCCGTACAGGATCCAGGACTTGGCGCCGCGTGCCGAGAAGGCCACGATCCCGAACGAGAACAGCGCCGACCAGAAGTACATGAGCAGCACGGCCCGGCGGTGCGAGTGGCCGAGCTGGAGCAGGCGGTGGTGGAGGTGGCCCTTGTCGGCGGCGAAGGGGGACATCCCGTTCCAGGTGCGCCGGACGACGGCGAGCACCAGGTCCGCGACCGGCAGTGCGATGACGGACAGCGGCAGCAGCAGCGGGATGTAGACCGGCACCATCGCGGCCGAGCCGGACGAGCCGTCGACCGACTGCTTGAGGAGGCTGGGGTCCACCTCGCCGGTGACGGAGACCGCGCATCCGGCGATGAGCAGCCCCAGCAGCATCGAGCCGGAGTCGCCCATGAAGATCCGGGCCGGGTGCGAGTTGTGGACCAGGAAGCCGAGGCACATGCCGGCCAGGATCGCGGAGAACAGCGTGGTGGACGCGGCGGCCTCGATCCCGTAGCCGTACCAGAGCCGGTAGCCGTACAGGAAGAACGCCGTCGCCGCGATGCCCACCGTTCCGGCGGCCAGTCCGTCCAGGCCGTCGACGAAGTTGACCGCGTTGATGGTGACCACGATCAACGCCACGGTCAGCAGGGTGCCCTGGCCGTCGGAGAGGTAGATCCCGTCGGTGCCGGGCACGGGGAGCCAGAGGATGGTCAGGCCCTGGAACGCCATCACCCCGGCGGCGATCACCTGGCCGCCGAGCTTGATCAGCGAGTCGACGCCCCATTTGTCGTCGAGCACCCCCAGGAGCCAGATCAGGGCGGCCCCGGACAGCAGGGCCCGCGGTGTCGAGCTCTGGGCGAAGATCTCTTCGAGATGGGGCAGGTGCGAGGCCACGAGGTACCCGGCGAGCAGCCCGCCGAACATGGCCACGCCGCCCAGGCGCGGGGTGGGTTCGCGGTGGACGTCGCGGGCCCGGATCTCCGGCATCGCCCCGATCGAGATGGCGAACTTCCGGACGGGGCCGGTCAGGAGAAGGGTCACCGCGGCCGTGATGAGCAGCATGAGCAAGTAGTCCCGCACGGGCGGCCTCACATCCCGGCCCATGGGGCCGATACCTGAACAGTTTCTTCCGGTTTCTCCGGGGCTGCTGCTCAGGGCGGGGCGGGGCCGGTGGCGGTTCCGATCCGGCGGCACGGGTGACCCGGACCCTGTTCGAGGCCCCTCACTGCACCCCGGCGAGCCTAGCCCATGCGGATTTTCGTGCGGTTGGGGCATTCGATGTGCCGACGCCCTTCTCGGAGGCGCCGGTCGGCGCGCGCCCGGCCGTGAGCTCGTCGGGCCCGTTCCCCGCCGGGCGGTCCGGGGCGCCCCTGTCACTCCGCTGTGTGTCCTGCCCTCGGGGTTGTGGCGCGTCGCGCTGGTGCTGTGCGTGACGGCAGGCCGACCGTGGGCGCGGAGGAGGCCGGCTGCGACGAGGACTACCTCTCCGGTTGATTTGGACGACTGTCCAGGACTATCGTCCAAAAGGACGGCCGACTTCCCCCGCACAGGTGACGGAGAGCGTGATGAATCAATCCTTGTTGGCGACGGTGACCGCGGCACTCCTGGTCTGGGAGACGCTGCTGCTGATTCCCATGGTCCCGGGGAAGCTGATCGACACGAGGGACTTCTCCTCGCTTCCCCGGTGGCAGTACAACGGCTTCAACGTGTATCTGACCTCCCTCGGGCTGGCCGGCTTCGTGGTGGCCGGGTTCGCCATGGCCGGGCAGCACTGGGCCTTCGTGGCGGCGCTGGTGCTGAGCCTCGGCCACGTCGCGGTCTTCGCGGCCGACCTCGGGGCGGTCTTCCCCGTCGTGCGCGACCCCCTGCCGGTACAGTTGCTCGTTCTCGAAGCGATCGCGCTGGCCTCGGCCGGTGTGCTCGCCGTGATCGCGATCCAGGGGGTACGGCTGTGAGCGACGGGCCCGCGAACTCCTCGCGCGGGACGGAGACCCGCGAGAAGATCATCGAAGCCGCCGCCTCCCTCATTCCCGAGCTGGGCTGGGGCGACGTGAGCAGTCGGCGGGTGGCGGAGCGCGCGGGTGTGAACACCGGGGTGATCCACTACCACGTGGGGAGCATCGGCGAACTCCGGCGCATCGCCGCGGTGCGGAAGATCCGGACGTTCTTCCTCGACCGGATCGACGGGGCCCTGTCGTCGGAGGATCCGGCCGAGGCGGTGGAGACCATGCTCCGGGCGTTGTCCGCCAACGATCCGCGCGATCCGGAACTGCTGCTGCTCTACGAGTCCCTCGTCGCCGCGAGCCGGGACGACGAGCTGCGCGCCGAGATCGCCGCCCTGCTGGCCGAGTTGCGGCAGCGGCTGTGCGACTGGTTCGGGGCCCGGGGTGTCGCGCACCCGCTCGCCGTGGCGGTCACCCTCACGGCGGCGATCGACGGCTATCTGCTCCAGCGGTCGCTCGACCCGTCCATCGGGCCCGGCCCCCTCGTCGACGGTCTGGTCGGACTGGTCCGGCAACAACTCGCGGCCGACGGGGCGTGAGACGCGGAAGCGCGGGGGCCGGGCGGGGGAACCCCCGCCCGGCCCCCGCACCGGAGTGCGAGACCCTCACCCGCTGCCGTGCCGGGCGAGAACCCGGACCTCCTCGCCCCGGACCTCCCCGGTCCGGGCATGCTCATCCCCGGCGTTCCCGCCCCGGACCTCCTCGGTGCGGGCGCCCTCGCTCCCGGCATCCTCATGGCGCACACCCAGCTGAACGGGCACGAGGCGGGCGCCCTGTCCGGCCATGGCCGCCGGGGCGGTCCGCTCCCGTACGACGAGCAGTCCCGTCAGCACCAGGGCCACCCAGAGCACCGGAGCGAGCGGATTTCCGGGGGAGACGAATCCCTGGGCGGCGAGCCCGAGAAGGCCGCCGGCGGAAAGGACCGCGGCGAGAACGAGCTTGCCGAGTCCCATTTCCGATGCCGTACCGGAACGGCGACGGAATTCGAACCGGCCGAACGTCCTGGTGAAGCACATCAGGAATACTCCCGAAACGCCGACCCACAGCGGTGCCACCGCGAACCACATCGGGCTGCCGGGGACCGGTGTCGAGAATCCGAGTCCGACGATCGCGATTCCCGCCGTCATCACGAGCGCGGGCATGTGCCAGAGATACAGGGTCATGAACCGGGTTCCGCACCACCGCAGGACGGCGGCGGCCGACGGACGTGCGGCGAGCCGGGTGATGACGGGCCGGAGCGTCAGCCAGAGTCCGAGCTGGCCGACCGCCAGCGACAGCATCAGCGCGGTCGGAGGGCTCATGTTGGAGACCGGGGCGCCGGGCATTCCGATCATCGACGCCGGGTAGGGCCCGAAGAACACGGCGGCCGCGGTGAGGCCGAAGCCGGCCGCGGACAGCACAGCCGACGGCCATCCGCTCCGTACGCGCAGACCGCCGTCGGCGTAGTGGAAGCCGATCTGGTGGACCGCCAGCCAGACGAACAGGGCGTTCACGAAACCGATCGCGGGGCCGGCCTCGAAGCGCAGCACGTCGACGACCAGGGCGCAGGCGGCGAGTACGCCGACCACGCGCCACCCGTACCGGCGGTACCACCGGTACATCACCGGGGTGAGCGCGACCACGAGGACGTAGACGGCGAGGAACCAGAGCAGTTGACCGGCGATCCTGCCCGCCAGCAGCACCGGCTGCTCCGGCACCCCCGCGCCGATCAGCACATGGGGCAGCAGCAGCCATACGGCCGCCAGGGGCACGACCGGCACCAGGAGGCGCGCGATTCTGCTCCGGAGCCAGGCGCGCGTCGATTTCGTCGGCCGGAACGAGAAGAAATTGGCGGCGCCACCGGCGAAGAAAACCATGGGCATGACCTGAGTCAGCCAGGTGACGATCCACCAGCCGGGACTCGCGAGCGCATTTCCGGTGCTCAAGTGCCCGTTCTCGTAGGCGAGTACGGGCATGAGCCAGTGCTGGGAAACAACTGCCAGCACGCACAGTGCCCTGATGACATCTATGAATGGATCACGGCCGCGACCGGGTGAATGAGCCTGCGTCTGCTGCATACACACATCGTGCTGTCGGCAGAAGAATCGGGCAGTAAAGCGGCCCCCCGAATTCATCGGGGTGCCAGCACCGCATGCCGTGGTGGGGTTCTCCCCACCACGTACGGGGGCGGGCCACCGTGCCCGGGGCGGTGCGGTTCACCCCCGCGCCCGGACGCGGGGGCTCCCGGGGCGTGGCCCCGCCACGGCCGCCGCGATCACCGCGAGGGCCGCGGTCGCGCCGCCGAGCGTCATGACCGCCGACACGGAGACGTGGTCCAGTACGGCTCCGCCCGTCAGGGCACCGAGGGCGAAGGTCGCCTGGAAGGACGCGGTGAACAGGACGGACGCGGCTTCGGGCGCCTCGGGCGCGGCCCCGGCGAACCAGGTCTGCGAGCAGACCGGCACCGCACCGTAGGCCACTCCCCAGACGGCCAGCAGCGCGACGGCTCCGGCCGGCCGCCCGCCCAGGACCGGGAGCAGGGCGGCCGAGGCGGCGATCAGGCCCGCGGCGAGGGAGACCGCGAGGCGCGGGCGGCGCGTCACCAGTGCGCCGCCGACGAAGTTGCCGACGATCCCGGCGGCTCCGTAGACCAGCAGGAACACCGTGATCAGTGTCGGACCGGCGTGCGTGACCCGCTCCAGGAAGGGGGTGACGTAGGTGTACGTCGCGAAGTGGGCCAGAACGACGAGGAAGGTGAGGAGAAGGGCGAACCGGGTGCCGGGCCGGGCCAGTACCGTGCCCAGCAGGCGCGCGCGGGTGACCTGTGCGGGCGGCAGGGGCGGAACCACCAGGAGCATCAGGGCCAGTACGCCCACGCTCAGCGCCCCCATGACCACGAACGCCGTCCGCCAGCCGGCCAGGCCGCCGAGGAACGTACCGGCGGGGACGCCGAGCACGGAGCCCAGCGGGACGGCCGAGAAGATCACCGCTGTCGCCCGGCCGACCGATGCCGGGCGGACCAGCCGGCCCGCCAGTCCGGCGCCGATGGACCAGAAGCCGCCGATGGTGATCCCGACCATCACCCGGGAGACCAGGACGAGTCGGTAGTCGCTCGCGGCGGCGACGAGGAAGTCGGCCAGGGCCAGCAGGAGCATGAAGGCGCAGAGCATCACGCGCCGGTCGACCCGCGCCGTGGCCACCGTGACCACGGGGGCGGAGACGGCCGCGAGGAGTCCGGGCATGGTCATCATCAGGCCCGCCGTGCCGTCCGAGACGGCGAAGTCGGACCCGATCGAGGTCAGCAGGCCGATCGGCAGGATCTCGGTGGTGACGATCGAGAAGATGCCCAGCATGACGGAGACGACGGCGAGCCGGCCGCGCACGGGGGTGCGGGGAGGCGGGACGGTGCGTTCGGCGGGGGTGGTGGCCGTGGTGCCGGTCATGGCGGTGCCGTCCTGTGCTCGGTGACGCGGGGGCTGTTCGCCCCAGTTCACAAGCGGCGGTGCACGGTGTCCGGCAGGTTCACGACGTCGACGTCACCGGCCGGGGGTGATGTCGCGTACCCGCCGCAGGACCGCAGGACCGCAGCGCCGCAGGACCGTAGGACCGCAGCGCCGCGAACGGTGAAGGGCCGTCGCTCCCGAGCGGGGGAGCGACGGCCCTTCACCGTTTTCGTGCGTGCTGTTCCACGCGCGTTCCGACCGCGCCGCGAAGGCGCTTGTGAATCAGAGAACGCGGACCGCGCCCGACGGCGGGTCGTAGGACAGCGGGCGCTGCACCACACCGGTGCTGGAGTTCTGCGCACCGACGAACTCGCCGCCGCCCACGTAGATCCCGACGTGGTACGCGCTGCCCGCGCCGCCCCAGTACAGGATGTCGCCGGGCTGGAGGTTGCTCAGGGAGACCTGGGTGCCGGCGGTGGACTGGGCCTGCGAGACGCGCGGCAGGTCGATGCTGACCGAACGGAACGCGGCCTGGACGAGGCCGGAGCAGTCCCACGAGGAGGGGCCGGTGCCGCCGGACACGTACGCGTCGCCGATCTGGGCCTTCGCGAAGGCGATGACGGCCGCGGCCGAACCGGTCGCGTTCGACGACGAGTAGGACGGGGCGGAGGAGGACGAGGAGCCGGAGTTCGCGCTGAGCGTCGTGCGCTCGGCGGTGCGGGAGGCGCGCTCGGCTGCCTCCGCCTTGGCCTTGGCGGCCGCCTCGGCCTTCTTCTTCGCCTCCGCCTTGCGGACCGCCTCGGCCTTGGCCTTCTTGGCGTCCTTGGCGGCGCTGGCGGCCGCGGCGTCCTGCTGGGCCTGCGTCTGCAGGTCCTGGGCGACCTGCTGCGTGGCCTGGGCGGACGCGGCGACGGCGGTGGAGAGCCCGGAGGTGATGGTGGGCATCTCGATGGTCTGGGTCACCGGCTCGGCCTGGGCCGGACCGGCAGCGCCTGCGACCGCGATGGTGCTGAGGACGCCACCGGCAACTCCGGCCCGCAGCGCCGTCTTGGGGGCGTTTCGGCGGGGCTTCCGGTGGCTGGGTATGTGAGCGGTGTGGGACATGAGTACTAGCGCTATCAGGCCCCGGGGCTCCCATCAAGAAACGTGTGTTGCGACACAGTTACGTACGGAATCTGTGAATCCGCTTTCCGGTGGCCCTTATTGACGCCGTAACGGACAAAGCGGGCATGAGTGATCACGGCTGTGATCACGGGCTTTCGGTAATACGTCCGAATTGCCCGCCGCCTACCATCCGTTCACGCCGATGGCCAAGCCCGCTTTTGTCGGGGCCTTGACGGTGTGACGCAGGTCACGTGTCAGTCCCGGTGTGGCTCCCGCGCGCGCGACGGACCCTCAGGGCGGCGCCGGGTGACGGGCGATGTCCCGTTCGCTCCGAAAATCGCACATGCTCATATGTGTCCACTTCGCGCCTTTGTGATCCCTCGCTCGGGTGAGGTCGGGTGCCCCGGCCGGAGGGCGAGGATCCCGGATCGCCGGAGCGGGTCCGGCCGGGACCGAAGGGGACCGGATCGGGGTCGTAGATCGTCGGGCTCCTCTATCACCCCGGGCCGTCCAGCTCCAATTTGCTTGGCAGGGCCATCTCTTGATAGTGCGACACCCATTTGACCAGCGGTAACAGCATCAGATGTCACGTCTCGTGATCACTCGACCGCTTCACGTGTGAAGATCACCGCTCATCCGACTTCATGATCCTTCGTCAGGTGGTGGAGATCACAAAGACGTTGCTGTACCCCGTGTCGCAGATCACAGGACGACGGGCATAGGATGCGGGGCAGTCGGGCTTGTGAACTGCCTCACATGTGCACGATCTTGCTGGGGTGGTGAGCCGGTCGCCCGATGCGGTCCAACGGTCAAGGACGACTGGAAGGAGCGAGGAGCGTGAATGCCTACGCGCCCATCCTCGTGCTCGGCGCCCTCGGGGCAGGGTTTGCGATCTTCTCCGTGGTCATGGCCACGCTTATCGGCCCCAAGCGGTACAACCGGGCGAAGCTCGAAGCGTACGAGTGCGGCATCGAGCCCACTCCGACACCGGCCGGAGGCGGCCGCTTCCCCATCAAGTACTACCTGACGGCGATGCTCTTCATCGTCTTCGACATCGAGATCGTCTTCCTCTATCCCTGGGCGGTCACCTTCGACGCCCTGGGGATCTTCGGGCTCGTGGAGATGCTGCTCTTCGTGCTCACCGTCTTCGTCGCCTACGCGTACGTATGGCGTCGCGGCGGCCTGGAATGGGACTGAGGGGCTGAGGGGCACACCATGGGACTCGAAGAGAAGCTGCCCAGCGGCTTCGTGCTGACCACTGTCGAGCAGGCCGCCGGCTGGGTACGGAAGTCCTCCGTCTTCCCCGCCACCTTCGGCCTCGCCTGCTGCGCCATCGAGATGATGACGACCGGAGCCGGGCGTTACGACCTGGCCCGTTTCGGGATGGAGGTCTTCCGCGGATCGCCGCGGCAGGCGGATCTGATGATCGTGGCAGGACGGGTCAGCCAGAAGATGGCTCCCGTCCTGCGGCAGGTCTACGACCAGATGCCCAACCCCAAGTGGGTGATCTCCATGGGGGTTTGCGCATCATCGGGCGGAATGTTCAACAATTACGCCATTGTTCAGGGTGTTGATCACATTGTTCCGGTTGACATCTATTTGCCGGGTTGTCCGCCGCGGCCCGAGATGCTGATGGACGCGATCCTCAAGCTCCACCAGAAGATCCAGGGCTCCAAGCTCGGGGTCAACGCGCAGGAGGCCGCCCACGAGGCGGAGGAAGCGGCCCTCAAGGCACTGCCCCTGATCGACATGAAGGGGCTGCTGCGATGAGCGAGAGCCACAACCACGAGGAGCGCGACGGCAACGGCGTGCCCGCCCCGCGCGGCGAGGGCGGCGAGGTCATCGGCGTACGCAGGGGCATGTTCGGCGCCGACAACGGCGGCGACACCTCCGGCTACGGCGGCCTCGTCCGCACGGTGGCCCTGCCGGGCGCCGCCTCCCGGCCGTACGGCGGCTGGTTCGACGAGGTCGCGGACGAACTCGAAGGGGCCCTGGAGGAGCAGGACCTGCTGCCCGCCAACGCCATCGAGAAGACCGTCGTCGACCGCGGCGAGCTCACCTTCCACATCGCCCGCGAACACCTCGTCCAGGTCGCCCGCACCCTGCGCGACGACCCGGCACTGCGCTTCGAGCTCTGCACGGGCGTGAGCGGCGTCCACTACCCCGGCGACAAGGGCCGGGAGCTGCACGCCGTCTACCACCTGCGCTCGATCACGCACGGCCGGCTGGTCCGGCTGGAGGTGTCGGCCCCGGACAGCGACCCGCACGTCCCGTCCCTCGTCCCGGTCTACCCGACCAACGACTGGCACGAGCGCGAGACCTACGACTTCTTCGGGCTCGTCTTCGACGGGCACCCCGCCCTCACCCGGATCATGATGCCGGACGACTGGCAGGGCTTCCCGCAGCGCAAGGACTACCCGCTCGGCGGCATCGCCGTCGAGTACAAGGGCGCCCAGATCCCGGCTCCGGACCAGCGGAGGTCGTACTCCTGATGTCTACTCCCCACCCCCACCGCACCGCGTCGGAACCCTCCGGGACGCCCCTCTCGGACGCCCGCGACACGACCGAGGGGACTGTATATACAGTCACCGGCGGCGACTGGGACGAGGTCGTCCAGTCCGCGGCCAAGTCCGACGACGAGCGCATCATCGTCAACATGGGTCCCCAGCACCCGTCCACGCACGGGGTGCTGCGGCTGATCCTGGAGATCGACGGCGAGACCGTCACCGAGGCCCGCTGCGGCATCGGCTACCTCCACACCGGCATCGAGAAGAACCTCGAATTCCGGAACTGGACCCAGGGCACCACCTTCGTCACGCGCATGGACTACCTGACGCCGTTCTACAACGAGGCGGCGTACTGCCTGGGGGTCGAGAAGCTCCTCGGCATCGAGGACCAGATCCCCGACCGGGCCAGCGTCCTGCGCGTGCTGCTGATGGAGCTCAACCGGATCTCCTCGCACCTGGTGTGCATCGCCACCGGCGGCATGGAACTCGGCGCCACCACGATCATGATCTACGGCTTCCGCGATCGTGAACTCGTTCTCGACCTCTTCGAGCTGATCACCGGCCTGCGCATGAACCACGCGTTCATCCGGCCCGGCGGACTCGCCCAGGACCTGCCGCCCGGCGCGGTCGACCAGCTGCGCGAGTTCGTGAAGACCATGAAGAAGAACCTGCCGGAGTACGACAAGCTCGCCACCGGCAACCCCATCTTCAAGGCCCGCATGCAGGACGTCGGCTACCTCGACCTGACCGGCTGCATGGCGCTCGGCGTCACCGGCCCGATGCTGCGCTCCGCCGGACTCCCGCACGACCTGCGCAAGACCGACCCCTACTGCGGGTACGAGAACTACGAGTTCGACGTCCCCACCGCCGACAGCTGCGACGCCTACGGCCGCTTCCTCATCCGCCTGGAGGAGATGCGCCAGTCGCTGCGGATCGTCGAGCAGTGCATCGACCGGCTCGCCCCCGGGCCGGTGATGGTCGCCGACAAGAAGATCGCCTGGCCGGCCCAGCTCGCGCTCGGCCCGGACGGTCTGGGCAACTCGCTCGACCACATCAAGAAGATCATGGGCACCTCCATGGAGGCCCTGATCCACCACTTCAAGCTGGTGACCGAGGGCTTCCGGGTCCCGGCCGGGCAGGCGTACACCGCCGTCGAGTCCCCCAAGGGCGAGCTCGGCGTGCACGTCGTCTCGGACGGCGGCACCCGCCCCTACCGGGTCCACTTCCGCGACCCGTCCTTCACCAACCTCCAGGCCATGGCGGCGATGTGCGAGGGCGGCCAGGTCGCCGACGTCATCGTCGCCGTCGCGTCCATCGACCCCGTGATGGGAGGCGTCGACCGGTGACCGAAGCACGTCAGGAAGTCAGTCTGGGGATGCCGCAGCTCCCCGCCCCCGCCTACCCGGCCGAGGTGCGCGCCAGGCTCGAAGCGGACGCGGAGGAGGTGATCGCCCGCTACCCCGACAGCCGCTCCGCCCTGCTGCCCCTGCTGCACCTGGTGCAGTCCGAGGAGGGGTACGTCTCCCGCACCGGCATGGCGTTCTGCGCGGACGTGCTCGGCCTCACCACCGCCGAGGTCACCGCCGTCGCCACCTTCTACACGATGTACCGGCGCAGGCCCAGTGGCGACTACCAGGTCGGTGTCTGCACCAACACCCTGTGCGCGGTGATGGGCGGCGACGCCATCTTCGACCGGCTCAAGGAACACCTCGGCGTCGGCAATGACGAGACCACCGAGGACGGGAAGATTACCCTTGAACACATCGAGTGCAACGCGGCCTGCGACTTCGCCCCCGTGGTCATGGTCAACTGGGAGTTCTTCGACAACCAGACGCCCGAGAGCGCGACCCGCCTGGTCGACGACCTGATCGCCGGGCGCACCGTCGAACCCACCCGTGGCGCCCCGCTGTGCTCCTACAAGGAGACCGCCCGCATCCTGGCCGGCTTCCCCGACGAGCGCCCCGGCGCCGTCGAGGCGTCCGGCGGCGCGGGCCCCGCCTCGCTGACCGGCCTCCGGCTCGCCAGGGGCGAGGAGCCGCACCCGCGCGTCGTCGCCCCGCGCGGCGAACGCCCCACCGGCGCCCAGCCCCACGACCCGTCGCCGTCCGAGCACCTCAGCTCGCACGACGCACCGCAGCAGACCTCGGCCTCCGACCCGGACCACCCGGCCGGCCCGACCGCCGAGGAGGGGGAGTGATGACGTTGGCGACCGAGATCAACGACAACGGAAGCGGCCACGGAAGCGGGGAGAGCCCCGAGAAACTGCTCGCCCCCGTCCTCTCCGCCTTCTGGGACGAACCCGAGTCCTGGACCCTGGAGACCTACCGGCGCCACGAGGGCTACGAGGGACTGCGCAAGGCCCTCGCCATGGCACCGGACGACCTCATCGCCTACGTCAAGGACTCCGGCCTGCGCGGCCGCGGCGGCGCGGGCTTCCCCACCGGGATGAAGTGGCAGTTCATCCCGCAGGGCGACGGCAAGCCCCACTACCTGGTGGTCAACGCCGACGAGTCGGAGCCGGGCACCTGCAAGGACATCCCGCTCCTGTTCGCCAACCCGCACAGCCTCATCGAGGGCATCGTGATCGCCTGCTACGCGATCCGCTCCTCGCACGCCTTCATCTACCTGCGCGGCGAGGTCGTCCCCGTACTGCGGCGACTGCACGAGGCCGTGCGCGAGGCGTACGCGGCGGGCTTCCTCGGGAAGGACATCCTGGGCTCCGGGCTCGACCTGGAACTCACCGTGCACGCGGGCGCCGGCGCGTACATCTGCGGTGAGGAGACCGCACTGCTCGACTCGCTCGAAGGGCGCCGCGGCCAGCCCCGGCTGCGCCCCCCCTTCCCCGCGGTCGCCGGTCTGTACGCCTGCCCCACCGTGGTGAACAACGTCGAATCCATCGCCTCGGTTCCCGCGATCCTGAACAAGGGCAAGGACTGGTTCAAGTCGATGGGCAGCGAGAAGTCACCCGGCTTCACGCTGTACTCGCTCAGCGGACACGTCGCGAGCCCGGGCCAGTACGAGGCCCCGCTCGGCATCACGCTGCGCCAGCTGCTCGACATGAGCGGCGGCATGCGCCCCGGGCACCGGCTGAAGTTCTGGACCCCGGGCGGCTCGTCCACCCCGATGTTCACCGACGAACACCTCGACGTCCCGCTCGACTACGAGGGCGTCGGCGCCGCCGGTTCCATGCTCGGCACCAAGGCGCTCCAGTGCTTCGACGAGACCACCTGCGTCGTGCGCGCCGTCACCCGCTGGACCGAGTTCTACGCCCACGAGTCCTGCGGCAAGTGCACGCCCTGCCGCGAGGGCACGTACTGGCTCGTCCAGCTGCTGCGCGACATCGAGGCGGGCAAGGGCCGGATGGACGACCTCGACAAGCTGAACGACATCGCCGACAACATCAACGGCAAGTCCTTCTGCGCCCTCGGCGACGGCGCCGCCTCGCCGATCTTCTCCTCGCTGAAGTACTTCCGCGAGGAGTACGAGCAGCACATCACGGGCAAGGGCTGCCCCTTCGATCCCGCCAAATCGACCCTCTGGGCCGACGACAAGAACGCTCACCAGGGGGTGAACGCATGACAGTCACCACGAGTGCGCCCTCCGGGGGCGGCGAGGCGGCCATCCCGCCCGAGGACCTGGTCACGCTGACCATCGACGGCATCGAGATCAGCGTGCCCAAGGGCACCCTGGTCATCCGGGCCGCCGAACTCCTCGGCATCGAGATCCCGCGCTTCTGCGACCACCCGCTCCTCGACCCGGCCGGCGCCTGCCGCCAGTGCATCGTCGAGGTCGAGGGCCAGCGCAAGCCGATGGCGTCCTGCACCATCACCTGCACCGACGGCATGGTGGTGCGGTCGCAGCTGACCTCGCCCGTCGCCGAGAAGGCGCAGAAGGGTGTGATGGAGCTGCTGCTCATCAACCACCCGCTGGACTGCCCGGTCTGCGACAAGGGCGGCGAGTGCCCGCTGCAGAACCAGGCGATGTCGCACGGCGACGCGGACTCCCGCTTCGAGGGGAAGAAGCGCACCTACGAGAAGCCCGTCCCGATCTCCACCCAGGTGCTGCTGGACCGCGAACGCTGCGTGCTCTGCGCGCGCTGCACCCGGTTCTCCAACCAGGTGGCGGGCGACCCGATGATCGAGCTGATCGAGCGCGGCGCGCTCCAGCAGGTCGGCACCGGCGAGGGCGACCCGTTCCAGTCGTACTTCTCCGGGAACACCATCCAGATCTGCCCGGTCGGGGCGTTGACCTCGGCGGCGTACCGGTTCCGTTCCCGGCCCTTCGACCTGGTCTCCTCGCCGTCGGTGTGCGAGCACTGCGCGGGCGGCTGCGCCACCCGCACCGACCACCGGCGCGGCAAGGTCATGCGGCGGCTCGCCGCCGACGACCCCGAGGTCAACGAGGAGTGGATCTGCGACAAGGGCCGCTTCGCCTTCCGCTACGCCCAGCAGCGCGACCGGCTCACCACCCCGCTGGTGCGCAACGCGGACGGCGTCCTGGAACCGGCGAGCTGGCCCGAGGCCCTGGCCGCCGCAGCCACCGGACTGGCCGCCGCGCGCGGCCGGACGGGCGTGCTCACCGGCGGCCGGCTGACCGTCGAGGACGCCTACGCGTACGGCAAGTTCGCCCGGGTCGTGCTGGACACCAACGACGTCGACTTCCGGGCCCGCGCGCACAGCGGCGAGGAGGCCGACTTCCTGGCCGCCCGCGTCGCCGGACGCGGCCGGGACCTGGACGGCACCGGGGTCACGTACACCTCGCTGGAGAAGGCCCCGACGGTGCTGCTGGTCGGCTTCGAGTCGGAGGAGGAGGCGCCCGGCGTCTTCCTGCGGCTGCGCAAGGCGATGCGCAAGCACGGACAGCGCACCTTCGCCATCGCCTCGCACGCCACCCGGGGCCTGGAGAAGGCGGGCGGCACGCTGCTTCCCGCCGCTCCCGGCACCGAGACCGAATGGCTGGACGCGATCGCGGGCGGCGTCGGCCTCGAAGGCGACGGAGCCGTGGCGGCCGAGGCGCTGCGCGGCGAGGGCTCCCTGATCGTGGTCGGCGAGCGGCTCGCCGCGGTGCCCGGCGCCCTGACCGCCGCGGTACGGACCGCCACCGCGACCGGGGCCGGACTGGTGTGGATCCCGCGCCGGGCCGGTGAGCGCGGCGCCGTGGAGGCGGGCGCGCTGCCGTCGCTGCTGCCCGGCGGCCGCCCGGCGACCGACCCGCGGGCCCGGGACGAGGTGGCGGCCGTCTGGGGCGTCGCCGAACTCCCTTCCCGCTTCGGCCGCGACACCGGCCAGATCGTGGAGGCCGCGGCCACCGGCGAACTGGGCGCGCTGCTCGTCGCCGGGGTCGAGCCGAGGGACCTGCCGGACCCGGCACGGGCCCTGGAGGCGCTCGACGAGGTCGGCTTCCTGGTCTCGCTGGAGCTGCGGCCGAGCGAGGTCACCGAACGCGCCGACGTGGTCCTCCCGGTCGCCGCTGCGGCCGAGAAGTCCGGCACCTTCCTCAACTGGGAGGGTCGGGCGCGGATGTTCGAGGCGGCGCTGAAGCCCGAGCAGATGACACGCACCCTCGCGCCGACCGACGCCCGGGTGCTGCACATGCTGGCCGACGCCCTGGCCGGGGTCACGGACGCCGAGGGGCCGGCCCGCTTCGCGCTGCCGGACCTGCGGTCCGTGCGCCGTGAGCTGGACCGGCTCGGCGGCTGGACCGGCGCGCACGCCGACGACCCGAACGAGACGGCGCGACCGCTGCCCCGGCCCGGCACCGGCGAGGCGGTCCTCGCGGGCCACCGGATGCTGCTCGACCTGGGCCGGCTCCAGGAGGGCGACGAGGCCCTGGCCGGCACCCGGCACGCCGCGGTCGCCCGGCTTTCCGCCGCCACCGCGGCCGAGACGGGCGTCAAGGACGGCGACCTGCTGGCCGTCACCGGCCCCACGGGCGTCGTCGAGCTCCCGCTGAAGGTCACCGACATGCCGGACCGGGTGGTCTGGGTGCCGCTGAACTCCGTCGGGCGGGGCGTCCCGGCCGACACCGGCGCCCGGCCCGGCGGCCTGGTCCGGATCGGCCCCGCCGCGCCGGGCTCCCACGACATCGCATCGGAGGTGGGGGCGTGAGTGCCTTCGCTGAACTGGCCGCGGCGCCGCACGGTGCCGTACTCGCCGCCGAGGACCTGTCGATGTTCGGCACCGACCCGTGGTGGCTCGTCGGCATCAAGGCGGTGTTCTGCTTCGCGTTCCTGATGGTGACGGTGCTCTTCTCCATCGTGTGGGAGCGCAAGGTCGTCGCCTGGATGCAGCTGCGCATCGGCCCCAACCGGAACGGGCCCTGGGGCCTGCTCCAGTCGCTGGCCGACGGCGTGAAGCTGATGCTGAAGGAAGACGTCATCGTCAAGCGTGCCGACAAGGTCGTGTACGTGCTCGCGCCGATCGTCGCCGCCATCCCGGCGTTCATGGCGATCGCCGTGATCCCGTTCGGCCCGTCCGGCAACGAGGTCTCGATCTTCGGGCACCGCACGACGATGCAGCTCACCGACCTGCCGATCGCGATGCTCTACATCCTCGCGGTCGCCTCGGTCGGGATCTACGGCATCGTGCTGGCGGGCTGGTCGTCCGGATCGACGTACCCGCTCCTGGGCGGTCTGCGCTCCTGCGCGCAGATGATCAGCTACGAGATCGCGATGGGGGCCGCGTTCGCCTCGGTCTTCCTCTACTCCGGGTCGATGTCGACCTCGAAGATCGTGGAGGCGCAGGAGGACCGCTGGTTCATCCTGCTGCTGCCGGTCTCCTTCATCATCTACATCGTCACGATGGTCGGCGAGACCAACCGGGCCCCGTTCGACATGCCGGAGTCCGAGGGCGACCTGGTCGGCGGCTTCAACACCGAGTACTCGTCGATCAAGTTCGCGATGTTCATGCTCGCCGAGTACGTGAACATGGTGACGGTCTCCGCGGTGTCGGTGACCCTCTTCCTGGGCGGCTGGCGGGCCCCGTGGCCGATCAGCACCTTCTGGGAGGGCGCGAACCACGGCTGGTGGCCGATGCTCTGGTTCGTCATCAAGGTCCAGCTGCTGCTGTTCTTCTTCATCTGGCTGCGCGGCACGCTGCCCCGGGTCCGCTACGACCAGCTGATGAAGCTCGGCTGGAAGGTCCTGATCCCGGTCTCCGTGCTCTGGCTGATGATGGTCGCCACCGTGCGGGCGCTGAGCAACGAGGGCTACGACTTCTCCCGGATCGTGCTGTACGTGGCGGGCACGGTGCTCGCGATCCTGCTGATCTCCTTCGTCGTCGACGTCTTCCGCGACAAGAAGGTCCGGGCGGAGGCCGAGAAGGCGGGCCCGGAGCCGGAGTTCGATCCGATGGCGGGCGGATTCCCCGTACCGCCGCTGCCGGGCCAGACCCTGCCGCCGGTGCCGCGCCGCAGGCCGCGGGGCGAGCGGGAGCTCGTTGTCAGTGGCGGGTCGGATACTCAGAGTGAAGAACACGCGAGTGACGGAAAGGAGGCGGACGGTGTCTGAGTCATCAGAGTCCTCGGGATCTTCGAAGTCCCCGGAATCCTCCGAGAAGTTCCAGAACCCCGTCGCCGGCTTCGGCGTGACCTTCAAGGCCATGTTCAAGAAGCGGCTGACCGAGCAGTACCCGGAGACGCCGAAGGTGACGGCGCCGCGCTTCCACGGCCGGCACCAGCTCAACCGCCACCCGGACGGCCTGGAGAAGTGCGTCGGCTGCGAGCTGTGCGCCTGGGCCTGCCCGGCGGACGCGATCTACGTGGAGGGCGCGGACAACACCGACGAGGAGCGCTACTCCCCGGGCGAGCGCTACGGACGCGTCTACCAGATCAATTACGCGCGCTGCATTCTCTGCGGGCTGTGCATCGAGGCGTGCCCCACCCGGGCGCTCACGATGACCAACGAGTTCGAGCTCGCCAACACCACCCGCGAGAGCCTCATCTACACCAAGGACGAGCTCCTCGCGGGCCTGGAGGAGGGCATGGTCGACACCCCGCACGCGATCTACCCGGGGATGGACGAGCAGGACTACTACCGGGGCCTGGTCTCCGGCGCCGCCCCCGGCACGGAGCGTCAGACCGCGGTCTCCAAGGGCGAGAAGCCCTCGGACGACGCCCACGAGAGCAACGGCTCGGCGCGGGAGGTGGACGCATGACCGCCCTGGCCGCCGCGGCCTCGACCGGCGAGGCCGTCCAGTTCTGGGTGCTGGGCGTCGTCGCCGTGATCGGCGCGCTGTCCACCGTACTGATGAAGAAGGCCGTGCACAGCGCGCTGAGCCTCGCCGGGACCATGATCGTCCTGGCGGTGTTCTACCTCGCCAACGGCGCGTACTTCCTGGGCATCGTCCAGATCGTCGTCTACACCGGCGCGATCATGATGCTGTTCCTCTTCGTGGTCATGCTCGTCGGCGTCACCGCGGCCGACTCGCTGAAGGAGACCCTCAAGGGGCAGCGCTGGCTGGCCGCGGGCTGCGGCCTCGGCTTCGGCGTCCTGCTGATCGCGGGCATCGGCAACGCCTCGCTGAACAGCTTCAACGGACTGGGCGCCGCCAACACCGCGCACGGCGGGAACGTGGAGGGGCTGGCCAGCCTCATCTTCACCAAGTACGTCTTCGCCTTCGAGATCACCGGCGCCCTGCTGATCACGGCCACGGTCGGCGCGATGGTGCTCACCCACCGGGAGCGCACCGAGCGGGCCAGGACCCAGCGGGAGCTGTCCGAGGAGCGGGTGCGCGGCACGCAGCTGCCGCCGCTGCCCGCGCCCGGTGTGTACGCCCGGCACAACGCCGTGGACATCCCGGGGCTGCTCCCGGACGGCACCCCGGCCGATCTCACCGTCATGCGCACGCTGCGCGACCGCGGTCAGATCCGCGACGTGTCGCACGAGTCGCTGGACCGGCTCAAGGCGCTGGAGCAGCGCTCCGGCGAGCGGCTCGGCCGGACCGCCGAGCCCGGCCGCACCGGTGAATCCGACCGGGCCGACGAAGAGGAGGTCGCCAAGTGAATCCGGTCAACTACCTCTATCTCGCCGCCCTGTTGTTCACGATCGGCGCGTCCGGTGTGCTGATCCGGCGGAACGCGATCGTGCTGTTCATGTGCGTGGAGCTGATGCTCAACGCCTGCAACCTCGCGCTCGTGACCTTCTCCCGGATGCACGGCAATCTCGACGGCCAGATCATCGCCTTCTTCACGATGGTCGTCGCCGCCGCGGAGGTCGTGGTGGGGCTCGCGATCATCGTGTCGGTGTTCCGTTCCCGCCACTCGGCCTCGGTCGACGACGCCGGCCTGATGAAGCTGTAAGGGGACGTTGAATCGTGGAGAATCTGATTGCGCTGCTCGTCGCGGCGCCTCTGCTCGGAGCGGCGGTCCTGCTCTGCGGCGGCCGGCGGCTGGACCGCGCCGGACACTGGCTCGGCACCCTGCTCGCCGCCGCCTCGTTCGTCATCGGCGTGGTGCTCTTCCTCGACCTGCTGGGGAAGGGCGCCGAGGACCGGACGCTGCACCAGAAGCTGTTCAGCTGGGTTCCGGTCGAGGGCTTCCAGGCCGACGTGGCCTTCCAGCTCGACCAGCTGTCGATGACGTTCGTGCTGCTGATCACCGGTGTGGGCACCCTGATCCACATCTACTCGATCGGCTACATGGAGCACGACGAGCGCCGTCGCCGCTTCTTCGGCTATCTGAACCTGTTCCTCGCGGCGATGCTGCTGCTGGTCCTCGCCGACAACTACCTGCTGCTGTACGCCGGGTGGGAGGGCGTCGGCCTGGCGTCGTACCTGCTGATCGGCTTCTGGCAGCACAAGCCCAGCGCGGCCACGGCCGCCAAGAAGGCGTTCCTGGTCAACCGCGTCGGCGACATGGGCCTGTCGATCGCGATCATGCTGATGTTCACCACCTTCGGCACCTTCGCCTTCGGCCCGGTCCTCGAAGCGACCGGGGAGACCGGCGAGGGCAAGCTGACGGCGATCGGCCTGATGCTGCTGCTCGCGGCCTGCGGCAAGTCGGCCCAGGTGCCGCTGCAGTCCTGGCTCGGTGACGCGATGGAGGGCCCGACCCCGGTCTCGGCCCTCATCCACGCCGCGACGATGGTGACCGCGGGCGTGTACCTGATCGTCAGGTCCGGCGCGATCTTCAACGCCGCGCCGGACGCACAGCTGGTCGTCGTGATCGTCGGAGCGGTCACGCTGCTCTTCGGTGCGATCGTCGGTTGTGCGAAGGACGACATCAAGAAGGCCCTCGCCGGGTCGACGATGTCGCAGATCGGCTACATGATCCTGGCCGCCGGGCTCGGCCCGATCGGCTACGTCTTCGCGATCATGCACCTGGTGACGCACGGCTTCTTCAAGGCCGGGCTCTTCCTCGGCGCCGGTTCGGTCATGCACGGCATGAACGACGAGGTGGACATGCGGAAGTTCGGCGGCCTGCGCAAGTACATGCCGGTCACCTTCGTCACCTTCGGCCTCGGCTACCTGGCGATCATCGGCTTCCCCGGACTGTCCGGCTTCTTCTCCAAGGACAAGATCATCGAGGCGGCCTTCGCCAAGGGCGGCACCGAGGGCTGGATCCTCGGCGCGGTGACCCTGCTGGGCGCCGCGATCACCGCGTTCTACATGACGCGCGTGATGCTGATGACGTTCTTCGGCGAGGAGCGGTGGCGGACATCGACCCCCTCGCCCGCCGAGCCGGACGTCGAGCCGGCGGCCGAGACCCGCGGTGAACACACCGAGCCCCACCCGCACGAGTCCCCGAAGTCGATGACCATCCCCATGATCGTCCTCGCGTTCGGCTCGGTCTTCGCCGGAGGCTTCTTCTCCATCGGCGACCGCTTCCTGAACTGGCTGGAGCCGGTCACCGGCCACCGCCACGGCCACGCGCCGGTCAGCGCCACGACGGTCACCGCCGCGACGATGGTGGTGCTCGTCATCGGCGTCGCCATCGCCTGGGCGATGTACGGACGCAAGCCCGTGCCGGTCGTCGCCCCGCGCGGCTCGCTGCTCACCCGGGCCGCCCGCCGCGATCTCCTCCAGGACGACTTCAACCACGTGGTCCTGGTCCGCGGCGGCGAGCACCTCACCCGCTCCCTGGTGTACGTCGACCACACCCTGGTCGACGGCGTCGTCAACGGCACGGCCGCCTCGATGGGCGGGCTCTCCGGCCGGCTGCGCAAGCTGCAGAACGGCTACGCCCGCTCCTACGCGGTCTCGATGTTCGGCGGTACGGCGATCGTCATCGCCGCGACCCTGCTGATGAGGGCGGTCTGATCACCATGTCCTTTCCCCTCCTGACAGCGACGGCGGCACTCCCGGCGATCGGTGCGGTCGCCACCGCCGCCGTCCCGGCCGCCAGGCGCACCGCCGCCAAATGGACGGCGCTGGTGTTCTCGCTGGCCACGCTCGTCCTGGCGGGCGTCGCGCTCGCCCGCTTCGAGCCCGGCGGCGACCGCTACCAGCTCACCGAATCGCACGCCTGGATCAAGGACTTCGGCGTCCGCTACGAGCTGGGCGTGGACGGCATCGGGGTGGCGCTCATGGCGCTCACTGCGCTGCTGATCCCCTTCGTCATCCTGGCCGGCTGGCACGACGCCGACCCCCTGGAGACCAGCTCCTCGCGCTGGCGTCCGACCCAGGGCTTCTTCGCCCTGATCCTGATGGTCGAGGCGATGGTGATCCTCTCCTTCGAGGCCACCGACGTCTTCCTCTTCTACATCCTCTTCGAAGCCATGCTCATCCCGATGTACTTCCTCATCGGCGGCTTCGGGGACCGGGCGCACAGCGGCAGCGACGAGAACGCGGCGGCCCAGCGCTCGTACGCCGCGGTCAAGTTCCTCCTCTACAACCTGGCCGGCGGGCTCATCATGCTGGCCGCCGTGATCGGGCTGTACGTGGTCGCGGGGACGTTCTCGCTCTCCGAGATCGCCGCGGCCCGCGCCGACGGCTCGCTGTCCATGGCGACCGGCACCGAACGCTGGCTGTTCCTCGGGTTCTTCTTCGCCTTCGCGGTGAAGGCCCCGCTGTGGCCGCTGCACACCTGGCTGCCCAACGCCATGGGCGAGGCGACCTCCCCGGTCGCCGTCCTGATCACCGCGGTCGTCGACAAGGTCGGCACGTTCGCGATGCTCCGCTTCTGCCTCCAGCTCTTCCCGGAGGCCAGCAAGTGGGCGACCCCGGTGATCGTCGTCCTGGCGCTGATCAGCATCGTGTACGGGGCGCTGCTCGCCGTCGGCCAGCGCGACATCAAGCGCCTGATCGCCTACGCGTCGATCTCGCACTTCGGCTTCATCATCCTGGGCATCTTCGCGATGACCAGCCAGGGCCAGTCCGGCGCCACGCTCTACATGGTCAACCACGGCATCTCGACCGCGGCGCTGATGCTGGTGGCGGGCTTCCTGATCACCCGGCGCGGATCGCGGCTCATCGCCGACTACGGCGGGGTGCAGAAGGTGGCGCCCGTCCTGGCCGGCACCTTCCTGATCGGCGGTCTGGCCACCCTGTCGCTGCCCGGACTCGCCCCGTTCGTCAGTGAGTTCCTGGTCCTGGTCGGCGCGTTCAGCGCCTACCCGGCGGCGGGCATCGTCGCCACGACCGGCATCGTGCTCGCCGCGCTCTACGTCCTCGTCCTCTACCAGCGGACGATGACGGGCCCGGTGAAGGAAGAGGTCCGGGGCATGGCGGACCTCAAGGTCAGGGAACTGACCGTGGTCGTCCCGCTGATCGGGCTGCTGCTCTTCCTGGGCGTCTACCCGAAGCCGCTGACCGAGATCGTCAACCCGGCGGTGCAGCACACCATGTCGGACGTCCAGAAGAAGGACCCCCAGCCCGAGGTGGAGGCCGCCAAGTGAGCGCAACAGCTGTCCACAACCTGTGGACGACGGCGGGAGAGGTGACGACGGCGGCCCCGGGCGAGAGGTTCGAGGCGCCGGTCATCGAGTACACCCAGCTGATGCCGGTCCTCATCGTGATCGGTGTGGCCGTCCTGGGCGTGCTCGTCGAGGCATTCGTGCCGCGCCGGGCCCGCCACTACACCCAGGTCTTCCTGACGGTCGTCGCCCTGGCCGCCGCGTTCGCCGCGGTCATCGGCCTGGCCGCCGGAGGATACGCCACGACGAAGGCCCACATCGCCGCGATGGGCGCCATCGCGATCGACGGGCCGACGCTGTTCCTGCAGGGCACCATCCTGCTGACGTCGCTGGTCGCCGTCTTCACCTTCGCCGAGCGCCGCCTCGACCCGGCCGCGCACGGCAACCGGGTGGACTCCTTCGCCGCCCAGGCCGCCTCGGTCCCCGGCAGCGACAGCGAGAAGGCCGCGGTCAAGGCCGGATTCACCACCACCGAGGTCTTCCCGCTGGTCCTGTTCTCGGTGGCCGGCATGCTGGTCTTCCCGGCGGCCAACGACCTGCTGACCCTCTTCGTGGCCCTGGAGGTCTTCTCCCTCCCGCTCTACCTCCTGTGCGCCGTCGCCCGCCGCAAGCGGCTGATGTCGCAGGAGGCCGCGGTGAAGTACTTCCTGCTCGGCGCGTTCTCCTCGGCGTTCCTGCTCTTCGGGATCGCCCTGCTCTACGGGTACGCGGGCTCCGTCTCGTACGCGCGCATCGCCCAGGTGATCGACGGCTCGGTCACCCAGGTCGACCCGGCGCTCGCCGACACCATGGGCAACGACGCGCTGCTCCTGATCGGCGGCGCGCTGCTCCTGACCGGCCTGCTCTTCAAGGTCGGCGCCGTCCCGTTCCACATGTGGACCCCGGACGTCTACCAGGGCGCCCCGACCCCGGTCACCGGCTTCATGGCCGCGGCCACCAAGGTCGCCGCGTTCGGCGCGCTGCTGCGCCTGCTGTACGTGGTGCTGCCGGGGCTCGCCTGGGACTGGCGCCCGGTGATGTGGGGCGTCGCGATCGTCACGATGCTGGGCGGCGCGATCGTCGCCATCACCCAGACCGACATCAAGCGGCTGCTCGCCTACTCCTCGATCGCCCACGCCGGCTTCATCCTCGCCGGTGTGATCGCCACGACGCCGGACGGCATCTCGTCGGTCCTCTTCTACCTGGGCGCGTACTCCTTCGTGACGGTCGGCGCGTTCGCCGTCGTCACCCTGGTGCGCGACGCGGGCGGGGAGGCCACGCACCTGTCGAAGTGGGCCGGGCTAGGCCGCCGCTCGCCGCTGGTCGCCGCGGTCTTCGCGGTGTTCCTGCTGGCCTTCGCCGGCATCCCGCTCACCTCCGGTTTCTCCGGAAAGTTCGCCGTCTTCAAGGCGGCGGCGGACGGCGGGGCGAGCGGTCTGGTCGTGGTCGGTGTGATCTCCTCGGCCATCGCCGCGTTCTTCTACATCCGGGTCATCGTGCTGATGTTCTTCAGCGAGCCGAAGGCGGACGGCCCCACGGTCGCCGTCCCGTCCCCGCTGACGATGACGACGATCGCGGTCGGCGTCGCCGTCACCCTGGTGCTGGGCCTGGCCCCGCAGTACTTCCTGGACCTGGCGAGCCAGGCGGGAGTCTTCGTGCGGTAGCACAACGCGCACAGCAGCGACGACGCCGGACGGGCCCTGGAAGTCAAGCCCGTCCGGCGTTGTCGTACGCGGCGCCTATCGTGGCAGGGGACGGCGGCGGACAAGGACGAGCCGCGACCGGTCCGGGACGGAGCCGGGACAGGACGATGGCACGACGGGCGGGACCATGGATGTGACCGAGAGCGACGCACGGCGGACGCTGCACCGGGTGTTCGGATACGAGGCGTTCCGGGGCGAGCAGGAAGCGATCGTCGACCACGTGGTGGCCGGCGGGGACGCCGTGGTCCTCATGCCGACCGGTGGCGGAAAGTCGCTCTGCTACCAGATCCCGTCCCTGGTCAGACCGGGCACGGGCGTCGTCGTCTCCCCGCTGATCGCGTTGATGCAGGACCAGGTGGACGCCCTGCGGGCGCTCGGCGTGCGCGCCGGCTTCATCAACTCGACGCAGGACTTCGACGAGCGCCGCTCGATGGAGGCGCAGTTCGTCGCCGGTGAGCTCGACCTGCTCTACCTGGCTCCGGAACGGCTCCGCCTCGACTCCACGCTGGCGCTGCTCTCCCGCGGCGAGGTCTCCGTCTTCGCGATCGACGAGGCGCACTGCGTGGCCCAGTGGGGCCACGACTTCCGCCCCGACTACCTGGCCCTGTCGGTCCTCGGCGAGCGCTGGCCCGAGGTGCCGCGCATCGCCCTGACGGCGACCGCGACCGCCGCCACGCACGAGGAGATCACCCGGCGCCTGGGCATGCCCGACGCCAAGCACTTCGTCGCCAGCTTCGACCGGCCCAACATCCAGTACCGGATCGTGCCGAAGGCCGACCCGAAGAAGCAGTTGCTCTCCTTCCTCAAGGAGGAGCACGCCGGGGACGCGGGCATCGTCTACTGCCTCTCGCGCAACTCGACGGAGAAGACCGCCGAGTACCTCTGCCGCAACGGCATCGAGGCCGTCCCGTACCACGCGGGGCTCGACGCGGGCACCCGCGCCGCCCACCAGTCCCGGTTCCTGCGCGAGGAGGGCCTGGTCGTCGTCGCGACCATCGCCTTCGGGATGGGCATCGACAAGCCGGACGTACGCTTCGTCGCCCACCTCGACCTGCCGAAATCGGTCGAGGGCTACTACCAGGAGACCGGCCGGGCCGGCCGTGACGGGCAGCCGTCCACGGCCTGGATGGCGTACGGACTCCAGGACGTCGTGCAGCAGCGCAAGCTCATCCAGGGCGGCGAGGGCGACGAGTCCTTCCGCCGCCGCGCCGCCGCCCACCTCGATTCGATGCTCGCCCTGTGCGAGACGGTCCGGTGCCGGCGCGGCCAGCTCCTGAAGTACTTCGGCCAGGACCCGACCGAGGAGTCCTGCGGCAACTGCGACACCTGCCTCGTCCCGCCGGAGAACTGGGACGGCACGGTGGCCGCCCAGAAGCTGCTGTCGACCGTGGTGCGGCTGAAGCGGGAGCGCGGGCAGAAGTTCGGCGCGGGCCAGATCATCGACATCCTGCTCGGCCGCAAGACCGCCAAGGTCATCCAGTTCGACCACGACCAGCTCTCGGTCTTCGGCATCGGCGGCGAGCTGACCGAGGCCGAATGGCGCGGCACGGTACGGCAGTTGCTGGCCCAGGGGCTGATCGCGGTCGAGGGCGAGTACGGCACGCTGGTGCTGACCGAGGAGAGCGGCTCGGTGCTCGGCGGCGGGCGCGAGGTGCTGCTGCGCAAGGAGGCCCCGAAGCCCGCGTCGCGGTCCACGAAGGGCGAACGCAAGGCGAAGTCGCAGACGGCCGGGGCCGAGCTGGCACCCGAGGCCGTCCCCGTCTTCGAGGCGCTGCGGGCCTGGCGCGGCGCACGGGCGAAGGAACAGGGCGTCCCGGCGTACGTCATCTTCCACGACGCGACGCTGCGCGAGATCGCCACGGTGCGACCGGACTCGACGAGCGCGCTGGGCGGCATCAGCGGCCTGGGCGAGAAGAAGCTGGCGACGTACGGGGAGGGGGTGCTGGAGGTCCTGGCCACGTTCGGGGAGACGGGAACGACGGCGGCCCCGGCTCCGGCCCCGGCTTCGGAACAGCCGTCCCTGGAGTCCACCCCGGCCCCGGAAGCCGCACGGGTCCCGTCGGCACCCGCGGCCCCGGCGGCCCCCGACGACGACCCGGAGTTCGGCTGGGACGAGGAGCCCCCCGAGTACGACTGACCCGAGTACGACTGACCCGGGTACGAGTGATCCGGGTACGAGTGATCCGGGTACGAGTGATCCGGGTACGAGTGATCCGGGTACGAGCGAGCGGTACGGGGCGGGCGGCGGGGCGGACTACTGCGGCTCCGCCGCCCGGCGGCGCGCGGTGATCGCGGTGAGGTCGAGGTCGACGGGGAAGGGTACGGAGACCTTCATCCGGTCGTGGAAGATGCCGGTGGAGGTGTAGGCCCCGGTCGACGGCTCCAGCTCGAAGACGTGGACCACCGCCCGGTCGTCGTGGTTCTCCACCCGCCAGTAGTGCGGGATCTTCGCCCGCGCGTACTTCACGGGCTTGGTCTCGCGGTCCCGGGTGACGGATTCCTCGGACACGACCTCGATGGCCAGCAGCACGCCGTCCGCGGGAAAGCGGGTCTGCCTCAGTCCTTCGACCACGTCCGCGCGCACGACGACCACATCGGGTTCGGGCCGGTTGTGGCGGTCGATGTCGATGGTGAACTCGCGCACGACTTCGAGTTCGTGTGGCGCGCACGACTGCAACTGCCAGGTGAAGAAATCGACCGCTCGCATGTGGAACATGGTCTGCGGAGGCCGGAAAACAAGACTCGCGTCGATCAGTTGCGTGTGCGGAGGCAGATTCGGGAGTGTGTCCAGGTCATCGGCGGTCCAGCCGCCCACGGGCGGAACCGCCCACCGCGGCTCGGGGTCCTCGGGGCCGGTGCTCATCGGTGCTTCCATGGCACAGAGCCTCGCGGGCCTTCCCCCCTGTCCGTCGGAAACAGGGGAAGGCCCCCCGGACGTGTGAACCCCCCGCATGCAGCTGACCGGCGGTTTTCCAGGGCCTGATGGCACCCTCAGTCGTCGCCCGAGCTGCTGTTCGAGCTGAAGAGCGGTCCGCGGTTTCCGGACGACCGGTCCCGGCGGACGTTCTCGTGCACCGCGTGGGCGGCCCAGTCGTCGTCGGTCAGGGCGCGCATCGCCCAACGCGCACGCAGGCCGCCCCCGCCCACCTCGGCCGCCAGGTCGACCGCCGAGACCAGCGCGGCCAGGGCCCGGCCGCGCTGGTCCGGGAACCGGGCGGCACCGGCGGCGGCGAAGCGGTCCCGGAGCGCGAGGGACCGGGCCGGGTCCGTCGCCGGGTGGCGGTGGTACGGCAGCAGGCCGAGGAGGCGGTGGGTTTCCCGGCGCAGGACCGAGCGGCGCACCAGGTGCTCCGTGCACAGCTCCCCGGCGTACCGGCCGGCCTGCCGGACCCAGCGCCGCACGTCGGCCCCGCCCCCGGACCCGCCCGCCTCCGGGGCCGACAGGCTTCCCAGCACCTGGGCGAGGAACGGGTCCGGGGGAGCGAGCGGGTCGACCACCCGGATCCACCCGGACCGTTCGACGATCCGGCCCTGGAATTCCAGCTCCCGCAGGGCCGCGCCCGCCACCCCGTACTCCAGGAAGCGGTCGCGGCACAGCGACTTGCCGCGCAGCGGGTCCAGCGCGAGCAACAGCAGTTCCTCGGGGAGCGTGAGCTCCGGGGCGGGGGACGTCATGACGCGGGCACGATCCTTCCGGTGACCTCGCCGATCCCGACCCGGGTGCCGTCCGGTCCCGGTGCCCAGGCCGTCATCGTCACGACGTCGCCGTCCTCCAGGAACGTGCGCTTGCCGTCCGGGAGGTCCAGCGGGTCGCGGCCGTTCCAGGTCAGCTCCAGGAGGGAGCCGCGCTGGCCGGGCTCGGCGCCGCTGACCGTGCCGGAGCCGTACAGGTCGCCGGTGCGCAGCGACGCGCCGTTCACCGTCATCTGGGCCAGCATCTGGGCCGCCGTCCAGTACATGGTGGCGAACGGCGGCTCGGCGACCACCTGTCCGTTGATCGCGACGGAGATCCGCAGGTCGAAGCCGCCGGCCTCGTCCTCGTCCGCGTCCTCCAGGTAGGGGAGCAGCGGGAGGTCGCGGGCCGGGGGTGCGATCCGGGCCGACTCCAGCGCCTCCAGCGGGGTCACCCAGGCCGACACGGACGTGGCGAAGGACTTGCCGAGGAACGGGCCGAGCGGGACGTACTCCCATGCCTGGATGTCCCGCGCCGACCAGTCGTTGAGCAGGCAGAGCCCGAAGACGTGGTCGCGGAAGTCGCCGAGCGGGACGGGGATGCCCTGCTCGGAGCCGACGCCGACGACGAAGCCGACCTCGGCCTCGATGTCCAGCTTGACGGAGGGGCCGAAGACGGGGGCCGGGTCGGCCGGCGTCTTGCGCTGGCCGGAGGGGCGCACCACGTCCGTGCCCGACACGACGACGGTGCCGGACCTGCCGTGGTAGCCGATCGGGAGGTGCTTCCAGTTGGGCGTCAGCGCCTCGCCGTTCGGCCGGAAGATCTGGCCGACGTTGGAGGCGTGGTTCTCGCTGGCGTAGAAGTCGACGTAGTCCGCGACCGCGTAGGGCAGGTGCAGCGTCACGGTGTCGAGCGGATGCAGCAGCGGTTCGATGTCGGCGCGGTGCGCCGGGACCGTGACCCAGGCGGTCAGGGCCCGCCGGACGTCCCGCCAGGCGGTGCGGCCCGCCGCCAGCAGCGCGGTCAGGTCCGGCCGGCCGAGGAGCTGCGCGTAGGGCGAGCCGAGCGCGTGCGCGGCGGCTCCGGCATCCAGGACGTGGTTGCCGATGCGGACGCCGACCCGGCGCTCCTCGGGGTGGTCGGGGGTGGAGAACACTCCGTACGGAAGGTTGTGCGGACCGAAGGGGTCGCCCTCGGCCAGATCGAGCGGGCTGCTCTGCTCGGGCATGTGTTGCTGCCTCGCTTTCCAGGTCGCTTGGGGGACACGTTACGTGGGTGCCGCCGCCCGGCGGGAGTGCCCCAACCACCCCTGATGCCCGGAAAGTTCCGCCGTGCCCCTCCCGGGGCACGGCGCGTGACGGAGGCTCAGCCCGCCGTGCGCGGGATCCGTTTCTCCCAGGTGCGGTGGAAGATCACCTCGCCGCCCTCCTTGCACATCACCTCGTTGGACGTGATGAAGTCGGTGGCGTCCGCGCCGATCTCGGAGCGGGTCTCGATCCGGGCGTCCCAGGCCATCTCCGGCCGGTGCAGCCGGATCGCCCAGTCGGAGCGGGCGTGTGCGGTGAGCGGGTCGTCCTCCCGGATCGTGTACGTCTCCAGGGCGTCCTCGGTGAACTCCAGGCCGTCCGGGTAGATGCGGGTGCCGCCGTAGCGCGGGTCCACCTCCAGCCGCCACTCGCCCTTGGCGACGTCGCGGACCACCAGCCGTTCGGGGCGCTGTTCGTCGAGCGTCACCGGGTGGACGACGCCGAGCGGCTCGGACTGCTCCGGGCGCTCGAAGCGGATGTTCGGGTCCTGGGTGCGGCGGCGCACCGGCAGTTCGAGGAGGCTGCCCTCGGCGTCCAGGGTGAATCCGGCCGATCCGGCCTGCGGCCAGATCCACGGCCAGTACGTGGAGGAGACCGCGAGCCTGATCCGGTGGCCGGGCGGGAAGGAGTGCCCGATGGCGTTCAGTTCGAAGGTCACGTCCTCGGTGGCGCCGACCGGCCAGTCGTCGGCGCGGTCGCGGCCGTGCCGGGCGGCCAGATTGAGCGCACCCCGGGTGACCAGGGTGGAGGAGCCGTCCGGCGCCACGTCGCAGAGCCGGGCGATGGCCTGGCCGCGCGGGGCCTCCATCCGGATCCGCAGCTTCACCCGGGGGCGGCCCAGGATCTCGATCGGCTCGCCCTCGACGGGGAACTCGAAGCAGACCGACTTGGCGTCCTCGTCGCGCTGGTCGGGCGGCAGGTCGGCGTCGTTGCCGAACGGGAAGAACCGCCCGGCGTCCAGTCCGGTCTGCTGCGGCGAGTCGACGATCCGCGGTCCGCCCCGGAAGGCGTAAGCCACCGGTGTGACGTTCGGCGACGGCCAGCGGGTCTCGCCCGCCCAGCGTCCCGGCAGCGTCTCGTACACGGTGGCGGGGCGGTGCGAGTCGCTGATCCAGGCCCGCAGCAGCGGTTCGGACATGACGCCGGTGTCCTCGTCCTTCAGGTGCTGGTCCCACCAGCGCAGCGTCTCCTGGAGGAAGCCGATCGACGGGCCCGGCGGCAGCCCGCGGTCCGGGTACTGGTGCGACCAGGGCCCGATCAGCCCGCGCACCCGGTCCGGGTCGAGGTGCTCGACGAGCCGCAGGACGGTGTCGCGGTACGGATCGTGCCAGCCGCCCACCGCGAGGACGTTCGCCCGGATCGCGGAGTAGTCCTCGCAGACGCTGCCGTGCTTCCAGTAGTCGTCGCGGGTCTGGTGGGCCAGCCAGGTGTGGATGAAGGGCTCGACGGACGCCAGCCGGCCGCGCCACATCTCCTTCCAGCCCTCGCCGACCTGTGCCGGGTCCGGCGGCCGGGCGACGAAGGCCAGCATGGTGGCCGCCCAGGCGTGCATGTCGACGGCGAGCACCGAGCCGCCCATGTAGTGGACGTCGTTGTCGTAGCGGTCGTCGGTCGAGCAGACGGTCACGACCGCCTTCAGCGGTTCGGGGGCCAGGGCGGCGATCTGGAGCGAGTTGAAGCCGCCCCACGAGATGCCGAACATGCCGACCCGGCCGGAGCACCAGTCCTGCCGGGCCAGCCAGTGCACGACCTCGACGCCGTCGGCCAGTTCCGTCGCGTCGTACTCGTCGCCCGGCAGGCCCTCGCTGTTGCCGTGGCCGCGCACGTCCACCCGGACGGAGGCGTAGCCGTAGCCCGCGTACCAGGGGTGGCGCTGCCAGTCGCGCGGCGCGGTCCAGTCGCTCAGCCGGTACGGCAGGTATTCGAGGAGCGCGGGCACCGGCTCGTCGGTGACGGGCCGCCAGATCCGGGCGTACAGCCGGGTGCCGTCCGGCAACGGGATGCGGACGTCCTCATGGGTGGTGTCGTACGGGAACGTGGTGCGGATGTGCATGGCGTCACCTCAGTGGACGGGGTGCATGGTGCGCTTGAGCCAGGGCGCGGCGGCGACGACGGCCAGACCGGCCACCACCGCGATCGCGCCGTTGACACCGAAGTAGGCGGGGTTGGAGACCTCTCCGTACAACTTCACGACCTGGGCCTGGATGCCGTTGGCGAGGGCCAGCGAGAGGAACCAGAGCGCCATCGTCTGGCTGGCGAACGCCGCGGGGGCGAGCTTGGTGGTCGCGGACATGCCGGAGGTCTCCAGCAGGATGTCGCCGAGACCGAGCAGCAGGTAGGAGCCGACGATCCACCAGGCGGCCATCCGGTAGGTGTCGCCGGAGTGCCCGGAGGTCGGCACCACCATCAGCAGGAAGGACAGCCCGCCGAGGATCACCCCGAGGGCGATCTTGTTGGAGACGTGCGGCTGGCGCGGGCCCATCCGGGCCCAGACCGCGGCGACCACCGGGGCGAGCGCCACCTCGAAGGCGCCGAGCGCGGAGGCGTACCAGCTCGCCGGGAAGTGGAAGCCGAGGATCTCGGTGCGGGCGTTGGTCGACGCGAGCAGCATCATCGTCGAGTACGCCTGGAACAGGATGAAGTTGAAGACGACGGAGGCCAGGAACAGCACCACGTACGGGCGCAGCCTGCCGCGTTCCTCGCCGGTGACCTGCGGGCTGCGGAACATCACCACGAAGTACACGACCGGCGCGATCACCGAGACGAGGGTGAGCAGGTTCACGAAGCGGTCCATGGTCAGCCACCCCGTCAGGGCCAGGACGGTGGCGAGGGCCGCGACCACGACGGCACCGGCGACGATCAGCCGGACGGCGCGGCGCATGGGCGCCGGTGCCAGCGCGAATTCGGCACCGTGCCTTCGCCCGGCCAGGTGACGCCGGCCCAGTACGTACTGGGCGAGGCCGAGGGTCATGCCGAAGGCGGCGGCCGAGAAGCCCCAGTGCCAGCTCGCGTGGTCCCCGAGCCATCCGGTGATCAGCGGGCCGAGGAACGCCCCGATGTTGATGCCCATGTAGTAGAGGGCGAAGCCCGCGTCGCGGCGCTCGTCCTCGGTGCGGTAGAGCTTGCCGACCATGGTGGCCACATTGGGCTTGAGCAGCCCGGTGCCGGCGCTGATCAGGCCGAGGCCGATCCAGGTCATCGCGTCGGTGGGCACCGCCATGGCGTAATGCCCGCAGGCGATGAGGATGCCGCCGTACAGGACGGCGCGGTACGAGCCGAGCATCCGGTCGGCCAGCCAGCCGCCCGCCACGGAGACCAGGTAGACCAGGGTTCCGTAGGCCGCCGAGACGGACGCGGCGGTGCCCGGCTCCATGCCCATGCCGCCGTGGGCGACCGTGTCGGCGAAATAGAGGACCAGGATCGCCTGCATGCCGAGGAACGAGAACCGTTCCCAGACCTCCAGGCCGGACAGGGTCATCAGCCCCCGAGGCTGGCCGAAAAATGCCTGGTCATCGCCCGGAGGGGGCTGTGTCGATCCGGTGTCTGCGGCTGCGTTGGACAAAGGGGATACTCCTGATCGTACGAGCTGATCACGAACATACCGGCGGTGGCGGGAAGGCGCCCACGGTGATCCAAAGCGGACCGGATACGCTGACTTGAGTGATGGCAGCGACACATCGACATTCCGTGTGATCGTCAGCAGACAGGAGATCCCCTCGTGACCGTCGTCGGGCCGTTCGGACTGAGCGTGCGGGACCATGCTCTTGAGGCCGATGTCCAGGCCGGTTTGGCTGCTGTCGAGGCCGGGCTGCTCGACGTCACCAAGAGCGACGTGCCCTTCATCACGGAGGCCGCGCAGCATCTCGTCCGAGCCGGAGGCAAACGTTTCAGGCCACTGCTGGCGATGCTGGCGGCCCGGTTCGGCGACCCCGACGCGCCGGGCGTGGTGCCCGCCGCCGTCGTCGTCGAGCTGACGCACCTCGCGACGCTCTACCACGACGACGTGATGGACGAGGCGGACGTGCGCCGCGGTGTCGACAGTGCCAACAGCCGCTGGGGCAACTCGGTGGCCGTCCTGACCGGCGACTTCCTCTTCGCCCGCGCCTCGCACATACTGGCCGATCTCGGCCCGGAGGCCGTCCACATCCAGGCGGAGGCGTTCGAACGGCTGGTCACCGGCCAGATCCTGGAGACCGCCGGCCCCGCGGAGGGCCGCGACCCGATCGAGCACTACCTGGAGGTGCTGCGCGGCAAGACCGGCTCGCTGATCGCGGTGGCCTGCCGGTTCGGCGCGATGATGGCCGGTGCGCACGAGTCGACCGTCGACATCCTCACCCAGTACGGCGAGCGGCTCGGCATGGCCTTCCAGCTGGCCGACGACGTGCTCGACATCGCCTCCGACTCCCACGAGTCCGGCAAGACCCCGGGCACCGACCTGCGCGAGGGCATCCCGACCCTTCCCGTGCTGCACCTGCGGGCGCGGGCGGCGGCCGAGGGCCGGCCGGAGGACCTGGAGCTCGTCGCGCTGCTGGACGGCGGCCTGGAGGACGACGCCCGGCACGCCGAGGCGCTGCGCAGGCTGCGCGCCCACCCGGCGCTGGAGCAGGCCAAGCGGGACGCCATCCGGTACGCGGAGGAGGCACGGGCGGCACTGGCGCCGCTGCCCGGGAGCCACGCGAAGGCCGCGCTGGAGGAGCTGTGCGACGCGGTGGTGCACCGGGCGGGCTGAGTACCCGTCGGACGGCCTCCCGGCCGGACGGCGGACGCCGGTCACGGGTCCGTGCGCGGACCGCGACCCCAACTTCCCCCGTCGCACGCCCCCTACGGGACGAGGGAGCCGCATCCGCGCGGTGTCATACCGAAGAGGTAGGCGGAGTTGCTCCCGCGGGCTGACGCCTTCGGGCCACCGGTTTGGTCAGATGGAGAACGTCCACTCCTGACCAAATCGGTGAGAATGGCGGCACGGAGTGGACGAGTGCAACCGGACGGAAGCCGCCGACCACGGAGGTAGGGCACACATGGCACCGAACGACAGCGCAGAGACCGGCGGCGGGACCAGGGGCACCGCCGTCGGCCGTCGCAAGGCGGCGCGTTACATCGTCCCGGTCGCGGTGGCGGGAGTGGCGGCCGCGACGATCGGTCTCGTGCCGGCGCTCGCGAGCACCGGTGACCCCGATCTGCCGAAGATCACCGCGCAGGAACTCATCGAGAGGATCGCCGCCTCGGACACCGAGCGGCTCTCCGGCACGGTGCGCATCAGCACCGACCTCGGCATCCCCTCGCTCGGCGGCCTGGCCGACGCCTTCGTCCAGGGCGGCGGGGCCGGCCGGGGCGGCGCGAGCGCCGACCCGCAGGAGCGGATGACGGAGCTGGTGTCCGGCACGCACACGCTCCGGGTCGCCGCGGACGGGCCCGACAAGCAGCGGCTGTCGATCATGGACAACGCCTCGGAGTACAGCCTGATCCGCAACGGCGACGAGGTCTGGGCCTACGACAGCGGCTCCGACCAGGCGTACCACGCCACCGCGGACAAGTCCGCGCGGGGCACCGGCGGGAAGTCCGCGCACCCCGCCCCCGAGGGCGCCCCGGCCACCCCGAAGGAGCTGGCCGAGCAGCTGCTGGAGACGGCGGGCCCCACCACGTCCGTGACGGTCGACGGCACCGCCCGGGTCGCCGGACGCGACGCGTACAAGCTGGTCGTCAAGCCGAAGCAGGGCGGTTCCACGATCGGTTCGGCCACGGTCGCGGTCGACGCGGAGAACGGCGTGCCGCTGAAGTTCACCCTCCTCGCGAGCGCCGGCGGCAAGCCCGTCGTGGACGCCGGGTTCACCGAGGTCGACTTCGCGAAGCCGGACGCCTCCCTGTTCACGTTCACCCCGCCCAAGGGCACCGAGGTGACCGAGGCCGACGACGCGAAGGCGCAGCACGAGCGGGGCAAGGGCCCGGCCAAGGACCTGGGCAAGGGCCTCGACGGGCTGTTCCCGGGCGCCGACCGGCTGGGCGCCGGGGGCGGCAGGGCCGAGGACACGAAGATCATCGGCGAGGGCTGGAACACGATCGCGGAGATCAGCACCCCGGGCGGCACCGGTCTCCCCTCGAAGGAGTCGGACGGGATGCCGGCCGAGGCCCAGCAGTTCCTGGACTCGCTCGGCGACAAGGTCACCGGCAAGTTCGGCTCGGGCACGGTCTTCAAGACCCGCCTGGTCAACGCGCTGATGACCGACGACGGCAAGGTCTACGTCGGCGCGGTCACGAAGGACGCGCTGGTCGAGGCGGCGAACAACGCCTCCTGACGCCGGGGCGCGCCGCGCGCCCCGACACCGTTCACCCGCCCCGCCGTACGCTCCGTACGGCGGGGCGGTTCGCCACGTCCGCCCCTCGGGCGGGCGGCACCGCCGGAGCACGGCCCAGGAACGTCCGGTCCGCCCGGCCGGACGAACCCTGCCGACCCATGGGGAGTACGCATGACAGAGCCCGGGACCGAGGTCGAGCCGAAAGAGGCTCCCGAGCCGGGAGCGGCCACCGGCCCGGCCGGCAGCCCCGGGGCGCCCGGCAGCCCCGAGGCGTCCGAGACCCCCGGGCCCGATGACGGTCCGTGGAACGGGCCGGGGAGCGGTGACGATCCGGCGGCCGTGATCGAGACCCGGGGCCTCACCAAGCGCTACCGCGGCGGACAGCTCGCCGTGGACGGCCTCGACCTCAGCGTTCCCGCCGGCAGCGTCTTCGGCTTCCTCGGCCCCAACGGCTCGGGCAAGACCACCACCATCCGGATGCTGATGGGCCTGATCACCCCGACGGCCGGCACGGCGCGGCTCCTCGGCCACCCCGTGCCGGACGCCGCCCGCACCGTGCTCCCGCAGGTCGGCGCGCTGATCGAGGGGCCCGCGCTGTACGGCTTCCTGAGCGGCCGGGACAACCTGCTGCGGTACGACTCCGCCGACCCGACCGCCGACCCGCGCACCCGCCGGGCCCGGGTGGAGCAGGCCCTGGAACGGGTCGGGCTGGCCGCGGCGGCCGGCAAGAAGGCCAGGGCGTACTCCCTGGGCATGAAGCAGCGCCTCGGGCTCGCCGCCGCCCTGCTCCGGCCGCGCCGCCTGCTCGTCCTCGACGAACCGACCAACGGCCTCGACCCGCAGGGCATGCGGGAGATCCGCGCCCTGGTCAGGGAGCTGGCGGCGGAGGGCACCACGGTCTTCCTCTCCTCGCACCTCCTCGACGAGATCGAACAGGTCTGCACGCACGCCGCGGTGATGGCCCGGGGCCGGCTGGTCGTCCAGGGCCCGGTCGCGGAACTGGCGGCGGGCACCCGCGGCCGGCTGACCGTCACCACCCCCGACCCGGGCGACGCCGCCCGGGTACTGACGGAACTGGGCGTCACCGGCGTCACGGCCGACGGCGACCGGGTGAGCGCCGAGGCGCCGCCGGGCGACGTCGAACTCGCCGACCTCAGCGCGGCACTGGTCCACGCAGGAGTGCGCCTGCGGTCCTTCGGCGTCGAACGGGCCTCGCTGGAGGACGCCTTCGTCGCACTCACCGGAGAGGGTTTCGATGTCGCAGGCTGAAAGCGCGCCCCGGGCCGCGAGGATCCGGAGGAACCCGTTGTGGACCTTCGGCATCCTCCGTTCCGAGCTGGTCACCACCCTGCGCCGCTGGCGCACCCTGGCCCTGCTCGGGGTGCTGGCCGCCGTGCCCGTGCTGATCGGCATCGCCGTGCGGATCGAGACGGGCGGCGGCTCCCCGCACGGGCCGGGCGGCGGCGGGGCGGGCCCGGCGTTCCTCTCCCAGGTCACCAACAACGGGCTCTTCCTGGTCTTCGCGGCCCTCGCGGTGACCCTCCCGGTCTTCCTGCCGATGGCCGTCGGGGTCGTCGCCGGTGACTCGGTCGCGGGCGAGGCGAGCGCCGGAACGCTGCGCTACCTGCTGGTCGCCCCGGCCGGCCGGACCCGGCTGCTGCTGACGAAGTACGCATCGGTGCTGGTGTTCTGCCTGGTCGCGACCCTGGTCGTGGCCCTGTCCGCGCTCGCCGTGGGCGCGCTGCTCTTCCCCGTCGGGGAGGTCACGACCATCTCGGGGACGCGGATCGGCTTCGGCGAGGGGCTGTTGCGGGCCGGACTGGTCGCGGTGGTCGTCGCCGCGTCGCTGATCGGGTTCGCGGCCGTCGGCCTGTTCATCTCGACCCTCACCGGCAGCGGAATCGCGGCCATGGCCGCCACCGTCGGGATACTGATCACGGTCCAGATCGTGGACGGCATCCCGCAGCTGAGCGGAATCCACCCCTACCTCTTCCCGCACTACTGGATGTCGTACGCGGACCTGATGCGGGCCCCGGTCTACTGGGACGAAGTGGTCAAGAACCTGGGGCTTCAGAGCCTGTACGCGGCGGTGTTCGGCTCGGCGGCCTGGGCCCGCTTCACGGCGAAGGACATCACCGCCTGACGCACGGGGGCGCCCCCGGCCGGCCGTGCGGTGCGCGGGGCGTGGGAGCGGTTCCGGTCCGGTATGCGGAGCACGGGGCCGGTTCCGGTCCGGTGAGCGGAGCGCGGAGTGCGGTCACCGCTCGCGCCGTCGGCCGGGCGAGCCGTCCCCCGATCGGCTCGTCGCGGCACGAACGGCACGAACGGTGCGGGTCACGGGAACGACACGACACGGCACGTTCCGTTTCCGCCTGGGTATTGTTCGACCTTTGGCGACAGGCTGTCAACAAGACCCGGTCCACACACCCCTATGCTCACCGAATGATCACATCGCCGAGTTCACTGCGCCGCAGCGAGAGATCACGCAGGGCGACCCTGGAGGCGGCCCTCGAACTGTGCACGGAGAAGGGGTACGGGCGCGTCACCGTCGAGGCCATCGCGGCCAGGGCGGGCGTCAGCAAGAAGACGATCTACCGCTGGTGGCCGTCGAAGAGCGCGGTGATCCTGGAGGCGTTCACCGAGGCCCTGGTCGGCACGACGCCGTTCGCCGACACCGGGGACATCGCCGCCGACCTGCGGAGCAACGTGATGGGCGCGGTGCGGCTCATCTCCACGCCGCCCTTCGGCCCCGCGTACTCCGGGATCCTCTCCGAGATGCACCACGACGACGCCCTCACCGAGATCGTCAGGTCGAAGCTGATCGCCCCCCGCTGCGAGGAGGCCGTCGCCAGGCTGCGCCGGGCCCAGGAACAGGGCCAGATCCCGCCGGGCGCCGATCTCCCGCTGGCCGTGGAGATGCTGTACGGCCCGATGTACTACCGCCACGTCCTGCGCATGCCGATCCAGGACGAGGAGGAGATCGCCGCCCTGGTCGCGCACGTGCTGCGGGCGATCGGGGCACCGCCGGAACCCTGAGGGCGAACGACGCCCCGCACCCGGACCCCGCACGGGGGGTGTGCCGCGTCCGGCCCCGTTGTCGGTGGGCCGTGCGAGCATGCGCGCATGGGAAATCTGTACGACTACTTCAGCGCACCGGACGACCCGACGGCCCTGACGGCGTTCGACGAGGGGGCCGAGGCCGCCGGACTGCCGGTGCTCCCGGTCAAGGGCATCGACCCGTACGTGGAGTTGGGGCAGGCCGAGAGCCTGCTCACCGGCACGCCGTACGACGAGATCACGCCGCTGCCGCGCTTCAACCGGCTGCTCAGCTCTCCCGAGGACGATTCCCGCTGGCTGGTCACGCTGACCGACGAACTGCGTGACGCCCTGGTGGCCGCGCGGCCCGGCGGATTCGCCGCGGTGGCCGAATCCTGGTCGCACATCGAGGAGTTCGGCGGAAACGCCCGGCCCGAGGACCTGTCCGACTTCCTCGGAGGGCTGGCGGAGCTGGCCGAGGAGGCCGCGTCCCGGAGCGAGCCGCACCGGCTGTACTGCCTGATGTCGCTCTGACCTTCCGCCACCGGCGGGGGATTCCTTCCCCGTCCCGCGCCCGCGCCGCTCGCGCTCAGCCGAACACCCGCTCCAGCACCTTCGCGACCCCGTCGTCCTCGTTCGACGACGTCACCTCGTCCGCCGCGGCGCGCAGGTCCGGGTGGGCGTTGGCCATGGCGACGCCGTGCCCGGCCGTACGGAACAGGGGCAGGTCGTTGGGCATGTCCCCGAAGGCGATCGCCGTGTCCACGGCCACCCCGAGGTACTCGGCGGCCAGCGCGAGACCGGTCCCCTTGTCGACCCCGTACGGCTGCAGTTCGACCGTGCCGGGGCCGGAGTGCGTGACGGTGGCGAGGTCGCCGACGACCCCGCGGGCCGCCTCGGCCAGTGCGTCGTCGGTCAGCTCCGGATGCCGGACGAGCACCTTGACCACGGGCGCGGACCACAACTCGTGGCGGCTGCGGGTGCGTTGGGCGGGCAGCGTCGGGTGGGGCATCCGGTAGCCCGGCTCGATCAGGGTGCGGCCCTCGGGCCCGTCCTGGTCCACGGCCGCGAAGACCGGCCCCACCTCGGCCTCGATCTTGCCGAGCGCGGTGCCGGCCGCCTCCCGGTCCAGGGTGACCGTGCGCACCAGCCGCCCGGACCCGGCGTCGTACAGCTGGGTGCCCTGCCCGCAGACCGCCGGGCCCCGGTACCCCAGCCCGGCGAGCAGTGCGCGCGTCCCGGGCACGGGCCGCCCGGTGACCACGAGGTGCCGGGCCCCGGCGCGGGCGGCCAGGGCGAGCGCGGCACGGGTGCGGGTGCTCACGGTGTCGTCACGGCGCAGCAGCGTGCCGTCCAGGTCGGTGGCCACGAGCGCATGTGCGGGCGGAATGTGCATGGTGCAAAGGGTAGAAGCGCCCGGCGGGCGACCGGACCCGCGTTGACAGCTCCCGCCGGGGTGCGTGTAATGGGCGCGGTGTCGCGTGACGCCGGCCAAGAGCAGTGGGCCGGCCGGTGGTCGGGCGAACACCCTTCGCACGAGGGGGCCCTCATGAGTTCATACTCCACGCCCTGCGCCTGACGCCGACGCCCGACGTGGCGGCACGGCCGCACGTCGTCGTACGCGCCCCGCGTCCCGTGTCCGCGATTTCGCACCGGGCACCCCGTTCCGTCGCCGTGCGCCGTCCGCGTCCGGCGCCGTGGACCGGGTGCGGTCCGCCGTCCCGCGTGCGCGATCCCCGCACGGACCGGTACGCGCTCGCGCGTCATGACCACCCGTTCCCGCAGCTCACCGCGGCCCCGGCCGCATCCGGACCCACGGAGACACAGACCCGTATGCCCACACCGTTCAACCAATCGGTCATCGACGAGTTCCGCGCCAACGGAGGAAAGGTCGGCGGCCCCTTCGAAGGCGGGGACCTGCTCCTGCTGACCACCACCGGCGCCAGGTCGGGCAAGGAGACCACCACGCCCCTCGGCTACGTCCGGCACGGCGGCACCCTGCTGGTCGTCGGCTCCAACCTCGGTGCCCCGAAGCACCCGGACTGGTACCACAACCTGCTCGCCCACCCCGTGGTCCGGGTCGAGGCCGGCACCCGTACGTTCGAGGCCCTCGCGGTCCCCGCGGAGGGGGAGCGGCGCGGGGAACTGTTCGAGCACGTCGTGCGGACGTCCCCCGGATACGCCGCCTACCAGGCCGCCACCACCCGGCTCCTGCCGGTCGTGGCGCTGGAACGCGCCGAGCCCGACGGCTGGGAACCCCGCGAGGTCACCACCCTCGCCGGGAAGCTCATGGAGGTCCACACCTGGCTGCGCGACCAGCTGCGCCAGGTCCAGGAGGAGGTGGCGGCCCACTTCGCGGCACGGGCCGCCCACCGGGGCCCCGGCGCGCCCCCGGCCCCGGGCCTCGGGCTGCAGATCAGGCAGCGCTGCCTGGCATTCTGCCGGACCCTGGAGTTCCACCACACCAGCGAGGACGCGCACCTGTTCCCCGGGATCGCCCGGTACCACCCGGCACTGGCCGCCACCTTCGACCGGCTCGCCGAGGAGCACCGCACGGTCGCCCGCCTCCAGGGTGAGCTGGTGACCCTGCTGGCGGACATCGCGGCCGCCGACCCCGAGCGCTTCCGCGCCGAACTCGACAGGATGTCCACGGAGCTGAACGCGCACCTCGACCACGAGGAGGAGCAGCTGCTGCCCCTGCTGGCCGGCATCCCCTGGCCTCCCGCGCCCCCGGCTCCCTGAGCCATGCGAACCGAACCGAATCGGACAGAACCGAATCGGACAGAACCGCTTTCGGGCGGGAGAAAGGCCGTACGTGCGAGTGAGAGTGAAGGACTTCGACCATCTGGTGCTCAACGTGCAGGACGTCGAGCGATCCCTGGAGTTCTACTGCGGCCTTCTCGGCCTGGAGCCGATCAAGGTGGACGAGTGGCGGGCGGGCACGTTCCCGTTCCCTTCGGTACGGGTCAGCCCGGTGACGATCATCGACCTGCTGGGCCGGCCGCGCCATGAGTCGAACGTGGACCACATCTGCCTGGTCGTCGAGCCGCTGGACTGGCAGGAGGTCATCGACTCGGGCGACTTCGACGTGCTGGAGGGCCCGGTCTCCCGGTCCGGCGCCCGGGGCGAGGCGCAGTCGGTGTACGTCCGGGACCCGGACGGCAACACCGTCGAGCTGCGCTGGTACCCGCAGGACGTGGTGAAGGACTGACCGGCCGGGCGCGGCCCCGGACGGGGGACGCTCCCCGTCCGGGGCCGCGGCACGGTGCATCCGCCCCGCCTCCGCAGCATTCTCTGACTAAGGTCAGAGAATGGATGAACGGATCGACCTGGTACGGCGGTTCAACCGCACCGTCACCGAACGCGTGGGCGTGCTCCACGACCACTACCTGGGCCGCGACCGGCCGGTCGGCGAGGCCCGGCTGCTCTGGGAGATCGGCGAACAGGGCCTGGACGTACGGCGTCTGCGCGAGCGGCTCGGGCTCGACTCCGGGTACGTCAGCCGGCTGCTGCGCTCCCTGGAGGCCGACGGCCTGGTGGTGGTGGAGCCGCACCCCCGGGACGGGCGCGTGCGCACGGTGCGGCTCACGGGGAGGGGGCGGGCGGAGCGGTCCCTGATCGACGACCGCAGCAACGAGCTGGCCGGTTCCCTCCTGGAACCGCTCAACTCCGCGCAACGCGCCCGGCTGGTCGCGGCCATGGCCGAGGTGGACCGGCTGCTGACCGCGGCGACGGTCGCCCTGGACGTCGTCGACCCCGACCACCCCGACGCCCGGTACTGCCTCACGTCCTACTTCGACGAGGTGCGCGGGCTCTTCGAGACCGGTTTCGACCCCGCGCTCAGCCTGCTGCCCGACGCGGGCGAACTCCGGCCGGAGCGCGGCCTGTTCCTGGTCGCCCGGCTGCACGGCGAGCCCGTCGGCTGCGCCGGTGTGAAGCTGCCGCCCGGGGGCCCGGCGGAGATCAAGCGCATGTGGGTCGCCCCCCGGGCCCGCAGGCTCGGACTCGGCCGCCGGTTCCTGGCCGAACTGGAGGACCGGGCCGCCCGGCACGGCTGCGACACATTGCGGCTGGACACCAACAGGGCGCTCGGCGCCGCGATCAACCTGTACCGGTCCTTCGGTTTCCAGGAGGTCGCGGCCTTCAACGACGAGCCGTACGCCCACCACTGGTTCGAGAAGCGGATCGCCGCACCGCCGGGAGACGGGCCCTCGATTGTCAGTGCCGTCGAATAGGGTCTGTCCGCCCGGCCCGACCAGGGGCCGCTGAACCGGGGACTCGTCGCGATGAGTATCCACCTGCACTTTCGCGCCGTCGCGCAGTCGGAGATCCGGGACGACCACACCTGGCTCGCGGCGTTCATGTACGAGGCGTGGCAGAACCACCCCGCCGAGTACGCGGAGGGTGTGGCCGGCTCGATCGAGAAGGTCTTCGGCTTCGTGAACGACCTCTACGCCGCGGCCGATGCCCCCGACACGGACATGGACGTGGACGGGGGCGGGGGCAGGATCTGGGAGCTACCGGTCTACGGCGGCCGCCCCGTGGCGCACGGAGCCGGTGCCGCCCCCTCCGACCCGCCCATGATGCTTCTGGAGCCGCCCGGGGTGGCGCGGGCCGCGGACTTCCTCGCGAGGGTCTCCTTCGACGAGTTGTGGAGCCTCGCCGGTGCGGGGGCCTGCGGCCGTTTCGGAGGAGAAGCGCAGGTCAGGCAGGAGTTCCTGCGTCATCACGAAGATCTTCGCCGGCTCTACGGGCGGGCGGCTTCGGCAGGGCGGGCCATGGTCAAAGTGGTGTGGGCCTGAAGCGCGGGCGGCTGTCGGTCGCGACCGTGCGCCGACGCCGGCCCGGCCCCGATGAGTTTTCCCGGTCCGAACCGTCTCATTCACCGATGCCGAGCACAGGAGGAAGTACGTGCAACAACTGCTGAGGGTCCAGAACTTCAACGTGTCGAGCGACGGGTTCGGCGCTGGTGAGGGCCAGAGTTTGGAGAGGCCGTTCGGACACGCCGACCCGGGGACCATGTTCAGCTGGGCCGGGGCCACGGCGAGCTGGCCCAACCGCACCGACCCCGGCGGGAGCCGCGGCCTCGACGACTACTTCACGCGGGACTTCGCGAACAACATCGGCGCCGAGATCATGGGCCGCAACAAGTTCAGCCCCCAGCGCGGACCCTGGCAGAACCACGACTGGCTCGGCTGGTGGGGCGACGAACCCCCGTTCCACACCCCGGTGTTCGTGATGACGCACCACACGCGGCCCTCGTTCACGCTCTCCGACACCACGTTCCACTTCATCGACGACGAACCGGCCGCGGTGCTCGAAAAGGCGCGGGAGGCGGCGCGGGGCAAGGACGTCCGGCTGGGCGGCGGGGCCGCGACCATCCGGCAGTTCCTCGAAGCCGATCTCGTCGACACCCTGCACGTGGCGGTCTCACCGGTGAAGCTCGGGGCCGGTTCGCGGCTCTGGGAGTCCCCCGACGAACTGCTCGACCGGTTCCACCTCGACGTCGTGCCCAGCCCGAGCGGCGTGACGCACCACCTGTTCTGGCGCAAGTGACGGAAGGGCCCGCCGGGCGATGACCGGTACGGCCGGGGAACCGAAAGGCCCCGGCCTCCGGCGTCCCCGCCCGTCCGGGCCCCTGGCATCCCGGGCCTTCCGGCGTCCCCGGCCGTCCGGGCCCTCGCCGTCCTGCGGCTGCGCGGGAGCTCAGGCCGGGGCGCGCAGCCCGGACAGGAGCCGGTCGAGCGCCTGTTCCGCGGCCTGCGGATCCCCGCCCCGGGCGATCCAGAGCGCTGCCTCGTTCATCGCCCCCGAGAGCAGCCGGGCCAGGGGCTCCACCGGCTGATCCGCGATGATCCCGGCCCCGGCGAGCGCCGCCAGGGCCTCCGCGAGGTGCCGGGCCGAGGACTCCTCGTCCATGGCCCGCCACTCGTCCCAGCCCAGTACGGTCGGCGCGTCGACCAGCAGGATCTGCCGCACGGCCGGATCGGTCCCCGCGGCGAGGAAGGCCCGGCAGTCGGCCCGGAGCTGCTCCCAGAGGTCCTCGTACCGCTCGGCCGCGGCGGCCACCCGCTCGCCCAGCTCCTGCTGGACCTCGGCGACGACGGCCCGGAAGAGCCCCGCCTTGCTGTCGAAGTGGTGGTAGGCGGCCCCCTTGGTGACCCCGGCGGCCCGCGCCACCTCGGCCAGCACCACGTGGTGGTAGCCGTCGGCCGCGAACCGGCGCCGCCCCTCGTCCAGCAGCGCCCGCCGCGTGGCCGCCCGCTGTTCCGCCCGGTTGACCGCCATCGCGTGCGGACCTCCCTCTCCATTCACATACCCGGGGTACGCTAACATCACGATTCACATACCCGGGGTATGTGAAATTGACGGAAGGACCCTGCCATGACGAAGACCCCTGCCACCACGGACGGCCGCGCTGCCACCACGGACGGCCGCCCGGCCGGACTCGGCGGCTTCTACCCGGTGCTGGCCACCCGCGACGTGGCCGCTTCCCGCGACTTCTACACCCGCCACCTCGGGTTCGAGGTGACCTTCGAGGCGGACTGGTACGTGAGCCTGCGCCGCTCCGACGCCCCGCAGTACGAGCTGGCCCTGCTGGACCACACCCACCCGACCTACCCCGAGAGCCACCGGAGCGCGCTCCGGGGCGGCCTGCTGCTGAACTTCGAGGTGGACGACGTGGACGCCGAGCACCGGCGGCTCGTGACGGTGGCCGGCCTCCCCGAGGTGCTGTCGCTGCGCACGGAGGAGTTCGGCCAGCGCCACTTCATCGTCGCCGCCCCCGACGGCGTGCTGATCGACGTCATCACGGTCGTCCCGCCCAGCGAGGAGTACGCGGCCCAGTACGCCGACGCCTGATCCCCGGCCCGCCGGTGGGGGCGGCCGGAGCGACGGGAAGGGCCGGGTCCCAAGGGGCTCCCACGCCCGCGACCGCCGTCTAGACTCCCCCGATGAACAGCATGTCGAACAACATACGGTGCACCCAATGCGGTGCGGTGGGGCTGGAACAGGGCTTCATCGAAGACCTCGGACAGGGAGCCCGCGGGTTCTCTCAGTGGGTCGCGGGCCCCCTTGAGAAGGGCCCCTTGGGCAATGCCAAGCGGATGGGCCGGCCGCATCTGCAGATCGACGCCTACCGGTGCCCCCACTGCGGGCACCTGGAACTGTTCGCCACCCAGCAGGGTTAGGGCAGCACCGTTCGGGCACCGCTGCTTCGAGATCCCGGCCGAACAGCTGACCGTGGACGAGGAGTTGCTCCGCAAGGGGGCGTCTTCCGTGCCCTCGTGGTCCGCTGAACCGGCTGACCCCGCCCCAACGGGTCGCCCACGTCCTGCACGACCTGTTCGCCGTGCCGTTCGACCACATCGCGCACGTGCTCGGCGTGACGGTGCCCGCAGTCAAGAAGTACGCCGGCAGGGCCCGCCGACGTCTCGCCCCTTCACGGACGCCCCCCGAACGGGCCGGTCGGCCGGACCGACAGCCGCTGCACCCCCGCCTGACCCGTAGCGGCGGACATGCCCCCGGGGCCGGACCCGCTCAGGCGGGCGCGATCCCGGCGATCAACTCCTCCACCAGGGACCTGATTTCGTCCCGGATCGGACGGACGGCCTCGACGCCCAGGCCCGCCGGGTCGTCGAGCCGCCAGTCGAGGTAGCGCTTGCCGGGGAAGACGGGACAGGCGTCCCCGCAGCCCATCGTGATGACGACGTCGGAGGACCGGACGGCATCGACGGTCAGGAGCTGGGGGACCTCGGCGGAGATGTCGATGCCGACCTCGGCCATCGCCGCGACGGCGGCCGGATTGACCGAATCGGCCGGGGCGGACCCCGCCGAGCGGACCTCGATCCGGTCCCCGGCGAGGTGGGCGAGCCAGGCCGCGGCCATCCGGGAACGGCCGGCGTTGTGGACGCAGACGAACAGGACGGACGGCTTGTCGGAGGACTCGGCCATGGCGATCGTTCTCTTTCGTCACGCGGCGGAGGCCGCCGATGGGTTCAGCCCCCACTGGTATCAGCGGGCGGTGATGTGACAGTATCAGTGCATGCTGACTTCAGTCGACGCTGATGTGATCCGGGTGCTGGGCGATCCGCTCCGCCTGAAGATCGTGACTCTGCTGGCGCGCGAGACGCTCTGCACGACGCACCTGGTCGAGGAGACCGGAGCCAAGCAGACCAACCTGTCCAACCACATGAAGGTGCTGCGCGAGGCCGGGATCGTGGAGACCGAGCCGTGCGGCCGGTTCACGTACTACAGGCTCAGGCCCGAGGTCATGGCCGGTCTGTCCAAGCAGTTCGCCGAACTCGCCGCCTCCGCCCGCACCGCCGCCGAGAACAAGAGGGCCTGCCCGTGACCCCCGCCGAACCCACCACCGCTGCCGGGGTTGCCGGGGACGACTCGATCGTCCGGAAGCTCTCCACCCTCGACCGCTACCTCGCGGTGTGGATCCTGCTGGCCATGGCCGTCGGCCTGGGGCTGGGGCGTCTGGTCCCGGGGATGAACGACGCGCTCGCGAGGATCGAGATCGGCGGGATCTCCCTGCCGATCGCGCTCGGCCTGCTGGTCATGATGTACCCGGTGCTGGCCAAGGTCCGCTACGACCGGCTCGACACCGTCACCGGCGACCGCAAGCTGATGGTCTCCTCGCTGGTCATCAACTGGATCGTCGGCCCGGCCGTCATGTTCGCCCTCGCGTGGATCTTCCTGCCGGACCTGCCCGAGTACCGCACCGGTCTGATCGTCGTCGGGCTCGCCCGCTGCATCGCCATGGTCATCATCTGGAACGACCTCGCCTGCGGCGACCGCGAGGCCGCCGCCGTCCTCGTCGCCCTCAACTCCGTGTTCCAGGTGCTCGCGTTCGGCCTGCTCGGCTGGTTCTACCTCGACCTGCTGCCCAGGTGGCTGAACCTCGGCGACGGCCAGGGCCTGGACGTCTCCGTATGGCACATCGCCCTCAACGTCATCATCTTCCTCGGCATCCCGCTGCTGGCCGGCTTCCTCACCCGCCGCATCGGCGAGCGGAAGATGGGCCGCGCCGGCTACGAGGCGAAGTTCCTGCCGAAGATCGGCCCGTGGGCCCTGTACGGGCTGCTCTTCACGATCGTCGTCCTCTTCGCCCTCCAGGGAAGGACGATCACCTCGCAGCCCCTGGACGTGGTCAGGATCGCGCTGCCGCTGCTGGTGTACTTCGCGGTCATGTTCTTCGGCACCTTCCTGCTCGGCAAGGGGCTGGGCCTGGCCTACGACCGCACGGCAACCCTCGCCTTCACCGCGGCGGGCAACAACTTCGAACTGGCCATCGCGGTCGCCATCGCCACCTTCGGCGTCACCTCCGGCCAGGCCCTGTCCGGCGTCGTCGGACCGCTCATCGAAGTACCCGTCCTGATCGGACTCGTGTACGTCGCGCTCGCCTGGCGAAGGAAGTTCGCCGCCGACGCGGTGACGACGGCTCCATGACCCGGCGCACCGACGTGGTGGTGGTCGGCGGCGGCCAGGCAGGTCTCGCCGCCGGCTACCACCTGCGCCGCCAGGGCCTGGACTTCGTGATTCTCGACGCCGATCCGGCGCCGGGCGGGGCCTGGCAGCACATGTGGGACTCGCTGCACCTGTTCTCCCCGGCACAGCACTCCTCCCTGCCCGGCCGCCTCATGCCCGCACAGACGGGTGAGACGTACCCGGACGCCCGACACGTGGTGAGCTACCTCGCCGACTACGAGAAGCGCTACGACCTTCCCGTCCAGCACGGCACCCGCGTGGAGGCGGTACGCCGCGACGCGGGCCGCCTCCTGGTCGAGGCGGACTGCGGCACCTGGCGGGCCCGCGCGGTCATCAGCGCCACCGGCATCTGGTCACGGCCCTTCCTCCCCGCCGTCCCCGGCCGCGGCGTCTTCACCGGGCAACAGCTCCACACCGTGGACTACCGCTCCCCGTCCGGGTTCGCCGGCCGACGCGTCCTCGTGGTCGGCGGCGGCAACTCCGGCGCCCAGATCGCCGCCGACCTCGCCCTCGACGGCCGCGTCGAAGTGACGTGGGCGACCCGGCGCCCGGCGCGCTTCCTCCCGGACGACATCGACGGCCGCGCCCTGTTCGACGTCGCCACCGCCCGCCGCCGCGCACTCGACGCCGGCCGCGACGACACCGGCGGGGTGGCCTCGCTCGGCGACATCGTCGCGGTGCCGCCCGTACGCGCCGCCCGCGACGCCGGACTCCTGACCGCGAAGCCGATGTTCCACCGGCTCACCGCCGACGGCGTCCGGTGGGCCGACGGCAGCCACGCCGCTGTGGACGCGGTCATCTGGTGCACCGGCTTCCGCCCGGCCCTGTCCCACCTCGCCCCGCTGGATCTGCGCGGCGCGCGCGGACACATCCCCACCGCCGGTACGCGGGCGCTCGGCGAGCCGCGGCTGCACCTGCTCGGCTACGGGGACTGGACCGGCCCGGCCTCGGCCACCCTCATCGGCGTCGGCCGCCCGGCCCGCGACGCCGCCCGCGCGACCGCCGGGCGGGACCGAGGGGCGGGCCCGGCAGGCGGGTGACGGCGGGACTGACGGTCAGGTGACGGCGGGGCTGCGGCGCTCGACGAGGACCACGTCGCGCCAGACGCCGCGGTGGCGTCCGATCCGCTCGCGCGTGCCGATGACCCGGAAACCGGTGCGCCGATGAACGGCGAGGCTGGCGGTGTTCTCGGGGAAGATCCCCGACTGGATCGTCCAGATCCCGACCCGTTCGGTGGAGTCGACCAGGGCCTTGAGCAGGGCGGAGGCGACGCCCCGGCCGCGGGCGGCGGGGTGGACGTAGACGGAGTGCTCGACCACACCCGCGTACGCGCACCGGTCCGAGACCCGGCTCGCCGCCACCCAGCCCAGCACCGCCCCCGCCTCGTCGAGGGCGGCGAAGCGGTGTTCGGGCAGCTTCGCGGCGTCGAACTCCTCCCAGGTCGGCGGGCTGGTCTCGAAGGTGGCGTCGCCCTCGTCGATGCCCGCCCGGTAGATGGCCAGCACCTGCTCGGCGTGCTCCGCCGTCAGCGGCACGACCACCGCGCCCGATGCTCCGCTCAACGCTTCTCCCCCCTCCCCGACGACCGTCAGGCCGCGGCCGACGGAGTCAGCAGCTTGCCCATCGCGGCGAGCACCGAGGGCTCGACGCGGTAGTACACCCAGGTGCCGCGCCGCTCGGAGGTGAGCAGCCCGGCCTCCTTCAGCTTCTTCAGGTGGTGGGAGACGGTCGGCTGGGAGACGCCGACGTCGGAGATGTCGCACACGCATGCCTCGCCGCCCTCGTGCGAGGCCACGGCGGAGAACAGCCGCAGCCGGACCGGGTCGCCCAGCGCCTTGAACATCCGCGCGGCCGTCCCGGCTTCTTCCGCGGTCATCGGGCGTTCGGTCAGCGGCGGGCAGCACGGCGCCACGCTCCGGCCGTCGACGGGTTCGAGCAGCGGCAGCACCTTCGCATTCGACATGTATCTATGTTGACACATGTCGAACCAGTGGGAGGAGGTATGTCGGCGGCGTCCGGTCGCCCCGGTGGTATCGAGAGCGCCGGCGGCGGTGCCGTGGATGCGCTCCATCGGTGAACGCCTGATTTCGATGAATGTCTATGTTGACGCTCATCGATGCAGGTGTCATTCTGGGCCGTGCAAGCCATCGACGGATGTCGAAACAAGTGAGGAGTCGCCGTGCACGCGTCCACTGCCACCGAGCTGCCCGTCGTCGTGATCGGGGCCGGGCCCGTCGGCCTGGCCGCCGCCGTCCACCTGCTCGACCGGGGCGTCGAGCCCCTGGTTCTGGAGGCGGGCGGGGCGGCCGGCGCCGCGGTGCGCGAGTGGTCGCACGTGCGCCTGTTCTCCACCTGGGGCGAAGTCGTCGACCCCGCGGCCGAGAAGCTGCTGACCCCCACCGGTTGGACACACCCCGACCCGGCCGCCTACCCCTCCGGCGGCGACTGGGCCGACCTCTACCTGCAGCCGCTCGCCGACGCGCTCGGCGACCGCGTCCGCACCGGCGCCACCGTCACCGGTGTCTCCCGGGCCGGCCGGGACCGGATCGTGGACGCCGACCGTGAGCGGCAGCCGTTCGTCGTGCACCTCACCCCCGCCGACGGCCGTGAGGAGCGCCTCTTCGCCCGCGCGGTCATCGACGCCTCCGGCACCTGGGCCACGCCGGGCCCGGCCGGCGGCAGCGGGCTGCCCGCGCTCGGCGAGAAGGCCGCCGCGGGCCGGATCACCTACCGCGTCCCGGACCTGAGGGACCCGGCCGTGCGCGCCCGGTACGCGGGCGGGCGCACCGCCGTCATCGGCTCCGGCGCCTCCGCCTTCACCGCTCTCGCCCAACTCGCCGACCTCGCCGGGACCGACGAGGGTGCGGGTACGAAGGGCGTGTGGATCCTGCGCCGGGGCATCTCCGGCACCACCTTCGGCGGCGGCGAAGCCGACCAGCTCCCCGCCCGCGGCGCGCTCGGCCTGGCGGCGAAGGCCGCCGTCGACGCCGGTCACGCGGACGCGGTCACCGGCTTCCGCACCGAGGCGATCGAGCCCGGCGCCGACGGCCGCCTCGTTCTGGTCGGCGAGGACGGGCGCCGCCTGGACCCGGTCGACGAGGTGATCGTGCTGACCGGCTTCCGCCCCGACCTGTCCTTCCTCGGCGAGCTGCGCCTGGGCCTCGACGAACGACTCCAGGCCCCCGTCGCCCTGGCTCCGCTGATCGACCCCAACCAGCACTCCTGCGGCACCGTCTACCCGCACGGCCACCGCGAACTCTCCCACCCGGAGCAGGGCGTCCATCTGGTCGGCATGAAGTCCTACGGCCGCGCCCCGACCTTCCTCGCCATGACCGGCTACGAGCAGGTCCGCTCCGTCGCCGCCGCCCTCGCCGGCGACATCGAGTCCGCCGACCGCGTGGAACTCACCCTGCCCGAGACCGGGGTCTGCGGCGGCGCCGGCCTTTTCGACGCCCCCGAAGCCGCTCGGGGCGACGGCGGCTGTTGCGCGCCCGAGCCGCAGCTCGTCCAGCTCGGCACTCCCGCCGCGGCCGGGGAGGCCGCCGAAACCGGCCCCGGGGCCGGAGGGTGCTGCCGGTAACCGGATCACCGGACTTGTGACCCGTACGCCCCGCCCCGGTGACGGAGGGCCGGGCGTACGGGCTCCTCAACCGTTGCCGAGAACCCCGCTGCCGAGGCCCCCTGCTGGGCCACCGGGAAACCTTCCCCTCCGCAGTCCCCGTGTTCGACCGCCTGCTAAAGTCCCGACCAGCAGATGAGCCTTCCCGGCGCGGATTCCGATCCGCCGGGGAGGCTTTTTTTCATGCCCGGGGCCTGCCCCGGCGCCGGTGGGGGCCTGTCGTGAGACACCCTCCGGGCGGCCCGCCGGTTCCTCGTTTCCCGACCCGCAAGAGATGGGCCATGCCATGAACATACGGACGAACCCCCAGGAAACAACCGGGACTTGGCGGCTCGGTGACCTGACCGTCAACCGCGTCGGGTTCGGCGCGATGCGCCTGACCGGTACCGAGCCCTTCGGCGGCGTCCCGCGTGATCGCGAGCGGTCGATCGGTGTGCTCCGGAGGGCGGTCGAACTCGGCGTGAACCACATCGACACCGCCGCGTTCTACTTCTCCGCGACGCGCTCCGCCAACGAACTGATCAACCGGGCGCTGGCACCGTACCCGGACGACCTGGTCATCACCACCAAGGTCTGGCCGGCCCGCGACCCCTCGGGCGCGTGGTGGTGGGCCGACCCGGAGCAGCTGCGCGGCCAGGTCGAGGAGAACCTCCGCCAGCTCGGCCGCGACCACCTGGACGTGGTGAACCTGCGCGTGCCGCCGAGCCGGCGCAACGGGTCGATCGCCGAGCACTTCGGGGCCCTGGCCGAGTTGCGCGAGGCCGGGCTGATCCGCCACCTCGGCGTCTCCAACGTCACGTCCGGGCAGCTGACCGAGGCCCTGGCCATCGCCCCGGTCGTCTGCGTGCAGAACCCGTACGGGATCGGCGCGGCGAGCGAGGACCGGGCGCTCCTGCGGCGCTGCGGCGAACTCGGCATCGCCTTCGTCCCGTTCTTCGCGATCGCCGGTTCCGGCCGGGAGGCGGGCCCGGCCCCCGGCGCCGACGAGGAGGTGCGTGCCGTCGCCCGCGCGCACGGTGCGACCCCCGCGCAGATCCGGCTGGCCTGGACCCTGCACCAGGGCCCGCACGTCCTGGCGATCCCGGGCACCGGCGACCCGGACCACCTCGCCCAGAACGTGGCGGCCGGCGCGCTGCGTCTCTCGGAGGAGGAGATGGCGCGCCTCGGCTAGGAGGAGCCGGCCCGGAATTCGTCCGGCGCACCGCCGGGCCATCGGGAGAACCCGGCGGGGCCGCACCGGCGTTCAACCGCGATGGGCGGAGGATTCCAGGTGAGCCCGCAGGTACGCGTGCTTCTCGCGGACCTGCGGGTTCGGATGGTGTTCCGCGGCTCGCAGAAAGGGCTCCGCGTCGTCGGCGTCGATGTGGCCGCGGAACAACAGCTGGTCGAGCACGCCGATGCCCCAGGTCTGGACGGCCGGATCGGCGTCGGCGAGGAACTCGCCGACCAGCGGGAGGTCATCGGCCGTGGCGACGACACGCAGCAACTCGACGGCGAGGCGCCGACGTTCCGGATCCGGGTCGGTGCGGTAGATCTCCAGGCACCGGGACCGGGCGGCGTCGGGCTGCAGCAGCCGCAGGACCGAACGCGCGTGTTCGGAGGCCGGGAGGCCCTCGACGTACCAGTCCACCGCCCCGCGCATCGCCTCGTCACCCAGCAGGAAGGAGATGGCCCGCCGGGCGGTGCGGTCGCCGCCGGACTGCGGATCGGCGCCGATGCTGTCGGCCAGCGCCTGCCAGTCGACGGGCTCGTTGTGGCTTGTCATCCATCCATGGTCGCAGCGCGTCGATCCGCGGAACGGACGTCTTCGGACCCGGCTCGGAGGCCGGCTGCGCCCTGCGCGCGGTAACCCGGTTGCGGCGGACCCGGTCCCCCGGGCGAGGATGCCCGCATGAGCCGAGAGACGGACGAGGTAAACGAAGCGATCGCGGGCGAGCTGCGCCTCATGGACCCCGGTGTCCGCATGTCACGCGCACTCGCCCGAGAGCTGCTGGACCCGGAATTCGTGGAGGTCGGCGCTTCGGGACGACGGTGGACGTACGACGAGATGCTCGCCGCGCTGCCCGAGATGGACAGCGCGACGGAAAGCGGTCCGCACTACGAACCTTCGGGGTTCACCGGTGTCCTGCTGGCACCCGGGCTGGTGCACCTCACCTACGAGACCACGCTGGACGGCGAGCGGGCGCGGCGCAGTTCGCTCTGGCGCAAGCAGGGTGCGGCCGGGACGTGGCAGATGTACTACCACCAGGCCACGCCCGTCCCGCCCGCCGCCGCGTCATCGACCGGCATGACCACCTGAGGCACGGGAGCCATGCGACTTGTCGAGATGGAGATCGCCCGGCACGACTGGGGCGGCATGCTGTGCGGATGCGGCGGCCCGGCGCAGCACCTGGCCCGGGACCTGCGGCGGCTGGCGGGCGGGGGAGCCGGGCGGGAACCGGGCGGCGTCGACCTCGAAGAGCACGTCTGGTCCGCGGTGGTTCTGTGGGAGCCGGCCCCCGCGGTGGCGTCCGTCGCCCTGGCCGCCCTCGCGGACGACGACGTCGTACCGACGGCCCGGGAGCGGTTCCTCGACCTCCTGCACCACCTGGTGGCGGGCGAGGGAACGGACGGGGAATCCGCCCGGCGGGGCCTCCATCTTCCGGAACTGTGCCGGGGCCTCGCCCGGCAGGGCCTCTGGCTGCTCTACGGAGAGGTGATGTCGAACCGGTCCCTCGGCACCGCCGGCGCCGCGTTCGAGATCCTCACGGTGGTGGAGCCGGACCGGGCACGCCTGCAACGGGTCCGGGAGGTCGCGGCCGACTGGCTGCCCGTGTGCTGCCGAACCGGCCTGTGCGACGAGGACCTGTCCGCCCCTGACCACTGACCTCGCGCCGCCCGCCCGAGGGCGCTCGTCATGCCGGGACGAGTTCGGGGCGAACGGTCTCCCGCGCACGTTCGTACAGCTGCTGGGCTTCGTGGTTCCGGATGTGGGGGCGGATGAGATCGAACATGTCCGTCATCCGCTTGTCGATGCGCCCGGAGTCGACCAGCGGGTAGTCGTCCAGCGCGAGCCCCCAGGTCCGGCACGCGGCTTCGAGGTGCCCCACGGCGAGCTGCCGCTCGGCGAGGATCGCCCGTTCCTTGACACGGGTGCGCCGGTAGACGCCGTGCCGGAGCCGGTCCGACTCCTGCATGGCGGCAACGGCGCCGTGCACATCGCCCATTTCGAACCGCACCTGGCTGGTGTGGTAGTTGAGCGACGCGGGGTCGTACGAGCCGAACGTCTTCCCGCGGGACTCCGCCTTGTCCATGGCGGTCTCGGCCTCCTGCAAATGTATGAGCGCGGAACGACGGTCACCGATCTGTGCGGCGGCGTGCGCCTGCTGGCCGACGAGAAAGGCACGCATGCGCGGTCCGGCCTGAGGAGAGGAGGCCGCAGCGGCATCCGCGAGCCGCATGGCGATCGGCCCCTGCCCCAGATCCACCGCCTGCACACTCATTCCCCGGAGCGTGGTGCAGTACGTCAGATGGTCCTCCGACGCTCCCGCGAGCTCCAGCGCCTTCAGGTAGTAGCGCTGGGCGAGCCCGTGCAGGCCCTCGTCGACCGCCATGTACCCGGTGAGGTAGCAGAGGTCGGAGGCGGCGGACATCATGGCTCTGCGCACGGACTCGGGGCCGTCGGTCCTGAGGAACGGGGCAACGGTGTTCACCAGGAAGGCCGCAGCGAGGGGACGGGCGGTCCGGCCCCCGAACTGATCGTCCATCGACGAGAGTTGTTCCGTCATGGCCGACACCGTGTGCACGTCGGACATGCCGATGCGGGTTCGGGTGCCTTCTTGCACGGCCTCCATGCGCCCCACCACGTCCGGCCAGTCGGGGACGGTCAGCGCGACGGAGAACAGGGCGGCACCGAGCACGCTGCGACGGGAAGGGTCCATGTCCGGCCTCCCGAGACCGATGATCCGCCGACCAGACCGGGCGTTGCCTCCGGCAGGGCCCCCGATGGTCAGATGGTGCCGAACTCTCCGGCTTTGATGCCTGCGACGAAGGTGGTGAACGAGGCGGGGGAGGTGTTCAGCACCGGGCCGTGCGGGTTCTTGGAGTCGCGGACGGCGGTGAGGTCGGTGGCGACCTCCACGCACTGTCCGCCGTTCTCGCTGTGGGAGGACTTGAACCAGCGGGGGGATTCGGTCGTCACGGGGTGCCCTTTCGAGTCCGGGGTCGTGTCGCGTGCCAGGTGCCCTCCGGGCCGGGAGAACAAACCAACAGCCCCCAACTCACGACAACGAGAGCACCCCGCCGTGTGTTGTGCGGCGGGGTGCTCTCGGAGCGGATGCGCTGGTCCTGCTGGTCAGATGGCGCCGAACTCTCCGGCTTTGATGCCTGCGACGAAGGTGGTGAACGAGGCGGGGGAGGCGTTCAGCACCGGGCCGTGCGGGTTCTTGGAGTCGCGGACGGGAACCACGCCGCGCGAGGCGACAAGGTTGGCGGCGACCTCGATGCAGTCGCCGCCGTTGTTGCTGTACGAGGACTTGAACCAGCGGGGGGATTCGGTCGTCACGGGGTGCCCTTTCGCAACTGGCTGATCATGGCCATGGACGCTGCCGGAGACAGCGCTTCGCCCTGCAACTGATGGTAGGCCGTCAACATGGGCAGTACAGACGCACTCTCACGGTCGAGATGTCCCTGGGCCTGGGACTCGGCGTAGCAGATCACGGATCGATCAGGCATCGTCAGGAGATTGACGGGCAGGTCGAACGTACGTCGCTCGCCTATCTCGTACGGCGCCACCTGGAGCAGGGCGTTCGGCAGCTCGGCAAACTCTTGCAGGTATGCCAGCTGGGCGTCCATGACATCAGTCCCGCCAATGGGCCGACGGATGCAGCTCTCGTCCATGGTCACAAACATCATGGGGGGATGGGGCCGTTTCAGTGCTGCTTGCCGTTCGGCCAGAAACGCGACTCGTTCGGCAGCCTGGTCAGGTGTGATCGCTCCCCGCCGTACAGCGCTGTCCGCCAACACTCTTGCGTACGCCGGTGTTTGGAGCAGACCGGGAATGATTCCGACGTTGTAGAGCCGAATCTCTGCTGCTCGGCCTTCGTAGCCCACGTACTCGGGAAACCCTTGCAGCAGCACCCCGTGCCGGATCTTGTGCCACTCCCGTTCGAACGAGTCGGCGGAGCCGGCGGCGCCGAAGGCGGCATCAAGCTTGGACGAGAACGGAAGGGTTGCTGACTTCCGAGCAGTTTCAATGGCCGAAATATGCTGGCTGGAATATCCCAGCAGCCTGGCCAAGTCTTCCTGACTCCAGCCGTGCCCTTCTCTCAGCCTGCGCATACGGGCTCCGTAGGCCGCTTCCGGGCCGGCTTCAGGGTCTAACTGCTTGCGATTGACCATGCTTCCACGCATCCCTTCCTTCTATTTCGGTTACTTGAAGGGTTCCTGACTCTAGGCCACGCTGATCCCCCTTGGTAGCGGAACCGTTACGGAGAGGAGTCGGCGGTGTCCGAAGAGAATACTGCCGCGAGTCAGCAGGAACCCCCACAAGTTCCGCTTACCGGAACGCTGTTGGTGGATACCGGCCATCGGAACCGGGTGGGTGAGTTCCGGGGTGTGTCCGGTCCGTACTGGTCGTTACGGCCGGTGTGCGGCGGTACGGAGTGGGAGGCCGAGCCGGCGAACGTCCGGGCTCCGGAGCCCATGGAGCGGTTGAGGGCCGAGATCGCGCGGTGCAATGCCCGCAGTGCGGGGCGGATTCTGTGAGCGTGCGCAGGTTCCGGTTCGTGAAGTGGGTGCTGCGGCCCGACACCGAGCCGGACGCACCGCCCGTCACCCATCGGTTCCGGTGCGTCGCGCTGGATGATTTCGACGACGAGTGCGGGGCGCATTCCGCCGCGTTCACCGATCCCTCGCGGGCGCAGGAGTGGGCGTTCGGGCACTGGCGGGCCAATCCCGATCACACGGGTTTCGCCGAGATGGTCGAGCGGCCGTGGGTGATGTGGATGGACGGCCCCGCATGAACGCCGAGATCAACGGGCGTGTGCAGCCGGGGAGTTATTGGTGCGAGGCGGTGGCGGAGGGGCCGGTGTACGGGGTCGGGCGTACGGCCCGGTACGTGCTGGGGACCTTCCGGACCATCTCGCCCGTGCTCGCGGTGCGGTGGCTGGGCGGGCAGGCGTTGTGGATCGTGGACCGGCTCGACCCCGACCCCCACCGCTCCGCCTGGGTCCAGCCCTCCATGCGCCTCCCCGACACCCCCGGCCCCGACCACAGCGCCGAACTGCGCGCCTGGTACCGGGACCAGCACGGCCAGCGCGCCGCCCACGCCCACCTCAAGAACGGCCACCCGCTCCTCGTCGTCGTCCCCGACGCCGACTGCACCTACACCCTCTCCGTACGGCCCGAGCGAACCGTCTGATCCGCAATCGCCTCGCCGAGCGCAATCGACTGAGCGACAACAGGAAGGAACTGGCATGACCTACTGCATTCTTCAGAACAATGGCGGCGACGGGGGCGACGGTCTGCCGGGCGAGCCGTGGCCCGGACCGCCCCTTCCGCCGACTCCGGACGGAGGCCCCGGCGTTCCCAACCCGCCCAAGAAGTGAGGGGGCACCCATGACTGCCGATACGTGTCAGGGCCGTCCGGGCTGGACCGAACTGGGGCGCGCCCTCATCTCGGGCGGGGCCCTCCACCCGGAGTGGGTGCCTTCCTTCGAGGCCGTGCCCCGGTCGGCGTTCCTTCCCGAGCTGATGTGGCCCTTCGACATGGGCGCGGGGGCGAGTGTCGCCGTGTCCCGCGCGGACGAACCGGAGAGCTGGCACCGGTACGCGGACGCGGACGTGCCCGTGGTCACCCAGTGGGACGACGGGCGGCACGCCGGGCGTGAGCCCGGGCAGGTGTCCACGTCGTCGGCATCCATGCCGAGCGTGGTGTTCCGGATGCTCCGGGACCTGGACGTACGCCCCGGGCACCGGGTGCTGGAGATCGGCACCGGTACCGGCTGGAACGCGGCTCTGCTGGCCCACCGGGCCGGTGCGGAGAACGTCGTCACGGTGGAAGTGGACGGGGTGGTCGCCGAGCGGGCACAAGCCGCGCTGGACCGGTTCGGGGCCGCGGTGCGGGTGGTCCACGGGGACGGGTACGAAGGCCACCCCGAGGGCGCCCCGTACGACCGGGCCGTCGTCACCGCCGGGGCACGCCGCATCCCCTTCGCCTGGGTGGAGCAGACCCGGCCGGGCGGGCTGATCGTCGTTCCCTGGGGGACGCACTACGGCAACGGCGACGGCGTGGCCCGGCTCGTCGTCGCCCCGGACGGGAGGAGCGCGTCCGGGTCCTTCACCGGACCGGTCGAGTTCATGAAGCTCCGGGCCCAGCGGCTCTCCCCGGTCGTCCACGGCGACTACGTGACGAGCGGTCCGGAGGGCCGGGACGCGTCGTCCACCCGGCTCACGGAGGACGCGTTCCTGGGGGAGCGGTTCGGCCCCCGGCAATTCGCGGTCGGTCTCCGGGTGCCCCACTGCCACCACGTGGTCGCGGAGAAGCGGGACGGGGCACGGCCCGTCTGGTTCTACGGACTCACCGACCGCTCCTGGGCGTGCGTGATGTTCCGCGACGGCGGCACCGCCCGCGTCTGGCAGTCGGGTCCCCGCCGGCTCTGGGACGAGGCCGAGGCCGCCCATGGCTGGTGGGAGGGCGAGGGAAGGCCCGGGCACGAGCGGTTCGGGCTCACCGTGACGGCGGAAGGGCAGACCGTCTGGCTGGACACCCCGGACCGGGCCTGGCCCGTCTGAGAACCGCCGACGGGCCCGACCCGTTCGTCCCCGACCCGCCCGGACCGCCTCCGGTCGGCCGGAGGCGGTCCGGGCGCCGACCCGCGTCACTGCACGCAGAACTCGTTGCCCTCCGGGTCGGTGAGCGTCGTCCAGGTGCCGCCCTGCTCCGCGACCTCGCGGACCACCGTCGCGCCCAGGGCCACCAGGCGTTCGACCTCGGCCTCGCGTCGGCCCGGTTCGGCGTGGACGTCCAGGTGGAGGCGGTTCTTCGTGGTCTTGGCCTCCGGGACGCGCTGGAACAGGAGCCGTCGGCCGAGGCCCGCCCCGCTGTCCTCGTCGTACGGGTCGTCGGGGTGCCGGACCCCCGCGAGGTCGCGCCAGGCGCGGCGGCCGTTCGTCATCGGCGTGACGTCCTCGGGGACCGCTCCGAAGCCGAGCAGGCGCTCGATCAGGACGCTGTGGTCCTCCACGAGGTAACCGAGGGCCTCGCCCCAGAAGGCGGCCTGGGCGTGCGGGTCGGTCGAGTCGATGACGACTTTCCAGTGCAGAGTCATGGAAACCGTTTATAGTGGTTACATGAGTGAGTCGTCAACGGACGCTCCGGGGCTGGTACTTCATACGCCGGAGGGCCGTCCCTACCGCTTCGATCCCGGGGCCCTGTGCCTGGAGCTGCTGCCCACCGGGGGGCACTCGCGGTACACCGCGTACGAGGTGCTGCACACCCCCGACGACCTGGTGCGCTGGGCGGGCGAGAGCCGGCTGCCGGGCGGGCTTTCCCTGTCGGTGAGCGAGGAGGAGCTGGCGCGGGCGCACGAGCTGCGGGCCGCGCTGTGGCGCCTGACCGCCGACCGGGCGCACGGCCGGGCCCTCGCCCGGTCCGATCTCGCCGTGGTGAACGCGGCGGCGGCCGGGCCGCCGCTCGTCCCCCGCATCGACCCCGGCACCGGGGCCCTGGCCTGGGCGCCGGACGCCACCGGGGCCGCCCTGCTGTCGACGGTCGCCCGGGACGCGGTGGAACTCTTCACCGGCCCGTACGCCGACCGCGTCCGCGAATGCGGCTCCGACAGCTGCAAGTTGCTCTTCGTCGACACCTCGCGGCCGGGCAGGCGGCGCTGGTGCGCGATGGAGCGCTGCGGAAACCTCCACAAGGTACGGGCGCACCGCGCCCGGCACACTCCGAAGGAGTCATGATGCCCACTGGACTGACGAAGGACGCGGGCTGGGAGATCGGCGTCTCGCGGACCCTGCCCCTGCCCCCGGCGGCCGTATGGGACTTCCTCACGGGTCAGGAGGGCGTACGGCTCTGGCTCGGGCCGGTCGAAGGGGCGGGCGGGCTGCCCACGGAGAAGGGCGAGCCGTACCGCACCACCGACGGGGTGGCCGGCGAGCTGCGCGGCCACCGCCCCGGCAGCCGGATCAGGCTCACCCACGGGTCCACGACCGTCCAGGTCACCGTCTCGCCCGCGCCCGGCGCCGGCGGCACGAAGTCGGTCCTGCGCTTCCACCAGGAGCACCTGGCGGACGCGGCGGAACGCGAGGAGCGCCGCGCGCACTGGCGGCGGGTGATGGACGAGATCGCCGGGGCGCTCTGCTGACCGGAGCCGGCGCCAAGGGGGCGGGGTGGGGCGGAAGTCCGGTCGGCGGGGCGCCCGGAAGGCCCCCCGCCGACCGGGATCACGCCGCGCCGGCCGTCCCCACCAGCCGGTCGAGGTAGTCCACGACCGCCCCGCCCTCCGTCGCCGGGGCGATCAGCCCCACGTGGTTGTCGGGGCGGACCAGGACGAGGGCGTCGGTGTCCGGTCCGGCCCCGTACGCGGTACGGGCGTGGCCCGCCTCGTCGGTCAGGTCGCGCGGCGCCCCCGCGTCCACCCCGTACGCCCGCACCGTGTCGCCGTGCGCCGCCTCCACCGTCCGCAGCGCGTCCGCCGTGTCCGGGCCGAAGCCCAGCAGCGTGAAGTGCGGTCCGGCGAACGCCTCGAACAGGCGGACCGGCTCGCCCGTCGCCGTGTCGCGGCAGGGGGCGTCGGGGGCGCGGTCACCGGCCCGCAGGCCGATGGCGACCGTACCGGCGGGGGAGAGCGAGCTCCAGCGGTAGCCCCGGTCCAGCCCCGTCGTCTGCCCGGTGATCGCCGTGTCCAGGCCGCCGCCCGGTCGCTTGATCGCTTCGAGGGTGGCCCGCAGCCGTTCCGAGGAGACGTCCAGCGTCCAGGCGGCCACGGGCAGCCGCTCCTCCTCGTAGGTGTCCAGCAGTGCGGACGACGCCCGGCCGGTGGCGACCCGGGCGAGCTTCCAGCCCAGGTTGAACGCGTCCTGGATGCCGGTGTTCATGCCCAGCCCGCCCGCGATGGAGTGCACGTGCGCGGCGTCCCCGGCCAGCAGCACCCGGCCCACCCGGTAGCGGTCCACCATCCGCTCGTTGACCCGGTACGTGGACAGCAGGGTGGCCCGCGTGAGGCGGTCGCCCGGCAGCCGGGTGTGCTTGGCGAACAGCCGCCGGAAGCTCTCCAGGGAGGGCGGCACCGGGGCTCCCGCCCCGTCCCGCTCCGGCCCCGCCTGGAACCACCAGCCCGTCCGCGTGCCCGGGATCGGGCACAGCATCACGGCCCCGTCCTCGTCGAACCACTGGTGCCACAGGGCGCGGTCGAGTCCCTCCGCCTCGACGTCCCCGCAGACCATCACCTGTTCCTCGGCCGTCCTGCCCTCGAACGGGAGGCCGAGCATCTTGCGCACCGGGCTGTGGCCGCCGTCGCAGCCCACCACGTACCGCGCCTCGATGCTCCGGCCGTCGGCGAGGGCGACGGTCACCGACTCGGGCCCCTGCGACAGGCCGACCGCCTCGGTGCCCAGCTCGACCCGGACGCCGTGCTCCGCCAGCCGGTCGCGCAGGATCTCCTCCAGCTGCCACTGGGCGATCAGCCGGCCATGGGCGTACGGGGCGTCCGGCGTGGGGTGCGTCCCCGCGGACGGGTCGGCGTCGGCGACCGGCAGCCCGTCGCGGTACTTGCGCATGGGCAGCGGCGCGGAGCCCTCCGCCAGCACCCGGTCGACGACGCCCAGGTCCTCCAGGATCTCCAGGGAGCGGGGGTTGGGGCCCTTGGCCCGCGAGCTGCGCGGGAACTCCTCGGACCGGTCGATGATCCGTACGGGGACCGAGCGCCGGGCCAGGTCGCAGGCGAGGGTCAGACCCGTCGGGCCCGAACCGACGACGAGTACGGGGGTGACGGGCGCTGTTGCGGACATGCGGACTCCTCAGTCGTGTTTCCGTGGACCTCCAGGAAAACGCAACCGAGTTAAAGAAGCAACCAAGTAACTAAATTTGTGTGTCCGCGGCCTCGTGGGGGACGGGTGCCGGGGACGGCCGCCGCTCCGGGTGCTCCGGCCGGTCCGTCGCCGGGCCGGCCTCCCGCAGCCGCATCCTGGTGCGCCGCCCCGTCCGGAACGCGTCCCAGGTCAGCAGGGTGAGGGCCAGCCACACCAGGGCGAACCCGGCCCACCGCTCCGGCGGCATCGCCTCGTGGAAGTACAGGACGCCCAGGCCGAACTGGAAGACGGGTGCCAGGTACTGCAACAGGCCCAGCGTGGAGAGCGGCACCCGGATCGCCGCCGCCCCGAACAGGACGAGCGGGACCGCCGTGACGAGGCCCGTCGAGGCCAGCAGGGCCGTGTGGCCGAGCCCCTCGGAGGTGAACGACGACTCGCCCCGCGCGCCCAGCCACAGCAGATAGCCGAGCGCGGGCACGAACAGCACGGCGGTCTCGGCGGTGAGCGACTCCAGGCCGCCCATGTTGACCTTCTTCTTCGCCAGCCCGTACAGCGCGAAGGAGAACGCCAGCGTCAGCGAGATCCACGGCGGCCGCCCGTAGCCGATCGCCAGCACCAGCACCGCCGCGGCGCCGATGCCCACCGCCACCCACTGGGCGGGGCGCAGCCGTTCGCCCAGGACCAGCACGCCCAGGGCGATGGTGACCAGCGGGTTGATGAAGTAGCCGAGCGACGCCTCGACGACGTGGTCGTGGTTCACGGACCAGATGTACAGGCCCCAGTTGACCGTGACCACGGCCGCGGCCACCGAGATCAGCGCGAGCTTGCGGGGCTGTCGCACCAGCTCGCCGATCCAGGCCCATCGGCGCAGCGCCAGCAGCGCGATCACGACGAACCCGAGGGACCAGACCATGCGGTGGGCGAGGATCTCGACCGCCCCGGCGGGCTTCATCAGCGGCCAGAAGAGGGGGACGAGCCCCCACATGCCGTACGCCGCGAAGCCGGACAGGAGTCCGGCCCGCTGTTCGTTGTTCCCCTTCACGGGCCCTCCCGGCTGGTCGATTCGGTTGCTCCGTCAACTGCATGACGGTAGCGCCGTGCGGGGCGCAAGTCATACCCGTATCGCATTACGGTCATGACGCCCGACTGCCGGGGCGGGTGGGGGTGGTGATGCGGCAGGGGCGCTTTCGCGGCGGGAGTGGTGCGCCGGGGCGCCGGCCGGTCGCCGGGCCGCGCGGGAGGCGCCCCGATGGGGCGGCCCCGGCGGGGCGGCGCCGGTGAGGCGCCCGGTCCGCCGGGGGCGTGCCGGGGTCAGGCCGCGGCGACGGCCTCGGCCACGGTCTCGGCGAGCGGGGTCGTGGGGCGGCCGATCAGCCGGGCCAGGTCGCCGCTCGTGCCGGCGAGCCGGCCGCGCCCGATCGCCTCGTCGACGTCGACGAGGATCTCCGCGAAGGGCTCGGGCACACCGGCGCCGACCAGGATGTCCCGGTGCGCGGCGGCGGGGACGTTCCGGTACGCGATCTCCCTGCCGGTGGCCCGCGCGATCTCGGCCGCGTACTCCGCCAGCGACCAGGCGACGTCGCCGCTCAGCTCGTAGGCCGCGCCGATGTGGCCCTCACCGGTCAGTACGGCGGCGGCCGCGGCGGCGTAGTCGGCGCGGGTGGCGGAGGCGATCCGGCCCTCGCCCGCGTTGGCGACGACGGCGCCGTGCGCCAGGACCGGGGCGAGGTTGGCCGTGTAGTTCTCGGTGTACCAGCCGTTGCGCAGGAAGGTGTGGGGCAGGCCGGATTCGAGGATCAGCCGCTCGGTGGCCCGGTGCTCGTCGGCCAGCCGGAAGTCGGCGTCGGGGCCGCCCAGGATGCCGGTGTACGCGAGCTGGGCGACGCCCGCCTCCTTGGCCGCCTCGATGACGGCGGTGTGCTGCGGCACGCGGTGGCCGACCTCGCTGCCGGAGATGAGCAGCACCCGGTCACCGGCCCGGAAGGCGTCCTTCAGGGTCTCCGGCCGGCTGTAGTCCGCGATGCGGAGCTCGACGCCGCGGCCGGCCAGCGGGGCCGCCTTCTCCGCGTCGCGCACGACGGCGGCGATCCCGCTCGCGGGCACGGTGGCCAGCAGTTCCTCGACGACGAGACGGCCGAGCGCTCCGGTGGCTCCGGTGACGACGATGCTCATGGGTTTCTCCTTCTGGGGGTGGCGCCTGTCCTTGTTCGGGCTCCTGGACCCACCGTAAGAGGTTCACTAACTAATCGAAAGTACCCACTTTGAAGTAAGGTACTGGCATGGAAGTGAGCAACCAGGGCCGGTGGCCCGGTGTGAAGGTGGTGAGCGGGCAGATGTGCCCCTCCCGGCTGGTGCTCGAACACGTCACCAGCCGCTGGGGCGTCCTGATCCTGGCCGCGCTGCTGGAGCGCTCGTACCGCTTCAGCGAACTGCGCCGCGAGGTGGGCGGCGTCAGCGAGAAGATGCTGGCCCAGACCCTCCAGACGCTGGAGCGCGACGGGTTCGTGCACCGGGACGCGAAGCCGGTGATCCCGCCCCGGGTCGACTACTCGCTCACCGGCCTGGGCCGGGAGGCCGCCGAGCAGGTGGTCGCGCTGGGGCGCTGGACCGAGAGCCGGCTGGACGCGGTGCGGGCGGCGCGCGAGGCGTACGACGAACAGAAGGCACACGCCTCGCGCACCCCGTAACCCCTCCGCACGCCCCGCGCACCCGCACGGTGCGCGGGTTCAGTCCGGCTGGGGCGCGCGTCCCTCCTCCAGCTCGCGCAGCGCATGCGACACGTCGAACGGCAGGATCGTCACCGCCACGTGCGGCAGCCGCGCCAGCGTCTTGGCCATCTGCTCGCCCGTGCCCCGGTGCAGCAGCTTGCCGAGCACGTTCGTGTACATCCGCCGCGGCACCAGCACCGTCAGCCCCGTCGTCCCGTCCTGCGTGGTGCGGACGGCCAGCTCCTCCATCGCGTGGCGCAGCCGCCGGTCCGGACAGGCCACCAGTTCCAGGGGTACGGACGTGGCGGCCGTCGCCTCCCAGCGGGCGGCCAGCCGCCGGCCGTGCGCCTCGTCGATCGCGAAGTGCACGGCCCTGATCTCGTCCGGGCGCAGCTCGTGCGCGTACCGCAGCGCCTTGATCGTCGCCAGGTCGAGCGTCTCGACGAGGACGAAGACCAGATGGCGGCGGCCCCGGGGCCGGTCGGCCCCCGGCGGCTGAAGGCTCTGGAGCGCGGCGGCCTCGCGCCGGTACTCGCGGTTGATCCGCGTCAGCGCCCACACGCCGAGCGGGAAGACCACCACGACCAGCCAGGCCCCCTCGGTGAACTTGGTGACCGCGAAGATCAGCACGACCGCGGCCGAGATGACCGCGGCGAGCCCGTTGACCGCGATCTTCGTCCGGCGGTACGGCTCGCGGCGCCGCAGGTGATACGCGGTGAGCCCGGCACCGGCCATGGTGAAGGCGGTGAACACGCCGATCGCGTACAGCGCCACCAGCCTGTCCACGCTGGCGTCGGTGACCAGCAGCAGCGCCGTCGAGACGACCGCCAGCGCGACGATGCCGTTGGAGAACGCCAGCCGGTGCCCGCGCCGGGTCAGCTGCCGGGGCAGGAACCGGTCCTCGGCGACGAAACTGGCGAGGAACGGGAAGCCGGTGAACGGGGTGTTGGCCCCGGTGTAGAGGACCAGCGCGGTCGCCAGCTGCACGAGGACCAGCCCGGCCGTCCCCGCCGGCCCGTCGCCGAAGGCGAGGTGCGCCTCCTGCGCGATGACGGTCGGGGTGCCGTCGACGTACGGGACGGCGTGGGTGAAGTGCGCCAGCGTGGAGACGCCGAGGACCAGGACGCCGAGCACGCAGCTCATCGCGATCAGGGTGCGGCGGGCGTTGCGGCCCTGCGGTTCGCGGAACGCGGAGATGCCGTTGGAGATCGCTTCGAGCCCGGTGAGGGACGAGCCGCCGTTGGCGAACGAGCGCAGCACGATGAAGAGCGAGGCGCCGTACAGCCAGCCCTCGCCCGGGGTGCCGAACGGCACGGCCCCGGCCGCGTGCGGGTCGGCGTGCGGCAGCCCGCCCGTCAGCTCGCGCAGCAGGGCGACGACGAGGACGAGCCCGATGGCGGTCATGAACAGGTAGGCGGGCAGCGCGAAGGCCCGGCCCGCCTCGCGGATGCCGCGCAGGTTCCCGTACGCGAGCAGCACGATGACGCCGACGGAGACCGGGAGCTGGAGGTGGTCCAGGCCGGTGAAGTCCTCCCCGACCAGGTGGGCGAGCGAGATCAGCGCGTTGGTGCCGGCCGAGACCTGCACGGCGACGGTGACGATGTAGTCGACGAGTAGGGCGACGGCGGCGATCTGCGCGACGTTCGGCCCGAAGTTCTCGCGCGCGACGACGTACGATCCGCCCGCCCGGGTGTAGATCATGACGACGTCGCTGTAACAGAGCGTCAGGAGCAGCAGGACCAGCAGGATCGCGCCGGTCACCGGCATCAGCAGGGTGAAGGCGGCGGCCCCGACGACGGGTACGAGGACCCGGAGCATCTCCTCGGAGCCGTACGCGGACGAACTGATGCAGTCGGAGGCGAGGACCCCGAGCGCCGTGCGGTTGCTCAGCTTCTCCTCGCTGATGCGCTCCGTGGTGAGGGGCCTGCCGAGCAGGCGTCGTTTGATGCGGTACGCGGGGCGGTCGGAGGCCATGGGGCCATGGTGCGCGTCGGCCGGGCCGGTTCCTGGTACGGCGTTGCCGGACGGGCCGTGGTGTGGCCCGTCCGGCGGGACGGCGGGTGGTGCGGGTGCGGGTGGTGGGGGTGGTGGGGGGTCAGCCGATGACGGTCCAGTTGTCGTTGCCGGCCAGGAGTGCGGCGAGGTCGCCCTTGCCCTGTTGTTCGACGGCGGTGTCGAGTTGCTGGGCCATGAGGGTGTCGTAGACGGGGCGTTGGATGTCGCGCAGGACGCCGATGGGGGTGTGGTGGAGGGTGTCGGGGTCGGCGAGGCGGGAGAGGGCGAAGGCGGTGGTGGGGGAGGGGTTGTGGGCGTCGTGGACCAGGATGCGGTGTTCGTTGTCCGGGGTGACGGTGACGATGTCGAGGTCGCCGGTGTCGGGGTTGCGGACGATGCCCCGGTTGTGGTCGGTGCCGAAGCGGATGGGCTGTCCGTGTTCGAGGCGGATGACCGCTTCCTGGGCCTGTTCCTTGTCCTTGAGGGCTTCGAAGGCGCCGTCGTTGAAGATGTTGCAGTTCTGGTAGATCTCGACCAGGGCGGTGCCGGGGTGGTCGGCGGCGGCGCGCAGGATGCCGGTGAGGTGTTTGCGGTCGGAGTCGATGGTGCGGGCGACGAAGGAGGCTTCCGCGCCGATCGCGAGGGAGACGGGGTTGAAGGGGGCGTCCAGGGAGCCCATCGGGGTGGACTTGGTGATTTTGCCGGTTTCGGAGGTGGGGGAGTACTGGCCCTTGGTGAGGCCGTAGATCCGGTTGTTGAACAGCAGGATCTTGAGGTTGACGTTGCGGCGCAGGGCGTGGATGAGGTGGTTGCCGCCGATGGACAGGGCGTCGCCGTCGCCGGTGACGACCCAGACGGACAGGTCGCGGCGGGAGGTGGCCAGGCCGGTGGCGATGGCGGGGGCGCGGCCGTGGATGGAGTGCATCCCGTAGGTGTTCATGTAGTAGGGGAAGCGGGAGGAGCAGCCGATGCCGGAGATGAAGACGATGTTTTCCTTGGCGAGGCCGAGTTGGGGCATGAAGCCTTGTACGGCGGCCAGGACGGCGTAGTCGCCGCAGCCGGGGCACCAGCGGACTTCCTGGTCGGATTTGAAGTCCTTCATGGTCTGTTCGGCTTCGGCCCTGGGGACCAGGTTCAGGAGCTGGTTGGCCACGTCGGTGTCAGGCATCGATGGCCTCCTTGAGGGCCGTGGCGAGTTGTTCGGCTTTGAAGGGCATGCCGTTGACCTGGGTGTGGCTGTGGGTGTCGGTGAGGTAGGTGGCGCGGATGAGGGTGGCGAGCTGGCCGAGGTTCATCTCGGGGATGATCACTTGGTCGTAGCGGGCCAGGATGGTGCCGAGGTTGGGGGGGAAGGGGTTGAGGTGGCGCAGGTGGGCCTGGGCGATGGGGGTGTGGTCGTTGCGCAGGCGGCGGACGGCGGCGGTGATGGGGCCGTAGGTGGAGCCCCAGCCCAGGACCAGGGTGCGGGCGTGGTCGGGGTCGTCGACGGTGAGGTCGGGGACCTCGATTCCGTCGATCTTGGCCTGGCGGGTGCGGACCATGTGGTCGTGGTTGGCCGGGTCGTAGGAGATGTTGCCGGTGCCGTCCTGTTTCTCGATGCCGCCGATGCGGTGTTCCAGGCCGGGGGTGCCGGGCACCGCCCAGGGGCGCGCCAGGGTGTGGGGGTCGCGTTTGTAGGGCCAGAACGCTTCGGTGCCGTCGGCCAGTTGGTGGTTGGGGGTGGTGGTGAACTGGACGCGCAGGTCGGGCAGTTCGTCGGGTTCGGGGATCTTCCAGGGTTCGGAGCCGTTGGCGAGGTAGCCGTCGGACAGCAGGAAGACGGGGGTGCGGTACGTCAGGGCGATGCGGGCCGCCTCCAGGGCGGTGTCGAAGCAGTCGGCCGGGGTCCGGGGAGCGATGACGGGGACGGGGGCCTCGCCGTTGCGCCCGTACATGGCCTGCAGCAGGTCGGCCTGCTCGGTCTTGGTCGGCAGCCCCGTCGAGGGCCCCCCGCGCTGGATGTCCACCACCACCAGGGGCAGCTCCAGGGAGACCGCCAGCCCGATCGTCTCGGACTTCAGGGCCACACCCGGCCCGGAGGTGGTCGTCACCGCCAGGGAGCCGCCGAACGCGGCGCCCAGCGCGGCCCCGATCCCGGCGATCTCGTCCTCGGCCTGGAAGGTGCGCACGCCGAAGTTCTTGTGGCGGGACAGTTCGTGCAGGATGTCGGAGGCCGGGGTGATGGGGTAGGAGCCCAGGTACAGGGGCAGGTCGGCCTGGCGGGAGGCGGCGATCAGCCCGTAGGACAGGGCCAGGTTCCCCGAGATGTTGCGATACACGCCCGGGGGGAAGGCGTGGGTGGCGGGAGCGACCTCGTAGGAGACGGCGAAGTCCTCGGTGGTCTCCCCGAAGTTCCACCCGGCCCGGAAGGCGGCCACGTTCGCCTCGGCGATCTGCGGCTTCCTGGCGAACTTGCGGCGCAGGAACGCCTCGGTGTTCTCCGTGGGGCGGTGGTACATCCACGACAGCAGGCCCAGCGCGAACATGTTCTTCGAACGCTCGGCCTCCTTGCGCGACAGGCCGAACTCCTTGAGCGCCTCGACCGTCAACGTCGTCAGCGGCACCGGATGCACCCGGTACCCCTCCAGCGACCCGTCCTCCAGCGGAGAGGTGTGGTAACCGACCTTCGCCATCGGGCGTTTGGTGAACTCGTCGGTGTTCACGATGATCTCCGCGCCGCGCGGCACGTCGTCGATGTTCGCCTTCAGCGCGGCCGGGTTCATCGCGACCAGCACGTCCGGCGCATCACCCGGCGTGAGGATGTCATGGTCCGCGAAATGCAGCTGGAACGACGAAACCCCCGGCAGCGTCCCCGCGGGAGCACGGATCTCGGCCGGGAAGTTCGGCAGCGTCGACAGATCGTTCCCGAACGACGCCGTCTCCGAAGTGAAACGGTCACCCGTGAGCTGCATACCGTCCCCCGAGTCACCCGCGAAACGGATGATCACCCGGTCCAGACGACGAATCTCCTTGTCGCCGGCTCCAGCGCGATCGGAGCGGGGGGCGCGCTGTCCCCCGACGAGCGCCTCGCTGGCCTCATCGGCCTGTTCGGCTGGGCTACTGACCTGGCTGGTCACTGAACTGGACCTCCCTCGGGGCGGCGGCTCGGGACCGGCCGGCCCGCCGACGGTCCCCAAGGCCCACCCTACGACTGCAAGGGTCCCCTTCCCTGGACCGATCACATGATGGACGTGATCTCGGGACGCGAATCGATCCCTTTTTGTCGCGTTTTGCATGCCCCTCGCTCGCCCGGCGAAGCCTCTGCGGCCTCATCCTTTGGTGCTAGGACCCCGTCCGCTCCCGTCGGCCTCGACCGGGGTTGGACCGGGAGTGGGCCGGAGCGCGGGCGGCCTTCGATCGGGGAGGGTGGCCCCGAGGGGCGGCACGTTATCTGACGGGTCGTCAAATATCCATGGAGGTACGGCTGCATCGTGCGGGGCGCAGCCGCATCGTGCGGGATCCGGTCGCATCGTGCGGGCGCGACCGCATCGCCCGGGGCCGGTCGCACCGCCCCGGGCCGGTTGCGGACGGTCAGGAGTTCAGGTAGGTCAGCACCGCCAGGACGCGCCGGTGGTCCCCCTCGCTGGGGGACAGACCCAGCTTCAGGAAGATGTTGCTGACGTGCTTCTCCACCGCGCCGTCGCTCACCACCAGCTGCTTGGCCACCGCGGAGTTCGTCCGGCCCTCCGCCATCAGCCCGAGCACCTCGCGCTCGCGCGGCGTCAGCCCGGCCAGGACGTCCTGCTTGCGGCTCCGGCCCAGCAGCTGCGCCACCACCTCCGGGTCCAGCGCCGTCCCGCCCTGCGCCACCCGGACCACCGCGTCCACGAACTCCCGGACCTCGGCGACCCGGTCCTTCAGCAGGTAGCCCACGCCCCGGCTGGACCCGGCCAGCAGCTCGGTCGCGTACTGCTCCTCCACGTACTGCGATAGGACCAGGACCCCGATGCCGGGGTGTTCCTTCCGCAGCCGCACGGCCGCCCGCACCCCTTCGTCGGTGTGCGTCGGGGGCATCCGCACGTCGGCGACCACCACATCGGGCAGGGCGTCCTGCCCCGCCAGGTCGTTCACCGTCTTGATCAGGGCCTCGGCGTCCCCGACGCCGGCGACGACCTCGTGCCCCAGGTCGGTCAGCAGCCGGGTCAGCCCTTCCCTGAGCAGCACCGAATCCTCGGCGATGACCACTCGCACCCTGTCCTCCACCATGAAGCCGCGTCCCCCACTGGTCCGTCTCTGCTGTTCGGTCCGTTTGTACGGTTCCAGCATCCCAGTAATCGGTGGTGCGGTGTCCTCCGCGTCCTGTCGCACTCGCGGGCACCGTACGGGCTGCTCGCCGCGCGGGCGCCCGCCCCGCCGCGCGGGCGCCCGCCCCGCCGCGCGGGCCCTCCTCGTACGGGCCGGTTCAGCCGCGCCAGGGCAGCTCGGCGGTGATCCGGGTCGGGCCGCCCTGCGGGGAGTCCACGGCCAGCACGCCGTCCACCGCGTCCAGCCGTTCGGTCAGCCCGGCCAGCCCGCTGCCCGCCGAGGGGTCGGCGCCGCCCCGGCCGTCGTCGGTGACCTGGAGCATGAGCCGGTCGCCGGTGCGCCAGACCTCGACGGAGGCGCGGGTGGCCCGGGAGTGCTTGCTCACGTTCTGGAGCAGCTCGGAGACGGTGAAGTACGCGATGCCCTCGATCGCCTGGGCCGGCCGGTCGGTCAGGTCCACGGTGACGGTGACGGGGACGGTGCAGCGGGAGGCGATGGCGGAGAGTGCGGCGTCGAGGCCGCGGTCGGTGAGGACGGCGGGGTGGATGCCGCGGGCGAGGTCGCGCAGTTCCTGGAGGGCGATCTTGACCTCGCCGTGGGCCTCGTCGACCATCCGCGCGGCCGCCTCCGGGTCGGCGGTGAGCTTCTCCTTCGCCAGGCCCAGATCCATGGCGAGGGCGACGAGGCGGGCCTGTGCGCCGTCGTGGAGGTCGCGTTCGATGCGGCGCAGGTCGGCGGCGGCGGTGTCGACGACGACCCCCCGGTCCGACTCCAGCTCCGAGACCCGGGTCGCGAGCCGGGACGGGCCGAGCAGCCCGCTCACCAGGAACCGCTCCACGCCCGCCAGCGCCCGGATGGCCCACGACATGACCAGCAGGAGCACCAGGCCGATCGCGAAGGACAGCACCAGATCGACGGGGGTGTCGATGGACGTCGTGTGGTTGCGGTCGGAGTACACCTGGATGCCGCCGCGGCTCAGGTCCGAGGGGAGGACCCAGTGCCACAGCGGATACGTGACGACGACCCAGCCGCAGGTCCAGAGCGGCACCACGAAGGAGAAGACGACCAGCGCCCACGGCAGGTGCAGCAGCGAGTAGAGCAGGTGCCGCCAGGACGTCCCGCTCTTCAGGGAAGCGCCCATCCACGACATCAGACCGCCGGTGGCCCCGCGCACCGGCGCCGGGGCCGCCACGTCCGTCCCGAGCAGCGCCCGTGCCCGCGCCCGCTCCAGTACGCCGAAGCCCCGGCACAGGGCCAGCGTGCCGGCCAGGATCGGGACCCCGAGGAAGGTGATCAGCGTTCCCACGCCCAGTGACATCAGGACGATCGAGGAGCTGAACAGCACCAGGCTGATCGGCAGGCTCAGCACCAGGTACGTGAACTCGCGCCAGGTCCTGCCCTCGAACGGGGCCCGCAGCGCGGCGGGCAGCAGTCGCTTCAGCGGGGAGGGTTCCCCGGAGCCGGCCCCGGACCGCTGGGGGTCCCGCGTGTCCGGTCCGTATGCCGTGGCCATGGGTGTGTCCGTTTCCTCTCGGTTCCTGCTGCTCATGTGCGGGGTGCTGCTGTTGGCGGGGGGTGCTCAGCCGCGCCGGAGGGGCTCGGCCCCGGTCCGTTTGGCCGGGTCGCGGTCGCGCCAGGGCAGCTCGGCGGTGACCGTGGTGGGCCCGCCGGCCGGCGAGTCCAGGACGAACAGCCCGTCCACGGCGCCCAGCCGTTCGGCCAGCCCCGCCATCCCCGTACCGCCGTCCATCCGGGCGCCGCCCCGGCCGTCGTCGGTGACCTGGAGCATGAGCCGGTCGCCGGTGCGCCAGACCTCGACGGAGGCGCGGGTGGCCCGGGAGTGCTTGCTCACGTTCTGGAGCAGCTCGGAGACGGTGAAGTACGCGATGCCCTCGATCGCCTCCGCGGGGCGCGCCGGGAGGTCCACACCGACGGTGACGGGGACGGTGCAGCGGGAGGCGATGGCGGAGAGTGCGGCGTCGAGGCCGCGGTCGGTGAGGACGGCGGGGTGGATGCCGCGGGCGAGGTCGCGCAGTTCCTGGAGGGCGATCTTGACCTCGCCGTGGGCCTCGTCGACCATCCGCGCGGCCGCCTCCGGGTCCTCGGTCAGCCGCTCCTTCGCCAGGCCCAGGCCCATGGCGAGGGCGACGAGGCGGGCCTGTGCGCCGTCGTGGAGGTCGCGTTCGATGCGGCGCAGGTCGGCGGCGGCGGTGTCGACGACGACCCCCCGGTCCGCCTCCAGCTCCGCGATCCGGCGCTCCAGCTCGTCGGAGGGCGAGAGCAGCCCGCGCACCATCGCCCGGTCCGCGTTGCCGAGGAACCGCGTGATGTACGGGAGCACCGGCCACAGCACGATCAGGCTCACCAGCGTCACCCCGAAGGCCACCACGCCCCAGGGCAGCCGGATGAAGGAGTAGAGCACGGCCCGCCAGCCCACCGGGTCCTTGATGCTCGACCACAGCCACGGGAAGAACCCCGTCTCCCGGCGCGACAGGACCACCGGGCTCGGCTCGTCGATCCGGACCCCGAGCATCATCCGCGCCCGGCCCCGCTCGACCCGGCCGATCAGCCGCGCCCCGTGCAGCGAGACCGCGAGCAGGGGCAGCCCGACCACGGTGACCGTGAGCGCCACGCCGACCCCGATCATGCCCACCGCGTAGACGAACCCGACGATGGTCAGCGGCAGGTCGGCCAGGAGATGACTGATCTCCTTCCACGTCCATGGGTCGGGAATGATGCGGGCGGGTGGCGGCCGGTCTTCGTCCGGCACCTGGGGGCTCATGGTCATGCGTCCAGCCTGCCGGTACGGATCGGCGCACGCCATGGGGCTCATGGGTGGGGCGGGGTGGGGATAACCCCACCCCGGGACATTCCCGGAGGACTCTTTTGCCCGATGCGGCTGCTTACCCGCCCTTTAACAGGGCCTAGACTCCCGTGCGTACAGATCACCGTACGGATTCCAGGGGAGCGAGGGGCGCACGTGGCGGACCTGCCGGACCTGCCGGAATCGACACCGGCCGTTCTCGCGTCGGACTACTTCCACGGATATTCAGTGGTCGGACTGCTCGCCGTGATCGGCGTGCTGTTCGTCGCCGTCGCCTTCGGGGCCGGCCGACTGCTGCGCCCCGTGGTGCCGACGCCGGAGAAACTCCTGACGTACGAATGCGGCGTGGACCCGGTGGGCGAGGGCTGGGCACACACCCAGGTCCGTTATTACGTCTACGCCTTCCTGTACGTGATCTTCGCCGTCGACTCGATCTTCCTGTTCCCGTGGGCGACGGTATTCGCCGCGCCGGGCTACGGGGCGACGACGCTGATCGAAATGTTCATCTTCCTCGGTTTCCTGGCCGTGGGACTGCTCTACGCATGGAAGAAGGGCGTCCTCGAATGGACGTGACCAGCACGCCGGACGACGGGGGAGCCGGGCAGCAGCCCGTGCCGACCTTCCTGCCGGAGCCCAAGCGGCTCGGCGTCCTGTCGCGCCTGGCGCCCGAGCCGATGAAGGTGGTCCTGAACTGGGGCCGCCGCTACAGCCTCTGGGTCTTCAACTTCGGGCTCGCCTGCTGCGCCATCGAGTTCATCGCCGCCTCCATGGCCCGGCACGACTTCATCAGGCTCGGCGTGATCCCGTTCGCGCCCGGCCCGCGCCAGGCCGACCTGATGATCGTCTCCGGCACGGTGACGGACAAGATGGCCCCGGCCGTGAAGCGGCTGTACGAGCAGATGCCCGAGCCCAAGTACGTCATCTCCTTCGGCGCCTGCTCCAACTGCGGCGGCCCGTACTGGGACTCGTACTCCGTGACCAAGGGCGTCGACCAGATCATCCCGGTCGACGTCTACGTCCCCGGCTGCCCGCCCCGGCCCGAGGCGCTGCTCCAGGGCATCCTCAAGCTCCAGGAGAAGATCGCCCGCGAGTCGCTGGGGGAGCGGTACGCGACGGGCGGCGGCCGACCCTCCACCGCCGCACTGCGCAGCGGCCTGATCACCGCCCCGCAGGCCCCGGAAGCTCCGTCGGACCCCGGAGCCCCCTCGGCCCCGGAAGCCTCGCAGAACTCGGAAGCCCCGCAGACTCCGGGAGAGGACCGCGCATGACCGGCACCGACGCCGCCGACGCCCACGACCGGCTGCCGGACGCCGCCGCCGAGTTCTTCGGCGAGGGCGCGACGGCCGAGCACGCCCACGAGCTGCTGACCGTCGACGTACCGGCCGCCTCCTGGATCCCCGCCCTCGAAACGGCCCGCGACCGGCTGGGCTGCACCTACTTCGACTGGCTGAGCGCGGTCGACGAACCGGGCACCGGCTTCCGGGTCTGCGCCCATGTCGTGGCCCTGACCGGCAAGGGGGTCCGACGGCTCCTGATCCGTACGACCGTTCCGCACGAGGCCGCCGTCCTTCCCACGGCCGTCGGCGTCTACGCGGGCGCCGCCTGGCACGAGCGCGAGACCCACGAGATGTTCGGCATCGGCTTCGAGGGCCACCCGCACCTGGTGCCGCTGCTGCTGCCCGAGGGGTTCGAGGGGCACCCGTTGCGCAAGGACTTCGTGCTGGCGGCACGCGTCGCGAAGGCGTGGCCGGGTGCGAAGGAACCGGGCGAGTCGGAGCACGGCGGCGCGAAGCGGCGCACGATGCTGCCGCCCGGCGTGCCCGACCCGAACGAGTGGGGCCCCCTGAAGGGGCAGCTCCCGCCCGCGCCGTCCCGTCCGGCCCGCACCCCGCGCGCGGCGGGCGACCGCCCCGTGCGCCGCAGCCGCAGCGCGAGCGAGGGTTCGGCGGGTCAGCGCGCCGCGACGCCCGCCACCGAGACACCTGCGCCCGAGACACCCGCTCCCGAGGGCGCCGCTCCCGGGGCCGCCCCGGAGGCGGGCGCTCCGGATGCGGGCGCTCCCGGCACGGCGCGTGCCGCGCGGCCGCGCCGCAACCGGAGCGCCTCGCAGGGCTCGGCCAGCCAGCACCGCGAGCCGGCCCCCGCCCCGGACGAGCCGTCCCCCGCCCCGGCGAAGCCGGGCGCGGACACGGGTACGGGCACGAGCGACGCCCCCTGGCACCACGCCCGCCCGGCTTTCGACCCGGACACGCCCCCCGAGGCGCCCGAGAGTCCTGAGGCCCCTGGGGCTCCTGAGACCTCCGGGACTCCTGAGGCCCCCGGGGCTCCTGAGACCTCCGGGACTCCTGAGGCATCCGAGACCTCCGGGACTCCTGAGGCACCTGGGACTCCCGAGGCCCCCAAGACCCCCCGAACCCCCGAATCCACCGGAACCCCGGACACTCCCGAGGCCCCGGACACCCCCGCCGGAGGCGATACCGCGTGAACGACGTACTCGACGTCGCCCTCCGGCTCGTCATCGTCTTCGCCGTGTTCATGGTCCTCCCGCTCGTCGTGGGGCAGACCGAGCACAAGGTGATGGCCCACATGCAGGGCCGCCTCGGCCCCATGTACGCGGGCGGCTTCCACGGCTGGGCACAGCTCGTCGCGGACGGCGTGAAGTTCGCGCAGAAGGAGGACATCGTCCCGGAGCGGGCCGACCGCAGGGTCTTCCAGCTCGCCCCGGCCGTCGCGCTCCTGCCGTACCTCCTCGTGCTCGTCGCCATCCCGGTCGGGCCCGGCGAGGGCGCGGTCGGGCAGGCCGTCGACGCGGGCATCTTCTTCGTGCTCGCCGTGATGGGCATCGGGGTGCTCGGCTCGCTGATGGCGGGCTGGGCATCGGCCAACAAGTTCTCCCTGCTCGGGGGCCTGCGCACCGCCGCCCAGCTGCTCGCGTACGAACTGCCGATGCTGCTCGCCGCCGCGTCCGTCGCGATGGCGGCCGGGACCGTCTCCCTCACGGGCATCCTCGACGCCTTCGAGTGGTGGTGGCTGCCCTGGCAGATCGTCGGCGCCCTGGTCTTCTTCGTGGCCGGCCTCGCCGAACTCCAGCGCCCGCCCTTCGACATGCCGGTCGCCGACTCGGAGATCATCTTCGGCGCGTACACCGAGTACACCGGGCTGCGCTTCGCGCTCTTCCTGCTCGCCGAGTACGCGGGCATCGTCGTCCTGTGCGCGCTGACCAGCGTCCTCTTCCTCGGCGGCTGGCACGGTCCGCTCGGCGCCGACGGACTCGGCTGGGTCTGGACGCTCCTCAAGACCGCCGTCCTGGCCTTCGTCGTCATCTGGCTGCGGGTGACCTACCCCCGGCTGCGCGAGGACCAGCTGCAGAAGCTCGCCTGGACCACCCTCGTCCCGCTCGCCCTCGCGCAGATCGCGCTCACCGGCATCGTGAAGGTGGCGATCAACTGATGACCGCGTCACACCCGTCCTCCCGGCCCCGCATCCCCGGATCCGGCCTGGCCAAGGGCCTGGCCGTCACCCTGCGGACGATGACGCGGAAGACGGTCACCGCCCAGTACCCCGACGTCCAGCCCGAACTCCCGCCCCGCTCCCGCGGCGTCATCGCGCTGTTCGAGGAGAACTGCACGGTCTGCATGCTCTGCGCCCGCGAGTGCCCGGACTGGTGCATCTACATCGACTCCCACAAGGAGACGGTGCCCGCCGCCGCCCCCGGCGGCCGCGAACGCAGCCGCAACGTCCTGGACCGCTTCGCGATCGACTTCTCGCTCTGCATGTACTGCGGCATCTGCATCGAGGTGTGCCCCTTCGACGCGCTGTTCTGGTCACCGGAGTTCGAGTACGCGGAGACGGACATCCTCGAACTCACCCATGAGCGCGACAAACTCCGCGCCTGGATGTGGACGGTGCCCGAACCGCCCGCGCTCGACCCCGGCGCCGAGGAGCCGAAGGAGATCGCCGCCGCCCGCAAGACCGCGGAGAAACTCGAAGCCCAGCGCGCCCAGGAAGCCCAGGAAACCCGGCAGGACCAGAAGGAAGCAGAGGGGGAGGAGTGACACTCGCAGCCACCGCGGTCACTGCGGTCACAGCGGTCACCGCGCCCCCCGCGACCACCACGGCCCCCTCCGGCTTCCTCTCGCCGACCGGCGTCGAGATCGCCTTCCTCCTCGTCGGCCTCGCCACCCTCGGCGCGGCCCTCGTCACCGTCACGACCAAGCAGCTGGTGCACGCCGCCCTCTGGCTGGTCGTGGCGCTCGGCGGGCTCGCCGTCGAGTACCTCCTGCTCACCGCGGAGTTCATCGCCTGGGTGCAGGTACTGATCTACGTCGGTTCCGTGGTCGTCCTCCTCCTCTTCGGGCTGATGCTCACCAAGGCCCCCATCGGCCGCTCCCCGGACGCCGACTCGGGCAACCGGTGGGCGGCCCTCGGCGTGGCGGTCGCCGCCGCCGGCGCACTCGTCTGGGTCGTCGTCGACGCCTTCCGTACCACCTGGATCGACCTGGACGGCCCCGCCCGGGGCTCGACCGAGGTCACCGGCTCCTTCCTCTTCCGGCACTGGGTGCTGCCGTTCGAAGCGCTCTCCGTCCTGCTGCTCGCCGCCCTGGTCGGCGCGGTCGTCCTGTCCCGCAAGAGCGGTAAGGAGCAGAGCTGATGCACCTCGCCTACCCCGCCGTGCTCGCCGCCCTCCTCTTCTGCGTCGGGCTGTACGGCGTGCTCGCCCGCCGCAACGCGATCCTCGTCCTGATGTCCGTCGAGCTGATGCTCAACGCGGTCAACCTCAACCTGGTCGCCTTCGACGTCTGGCTCCGCGACACCCTGCACGCCGGCCAGGCCCTCGCCCTCTTCACCATCGCCGTCGCGGCGGCGGAGATCGGCATCGGCCTGGCGATCGTCCTCGCCGTGTACCGCAACCGCGGCACCTCGGACGTCGACCGGCTCCGCGACACAGCCGAGACCGACGCCGCCGAATCCCTCCCCGACGACGGACCCGGCACCGAGACCGGGACCGGCACCGAAGACCAGGCCACTGCTGCGGCAGGGAAGGCAAAGAAGGCAGAGGCCACCGCGTGACCACCACGACCCTCGCCGTCCTCGTCCCCCTCCTCCCCTTCCTGGGCGCCGCGGCCGGCCTCTTTCTGGGGCGCACCGCCCCCGGATACGTACGCCCCCTGGCCGTACTGCCGACCCTCGCCGCCTTCGTCCTCGCCGTCCTCGTCGCCTCGCGCCAGGGCGGCGGCCGGGCCATCGACGCGGCGACACAGCTCACGCCCACCGGCTCCGTCCCGATCGACCTCGCCCTGCACCTCGACGGCTTCGCCGTCCTCGTCGCCGTCCTGGTCGGGCTCGTCGCGACCTGCGTGCAGATCTACTCGACCGCCTACCTGCGCGACGACCCCCGCTACCCCTCGTACGCCGCGCTCGTCTCCCTGTTCACCTCCGCGATGCTGCTCGTCGTCTACTCCGGCGACCTGATGGTGCTCCTGGTCGGCTGGGAGATCATGGGCATCTGCTCGTACTTCCTCGTCGGCCACTACTGGGAGACCCCCGAGGCCCGCGCCGCCTCCCTCAAGGCGTTCCTGGTCACCAAGCTCGGCGACGTCCCCTTCCTGATCGGCCTGTTCGCGCTCGCCGCCGACACCGGCACCTTCCGCATCACCGGCATCCTGGGTGCCGTCGCCCACGGCGGCCTCGACCACCCCACCCTCATCGCCCTGCTGCTCCTGGCGGGCGTCGCGGGCAAGTCGGCGCAGTTCCCCCTGCACACCTGGCTGCCCGACGCGATGGCCGGCCCCACCCCCGTCTCCGCGCTGATCCACGCCGCGACGATGGTCGCCGCCGGCATCTACTTCGTGGCCCGCCTCCTCCCCGTCTTCGCCGCCTCCGGCGCGGCCCTCGTCGTCCTCGCCGTCATGGCGGCGGTCACGATGATCGGCTCGGGCCTCGCCGCCCTCGCCCAGGACGACATCAAGCGCGTCCTCGCCTACTCGACCATCGGCCAGCTCGGCTACATGTCCGGCGCCCTGGCCGTCGGCGACCGCGGGGCCGCCGTCTTCCACCTCCTGTCGCACGGCGCGTTCAAGGCCGTCCTCTTCCTCGCGGCGGGCGTCGTCATCCACGCCGCCGGGACCAACTCGCTGGCCGCCATGTCCCGCATGAGCGGCCTCACCAAGCGCGTCCCGGACGCCTACTGGACGATGACCGTCGCCCTGCTCGCCCTCGCCGCCATCCCGCCGTTCGCCGGCTTCTTCTCCAAGGAAGCCGTCCTCGTCGCCGCCGAGCACACCGCGCTCGGGGACCGGGACGTCGCCCCGGCCGCCGCCGGCTGGACCGTGCTCGTCGCCGGGCTGCTCGCCGCCGTCCTCACCGCCGCGTACGCCACCCGCCTCTGGCTCCTCGCCTTCCGGGGCCGCGGCGCCGAGGCCCCCGACCACGGCAGGCAGCCCACCGCGATGACCGCCCCCCTGTGGGTGCTCGCCGTCCCCACCATCGCCTTCGGACTGGCCGCCGGCGCGCTCACGGAGTGGCTCGACGGCAACGCCCTCACCCCGTCCGTGACCACCGCCGTCCTCTCCACCGGCGTCGGCCTCGCCGGCGGCCTCGTCACCTACGCCGCCTGGCTCCGCACCTCGGCGCTCGCCGCCCGTACCCCCGTCGGCACGGTCGTCGCCCACCCCGACACCGAACCCGCCCTCGTCGAGGCCCAGGCCCTGTCGGCACACACCGCCGCCTACGGGACCGACGGCGAGGTCCCCGACCCGGCCGACCCCGGCCGCCTGCTGCTCGGCCCGCTCCACCGCCCGGCCGCCGCCGGCTTCCACCTCGACGCCCTGTACACGACGCTCTTCGTCCGCCCCGTCCGGGCCGCGGCGAGCCTCGTCCGCTTCCTGGACCGCGAGGTCGTCGACACCTACGTACGCGGCTCCGCAGCCGGCACACGCCTGCTCGGCACCGCCGTCCGCCGCGCCCAGACCGGCAACGTGCAGACCTACCTCGGCGCGCTGCTCGCCGGCTCCCTGGTCCTGGCGATCGCCGCCGTCGTCCTCGCCAACCTCAACGCCGGGTCGTGAGCCGTGATCGATATCAGCGAATCCGTGATGCAGTTCCTTCTCGCGTTCATCGTCGCCGCCCCGCTCCTCGGCGCCGTGGCCGCCCTGCTGCCCGCCCCGCCCGGGCTGAAGGGCAGCGGCCCCGACCAGGCCGTGCTCCGCCACGGCGTGACCGTCACCGGCGCCGTCCTGCTCGCCGCGATCCTGCTCGCCGCGGGCTTCGACCACGGCCACCCGTCGAAGATGCAGGCCACCACCGACATCAGCTGGATTCCGGCGCTCGACGTCCGCATCCACCTCGGCACCGACGGCATCTCGCTCCCCCTTCTCGTGCTGACCGCGCTGCTGACCTTCCTCTGCGCGCTCCACAGCTACTTCAAGATGCCCGCGGGCCCCTCCCCGAAGGCATTCGTCGCGCTCCTCCTCGTCCTGGAGTCCGGCACCCTCGCGACCTTCGCCGTCCTCGACCTGATGCTGTTCTTCCTGGCGTTCGAGATGGTGCTCATCCCGATGTACTTCCTCATCGCCCGCTGGGGCGGCGCGCAGAGGCAGGCCGCGGCCTGGAAGTTCATCCTCTACACACTGCTCGGCTCGGTGATCATGCTGCTGGGCCTGCTCCTCGTCGGGCTGAAGAGCGGCACCTTCGACATGGTGGCACTCGCCACTGACAACGGCCGCGGGCTCACCGCGTCCACGCAGGTCATCGCCGTTCTGGCGATCGGCATCGGACTCGCGGTGAAGACCCCGATGTGGCCGCTGCACAGCTGGCTGCCCGACGCCCACACGGCGGCCCCGACCGTCGGTTCCGTCCTCCTCGCGGGCGTCCTGCTGAAGATGGGCACCTACGGATTCGTCCGCATCCTGCTCCCCGTCGCCCCCGACGGGATGCACACCTTCGCGCCCTACCTCGCCGCCTTCGCGGTCGTCGGCATCATCTACGGATCACTCGCCTGCCTGGCCCTGGTCCGCCCCGGCTCGAAGGGCGACCTCAAGCGGCTGATCGCGTACTCCTCCGTCGGCCACATGGGCTTCGTGCTCCTCGGCATCGCGAGCATGACGCCCACCGGGGTCAACGGCGCGCTCTTCGCCAACATCGCCCACGGCCTCATCACCGGCCTGCTGTTCTTCCTGGTCGGCGCGGTCAAGGACCGGTACGGCACGGCCGACCTCGACACCCTCTCCGGCGCCACCGGCGCCGCGCTCTACGGCCGGGCCCCCCGCCTCGGCGGTCTCCTCGCCTTCGCCGCCGTCGCCTCCCTGGGACTGCCGGGCCTCGCCGGGTTCTGGGGCGAGATGCTCGCCCTGTTCGGCTCCTTCGACCCCGCCGACGGCCTCAGCCGCCCGGCCTTCCTCACCTTCATGTCGATCGCCGCGTTCGGCACCCTGCTCACCGCCGCGTACATGCTCATGGTGGTACGCCGGGTCTGCATGGGCGAGAAGCGTGCGGAGCCGCAACTCGCCGACGTCCGGGCGTACGAGTTCGCCGCCTGGACCCCGCTCGTCGCGCTCACCGTCCTCGCCGGTCTGTGGCCCGCCGTCCTCCTCGGCCTCACCGACCCGGCCGTGCAGAAGCTCCTCGCAGGAGGCAAGTCGTGACCGCAGCCGTCCTCACCCCGGACCTCGTCACCACCGCGGCCGGGAGCACCACCGGCCCCGTCACCACCGCGGCCGGGAGCGCCCCCGGCCTCGTCACCGCCGCGGCCGAGGACGTGACCGGCCTCGTCCAGTCCGTCGACTGGCTCGCCATCGCACCCCCGGTCGTCGTGGCGGCCTTCGCCCTGATCGTCCTGGTCACCGACCTGTTCCTCCCCGAGGGGCGCAAGCGGCTCCTCGGCCCGCTGGCCGTCACCGGACTCGTCGCCGCACTCGCCCTCCTCGTCCCGCTGCGCTCCGGCGACCGCTCCACCTTCTGCCTCACCGAGGCCGCCGCGACGGGCGGCACCGCGTGCAGCTACACCGCCGACCACTTCGCCCTGGTCATCCAGGCCCTCGTGCTCGGCGGCGCCCTCCTCACCGCCCTGCTCTCGGCCGGTGACACCCGCAGGCTCCCGGCGGGCGAGTTCTGGTTCCTGCTGCTGTCCTCCGCGGCCGGCGCCGCCCTCCTGCCCGCCGCCCGCGACCTCGCCACCCTCGTCATCGCCCTCGAAGTCGCCTCGCTGCCCGCCTTCGCCCTCGTCGGCATCAAGCGCGGCGACCGGCGCTCCTCCGAGGCCGCGCTGAAGTTCTTCCTCTCCTCCGTCGTCGCGACCGCCGTCATGCTGCTCGGCGTCAGCTTCGTGTACGCGGTCACCGGCACCCTGCACCTCACCGAGATCGCCGCCCGGCTCGACGACGTGCCCGACCGACTCACCACCCTCGCCGGGGCCGGCGTCGCCCTCACCCTGGTCGGCTTCGCGTTCAAGACGGCCGCCGCGCCCTTCCACTTCTGGGTCCCCGACACCTACGTCGGCGCCCCCCTGCCGATCGCCGCGTACCTCTCGGTCGTCGGCAAGGCGGTCGGCTTCTCCGGCCTCGTCCTCGTCACCGTGATCGCGTTCCCGGCGTACGCCGACGTCTGGGGACCGGCCCTCGCCGTCCTCGCCGCGCTCACCATGACGGTCGGCAACGTCGCCGCCCTGCGCCAGGACGCCGGCCGCGCCCGCAGCGCCGTACGGCTGCTCGCCTGGTCGTCCGTCGCCCAGGCCGGCTACCTCCTGGTGCCGATCGCCGCGGCCGGGTACTCCAGCGACGAACACATCGGCTCCACCGTCGCGTACGCCCTCATGTACGCCGTAGTGAACCTCGGCGCCTTCGCGGTGGCCGCCCTCGTCTCCCGTACGAACCCCGGCAACCGGATCACCGACCACCGCGGCCTGTACGCCACCCGCCCGCTCGCCGCCCTGGCGATGGCCTTCTTCCTGCTCTGCCTGGCCGGCCTGCCGCCCGGCATCATCGGCCTCTTCGCCAAGGTCACGGTCTTCTCCGCGGCCGTCGACGCCGGACTCGGCTGGCTCGCCGTCGTCATGGCCGTCAACGTCGTGATCGCGCTCTACTACTACCTCCAGTGGACTGCGACGCTCTTCCGCGCCCCGGAGGGCGCCCCCGGGGAGGCCGGGGAGGAGACCCCGGAGCCCGCGGTGACCACCCCCGCGCCCGCCCCCGCGGAGCACCGCGTCCCGGCCTCCCTCACCGCGGCGATCGCCCTCACCGCCGTGGCCGGCATCGTGCTCTCCGGCGCCCCGCAGACCGTTCTCAGGTTCGCCGCCGTCAGCCTCTTCTGACACCCTCCCCGAGGCACCCGACTCTTCCGACTTACTGAAGATCGGTTTGCCCGGAAAGGCTCGTACAGGGCATGGTCTTGCCCGCACATCCCCCCACCAGAGCCATTCCCAGAGGAGCGAAAGCAGTGCTGAACGGGTTCAAGGACTTCATCCTGCGCGGAAACATCATCTCCATGGCCATCGGTCTGGCCGTCGGAGCGGCGTTCACCGCAGTGGTCACCGGCTTCAGCACGGCCTTCATCACCCCGCTGATCGGCCTCGCCACCGGGTCCGTCGGCGACTTCAGCTCGGCACAGTTCTCGGTCGAGGGCGCCATCTTCCCGTACGGGAAGTTCCTCGCCGCCGCCATCGCGTTCCTGATCACCGCGGCGGTGCTCTACTTCGGCGTCGTCGTCCCCATGGCGAAGGTCCAGAACCGCTTCGCCAAGGCGGAGGAGAAGGTCGACATCAAGGCCGCCCTGCGCGACTGCCCCCGCTGCTACACCGAGATCCCGGCCATCGCCTCCCGCTGCGCCCACTGCACCAGCGAGGTCGTGCCGGACCCCGAGGCCCTCGCGGTCGCCGGGCTCCCCGCCCAGCGCTGAGCCACCCCCTCCGGCACCGGGACGGCCCTCGGGCGCCCGGTGCCGGAGCCGTACGCGCGGCCGTTGACCCGTACGGCCCAGCGCCCTCTCCGGCCCGTGAGCGCCGGACCGGCCCCGCCCCGCGGCGGCGCGGGGCCGGGGAACCAGCTCCTCCCGCCTGGCGTTGACCTGTACGGGAGGCTCCACTGGGGGAGTGGAGACCACCGAGCAAAGGGTTCCCCTGCCGCACCACTTGGAGGGCGTACCGTGCACCGCCGGCACAACGGGCTGAGAACTGCCGTACTCCTCGGGGGCCTGTCCGCCCTCATCATCGTCATCGGAAGCTTCTTCGGACGTACGGGACTGATCGTCGCGGTCCTCGTGGCCGTCGGCACCAACGCCTACGCGTACTGGAACAGCGACAAGCTGGCACTCAGGGCCATGCGGGCCCGGCCCGTCAGCGAGTTCGAGGCCCCGCAGCTCTACCGCATGGTCCGGGAGCTCTCCACGGCCGCCCGGCAGCCCATGCCCCGGCTCTACATCTCCCCGACGCAGGCGCCCAACGCCTTCGCCACCGGCCGCAACCCGCGCAACGCGGCGGTCTGCTGCACCGAGGGCATCCTCCAGATCCTGGACGAGCGGGAGCTGCGCGGAGTGCTCGGCCACGAGCTGAGCCACGTCTACAACCGCGACATCCTGATCTCGTCCGTCGCCGGGGCGCTGGCCTCCGTCGTCATGTTCCTGGTCAACTTCGCCTGGCTGATCCCGGCGGGCCGGTCCAACGACAACGAGGGCCCCGGCTTCCTCGGCACGCTGCTGATCATGATCCTCGGCCCGGTCGCCGCCTCCGTCATCCAGCTCGCCGTCAGCCGCTCCCGCGAGTACGAGGCGGACGCCTCCGGGGCCCAGCTGACCGGCGACCCGCTCGCCCTGGCCGGTGCCCTCCGGAAGCTCGACGCGGGCACGAAGCGGCTTCCGCTGCCCCCGGAGCCGCGGATCGAGACCGCGAGCCACATGATGATCGCGAACCCGTTCCGGCCCGGACAGGGCCTGTCCAAGCTGTTCTCGACCCACCCCCCGATGGCGGAACGGATCGCCAGACTGGAACAGATGGCGGGCCACCGCCCGTGACGGTGTTCGGCCGCTGCCCCCGGGGGCAGCGGCCGAACACCGTCACGGGCGGATGAGGGAGAGGGTCCTACCGGGCCCCGAAGGGCTGGTCGCTCGGGACCACCTCACGGCCCAGCGGCATGAGCGAGATGGGGATGAGCTTCAGGTTCGCCCAGCCGAAGGGGATGCCGATGATCGACACGAACAGCGGGATGCTGGTGAGCAGGTGCCCCAGCGCCAGCCACCACCCGGCGAAGACGAGCCAGATCACGTTGCCCACGCAGGAGGGCGCACCCGCGTCGGGCCGCTCCACGGTCGTCCGCCCGAACGGCCACAGCACGTAGCCCGCGAGGCGCAGGGACGCGATGCCGAACGGGATCGTCACGATCAGCACGAAGCAGATGATCGCGGCGACCAGGTACCCGAGGGCCATCCAGAATCCGCAGAACACCACCCACAGGATGTTCAGGATCAGCTGCAGGAGCTTCATGGTCACTCGCCTTCCACGGGTGTTGCCCGTCGTCGCTGTGCATCGTCAGTATCGGTCCCGGGCCCGCACGCCGCGACGAAACGGCGTCCGGGGCAAGACGCATCCGGGGGCCGTACGGTTGCCACGACCGTACGACTCCAAGATCACCACGCCCGGTCCGGCCCGCTCCCGTCCGGCGAGGTCCGCCCCGTCCGGCGAGGTCCGGCATCAGTCCAGGCCGGTCTCGCGCAGGGTCAGGTTGAGCCGGCCGCGCGCCATCCCCGACTCGGGACCGCCCGTCCCCGGGAAGACCTTCGGCACGCCGTGGAACGCGAAGCGCGACGGCCCGCCGAAGACGAACAGGTCGCCGGAGGCCAGCTCCACGTCCCGGTAGGGCCGCGCGCGGTTCTCCGTGTTCCCGAAGCGGAAGACGCAGGTGTCGCCGATGCTGAGCGACACCACCGGGGCACCCGAGCGCTCGTCCCTGTCCTGGTGCATGCCCATGCGTGCCGAGCCGTCGTAGAAGTTGACGATCGCGGCGTCCGGCGCGTACGCCCCCACGGGGCACTCGTCCCCGTACGCCGCCACCAGCGCCTCCCGGCCCAGCTCCGCCAGCCAGTCGGGGAACTCGGCCACCCGCGCGCCGTTCACGTCGTCGGCCGTGCGCGCATACCGGTACGGCTGCCAGTGCCGGCCCACACAGACCGTCCGCACCGACATCACCCCGCCGCCCGGCAGCACCGGATGCCGCAGCGGCACCGGACCGCGAGCCCAATCCCGGCAGGCCGCCACCAGCTCCCGGCAGCGTTCCGGCGGGAGCCACTCCGGTACGTGCACGGCCCCCGGCGCGACGACGGTCCGCGGACGCGGGAAGAGCCCGGACACCTCAGCGCACCGCCAGGGCGCCTTCCAGCCCCAGGAGCCGCTCCTTGCGCTCCACGCCCGCCGCGTAGCCCCGCAGCGTCCCGTCGGCGCCGATCACCCGGTGGCAGGGCCGGACCACCAGCAGCGGATTGCGCCCGATCGCCGTCCCCACGGCCCGGACACCCGCGCCGGAGGCGCCGACCCGCTCGGCGATCTGCCCGTACGACACCGTCTCCCCGTACGGGACGGTGTCCAGCGCGGCCCACACCCGGCGCTGGAAGTCGGTGCCCGCGCCGTCCGCGTACACGAGGTCGAAGCGGGTCAGCCGCCCCTCGAAGTACGCGCGCAGCTGCGCGGCGACGCCGGCGAAGGCGTCCGGCGCGTGGACCCAGCCGTCCTCGACGACCGCCGCGCCCTTCTGGCCGGGCAGCGAGAGCGAGGCGAGCGCGATCCCGCCGTCCGCGGTCTCCTCACCGACCAGCAGCAGTTCGCCCAGCGGGCTGTCGACCGTCGCGTACATGGTCATGGCTCGTCCCTCTTTCCGCCCTCGGGCCGAAGCCCCGCCGGGTCGCCGTTCGACCCGGCCGCCCTCCGGCACGCACCAGTCTGCGTCGCCCGCCGCACCGGGACCGGCGGTATTCGGACATCGCGCCCCGGTGGGAGGCGGGTGGAGCCGTCCACGGCCCCACCCCGAGCGACGGCCGGACGAACCGGCGGACTAGCGGTAGTTCACGAACTGGATCGCGAAGTCGAAGTCCTTGCCCTTCAGCAGCGCCTGCACGGCCTGCAGGTCGTCCCGGCTCTTCGAGCTGACCCGCAGCTCGTCGCCCTGGACCTGCGCCTTGACGCCCTTCGGGCCCTCGTCGCGGATGGCCTTCGCGACCTTCTTGGCGTTCTCCTGGGAGATGCCCTCCTCGATCGTGGCGAAGATCTTGTACTCCTTGCCGGACAGCTGCGGCTCACCGGCGTCCAGGGACTTCAGCGAGATGCCGCGCTTGATCAGCTTGGACTGGAAGATGTCGAGGATCGCCTTGACCCGCTCCTCGCCGTTCGCCTGCATCAGGATCTTCTCGCCGGACCACGAGATCGAGGCGTCGGTGCCCTTGAAGTCGTAGCGCTGCGAGATCTCCTTGGAGGCCTGGTTGAGGGCGTTGTCGACCTCCTGCCGCTCGACCTTCGAGACGATGTCGAAACTGGAGTCGGCCATGACGTGTGGCTCCTTGTATCGGGGGTCCTGGAAACGGGGTGCACAAACAGGCGGCGGCGGGCCTGTCCGCCCGGCCCCGCCGATCAAAGCCTAAGGGCTGTCCCGTAATCCCCGGCGGGCGCACGACGACAGCTACGGCACCTCGCTGCGTTGTCGGAACGTCCGAATACATCCAGTATGCGGACGCCCTTCCGCCTTGCGATGCACCGCATCTGACGCCGCGCGCTGATCCACCAGGGATTACGGGACAGCCCTTGGCCACCCGAGCCCGATCGGACCGCTGATCAATCCGGTGGCGTAGCACCCCCGGGCATCAGGTATCGTTTACGTCGTTGCCAGGGAGCACCGCGAAAAACGGTTCCCACAGCAGCAATTCCCGGCGGTGTGCCCGAGTGGCCAAAGGGAGCAGACTGTAAATCTGCCGGCTTCGCCTTCCCAGGTTCGAATCCTGGCGCCGCCACGGAACAAGGCCCCTGTCTCAGGACGGGGGCCTTCTTCGTTTCCCCGCGAGCCCTCGCGAAGAGTCGGACCACGAAGGGCATGGACATGGAACCCGTACTGGTCAGCGCCTGCCTGCGCGGTGTGCCCTGCCGCTACGACGGCCGGGGCAGGGCGTCCGGAGCGGTGGCCGAGGCGCTCGCCGGTCGCCGCCCCGTCGCCTTCTGCCCCGAGGTCGCCGGCGGACTGTCCACCCCGCGCCGCCCCGCGGAGATCGTCGGCGGCGACGGGCACGACGTGCTCGACGGCCGCGCCCGCGTCGTCGACGACACCGGGCACGACGTGACGGCGCAGTTCGTGGACGGCGCGGAACGCGCCCTGGAGGCAGCGCGCCGGGCCGGCTGCACGGAGGCGCTCCTGATGCCCCGCAGCCCGTCCTGCGGGTGCGGAACGCTCTACGACGGCACGTTCACGGGCACGCTCCGCGAGGGCGACGGCGTCACCGTCGCCCTGCTGGCCCGCCACGGCATCACGGTCCGCCCGGCGCCGCGCGACTGAGCCGGGCCACGGGGCCGGTGCGCGGGACGGGAGGCCCCGGAAGCGCGGTCCGCAGCGATGCGGCCGTCTCCCGGCCCCGGGGTCAGTTCCCCGCGATGTCCTTCACCGCGACCGACACCGGCACGCTTCCCGAGATGAGCTCCAGCGTCAGTCCCGCCGTCGCCGGGGTGTCCAGCAGCTCCAGGAGCGCCGCCGCCACGTCGTCGCGCGGCACCGGGCCGCGTCCGGTCGAGGCGGTCAGCAGGATCAGCCCCGTGCCCGCGTCGTTCGTCAGCATGCCGGGGCGCAGGATCGTCCAGTCGAGCGCCTCCTGGGAGCGCACGTACGCGTCCGCGGCGCCCTTCGCCCGCAGATACACGTCGAAGACCTCGTCGCCCGGATGATCGGGGTCGGCGCCCATCGACGAGACCACGACAAAGCGCCGGACGCCCGCCAGTTGGGCCGCGTCCGCGAACAGCACCGCCGCCCCGCGATCCACCGTCCCCTTGCGTTCCGCGCCGCTGTCCGGGCCCGCGCCGGCCGCGAAGACCGCCGCGTCGGCACCGCGCAGCACCTGCGCGGTCTCCTCCACGGAGGCCGATTCGAGATCCAGCACGACCGGCTCGGCACCCGCCGCCCGCAGGTCCCCGGCCTGCTCCGGACTGCGGATGACGCCCACGGCCTCGTCCCCGCGCGCGGCGAGCAACCGCTCCAGCCGCAGTGCGATCCGACCATGTCCACCTGCGATGACAATGCGCATGTTCCCGACCGTACGCCGCACCGGCCGACCGCGCTCAGGGCCCGCCGCAGGCACCGGGTGCGGATCTTCCCTGGCGGGGCAGGTCGAGGGCGACGACGGCCTCCGAATCGCAGTACTCGCGCACCGCGCTCGTCCGCGCCACCACCCGGCCGCGGTGCACCACGATCCGGCTGTAGGCGAGCGAGAGCACGCCGGAGAGCTCCTCCCCGCGCACGGCGAGCAGCTCGGCCGGGAAACCCGCCTCGACCCGGACCTCGGGCAGCCCCATCGCCTTCCGCGCGACCGAGGACACCGCCCCGTACGCCTCGCCGGCCCGCAGCCCGTACTGCGAGGCCAGCAGGTAGGCGGCCTCCAGCGGGTCGCCGCGCCCCACGGGGTTGGCGATGTCGCGCAGCGCCCCGCCGCCCGCCGCGACCCGCACCCCGGCCGCGCGCAGCAGCCGTACCGGCGCGGTGCCCGGGCCCTCCACCCCGCAACAGCCGCCCTGCGGGAGGCAGATCACCGTCACACCGGCCGCGGCCAGCTGGTCGGCGACCCGGGCTGCGGCGTGCGAGGGAAGCCGGGAGATGCCCGCGCACGGGCCGATGGAGACTCCGGGCCGCAGTCCGCCGGCCATGGCGGCGAGCCGGCCGAGCCGGGCGGGGTCGTCGCCGTCCGTGTGCAGGTCGACGGGGCGGTCCTGCTCGGCGGCGATCTCCAGTACGGCCTCGGTGTACCCGGCGGGGTCGGGATCGAGGTCGGGGCAGCCGCCGACCGCCCCGGCCCCCATCTTCACCGCGTCGCGCAGCTGGGCCAGGTTGTCGGCGCCCGCGACGCCGGTGAGCAGCCGGGGCACGGCGACCGGGGTCAGGTCGGCGAGCCCGCTCAGCGAGCGGCGCGCCTGCAGGACGGCCTCGAAGGCGGTGAGGCCCCGGACGTCCCCGATCCGTACGTGCGAGCGCAGCGCGGTCGCGCCGTGGCCGAGCTGGAGCAGGGCGGCCTCGGTGGCGCGGCGCCGGATGTCCTCGGGGCGGTGCGACACCGGCCCGGGGCCGCCGGGCCCCGCCCCGGCGGCGGTGAGCGCGGTGTCGCTGTGGGCGTGGGGTTCGGCGGGGGCGGGGAGCAGCAGGTAGCCGCGCAGATCCAGGCGCGGACCGGTCGTGGTCAGGCTGCCCGCGGTGCCGACCGCCTCGATGCGGCTGCCGCCGAGCCGTACGTCCACGACACGGCCGTCGGTGAGACGGGCCCCGCAGAGCACCAGGGTGCCGGTCCCGGCCGCGGGGCCGGGGCCGTCGGCGGGGTGGTCGTCCGGCTGCCACGGTTGGCTGTCGGGCATCGCGCTCCTGAGAAATATGGGGACAAGGTCACGCAGAGTGAGTCGAGCCTAGGGGCGTGTTCGGCCCGGTTCGAGGAGGAGCGAAATAGTCGTACCGGTGTGGCCGCAGGGGCACTTGGTGCGTGAGTGCACGGCCGGGGCGGTCGTGCACCGCGGGGCGACGGAGGCGCTGATCACGGCGCTGCCAGGTCGGTACGGAGCCGGTCGGCCGCGGAATCGAGGAGGGGCCGGCGGGCGATCGGCGGGGCGTCGATCGGGGGCTCCGGCGGGGGCCCGGATACGGATTTGGGCGATCGGCGAAAGACCGTGTAATGTCTTCATCGCTCGCCCCAATAGCTCAGTCGGTAGAGCGTCTCCATGGTAAGGAGAAGGTCTGCGGTTCGATTCCGCATTGGGGCTCTGGTGATCGGGAATCCCCGCTTCGGCGGGGGGACCTGTTTCATCAAAGCGGTGTAGCTCAGTCGGTAGAGCAAGCGGCTCATAATCGCTGTGTCACCGGTTCAAGTCCGGTCACCGCTACTTACGGTAGCCGATTGTGGGGTCGGTCCTTCGATCGGCTACTCTTTTTTGCGTTCATCCGTCCATCCGTCCGTCCAAGGAGCACTCACGTGGCTGCCACCGACGTCCGCCCGAAGATCACGCTGGCCTGCGTGGAGTGCAAGGAGCGGAACTACATCACCAAGAAGAACCGGCGCAACAACCCGGACCGTCTTGAGATGAAGAAGCACTGCCCGCGCTGCAACTCGCACACCGCGCACCGCGAAACGCGCTGAATCAGGCTCGTACACGAGGCCGCCCCCTTAGGGGGCGGCCTCGTGTCGTTGTATGAAGGCTGTACTTCGGCCTGTTCATCTTTCACCAGGAGGTAGCGAGCCCATGGCGCTCGACCAGTCCTTCGTCGGGCGGACCTATCCGCCCACCCCGCCGTACGAGGTCGGGCGGGAGAAGATCCGCGAGTTCGCCGAGGCGGTGGGCGACACGAATCCGGCGTACGTCGACCCCGAGGCCGCCAAGGCGCTCGGCCACAGCGATGTGATCGCGCCGCCGACGTTCGTCTTCTCCATCACCTTCAAGGCCGCCGGCCAGGTGATCCACGACCCGCAGCTGGGCCTGGACTACAGCCGTGTGGTGCACGGCGACCAGAAGTTCGCCTACACGCGCCCCGTGCGGGCGGGGGACCGGCTGACGGTCACCTCGACGATCGAGGCCATCAAGTCCATGGCGGGCAACGAGATCCTGGACGTCCGCGGCGAGGTCCACGACGAGTCCGGCGAGCACGTCGTGACCGCGTGGACGAAGCTGGTGGCGCGTGCCGCCGAGGAGGCGTGATGACGGCGAAGGTCGCATACGAGTCGGTCGAGGTCGGTACGGAGCTGCCGGCGCAGTCCTTCCCGGTGACCCGGGCGACGCTGGTGGAGTACGCGGGCGCCTCCGGCGACTTCAACCCGATCCACTGGAACGAGAAGTTCGCCCGTGAGGTCGGCCTGCCGGACGTCATCGCGCACGGCATGTTCACCATGGCCGAGGCGATCCGGGTGGTCACGGACTGGGCCGGCGACCCGGGCGCGGTCGTCGAGTACGGGGTGCGGTTCACCAAGCCGGTCGTCGTGCCGAACGACGACAAGGGCGCCCTGATCGAGGTCGGCGCCAAGGTCGCCGCCCTGCTTGACGACAGGCGGGTGCGGGTGGACCTGACGGTGACGAGCGAGGACAAGAAGGTGCTGGGCATGTCCCGCGCCGTGGTGCAGCTCGCCTGAGGCCGCCCCGGCCGCCCCGGGCCCGGGGCGGCCGGGGGATCGTCCCCGTCGCCGCCCGGGCCGCGGTTCCACACGTACGGTCCGGTGCCCCGCCCGAGTGGCGGGGCACCGGACCGTACTCTTGTCCCCGTGCAGGAACTCCATGACGCCCCCCTCGCCCCCCTGACCACCTTCCGGCTCGGCGGCCCGGCCACCCGCCTGATCACGGCGACGACCGACGCCGAGGTGATCGAAGCCGTGCGCGAGGCCGACGACGCCGGTACCCCGCTCCTGATCATCGGCGGCGGCAGCAACCTGGTCATCGGGGACAAGGGCTTCGAGGGCACCGCCCTGCGCATCGCGACCAAGGGCTTCGCCCTGGACGGCACGACCCTGGAGCTGGCCGCGGGCGAGGTCTGGAGCGACGCCGTGGCCCGCACCGTCGAGGCCGGTCTCGCGGGCATCGAGTGCCTGGCAGGCATTCCCGGCTCCGCCGGGGCGACGCCGATCCAGAACGTCGGCGCCTACGGGCAGGAGGTCTCCGCCACCATCACGGAGGTCGTCGCCCACGACCGCCGCACCGGCGAAACGGTCACCATCCCGAACGCCGACTGCGCGTTCTCGTACCGGCACAGCCGCTTCAAGGCCGAGCCCGACCGCTTCGTGGTGCTGCGGGTCCGGTTCGGGCTGGAGGACGCGGGCGGGCTGTCCGCGCCGCTGCGGTACGCCGAGACGGCCCGCGCCATGGGCGTCGAACAGGGCGACCGGGTGCCCGCCGCGGCCGCCCGCGAGACGGTGCTCGGACTCCGCGCCGGCAAGGGCATGGTGCTGGACCCCGAGGACCACGACACCTGGTCGGCCGGCTCCTTCTTCACCAACCCGATCCTGGAACAGGCCGAGTACGAGGCGTTCCTCGCCCGGGTCGGGGAACGCCTCGGCCCCGACGTGACGCCCCCCGCCTTCCCCGCGGACGGGGGACGCGTCAAGACCTCCGCGGCCTGGCTCATCGACCGGGCCGGCTTCACCAAGGGGTACGGCACGGGTCCGGCCCGCATCTCCACCAAGCACACCCTCGCCCTCACCAACCGCGGCGAGGCGACCACCGAGGACCTCCTCGCGCTCGCCCGCGAGGTCGTCACCGGGGTCCGCGAGGCGTTCGGCGTCACGCTCGTCAACGAGCCCGTGACGGTCGGCGTGAGTCTGTAACCGGGCCCCTCGTCCCGAGGGCGCGGCTGTTCCGCCGCGCCGGTGCGCCGTTGGCGTGCCGGATCAGTACGCCACTCCCACGCCCTGCTTCACCGCCGCCGGGTCGTCGGCCAGCGCCAGCATCGCGTGCGCCACGTCGGCCCGGGAGAGTGTCCGGCCGCTGCGCGGGAAGCCACCGACGACCGTGCGGTACCTCCCCGTCAGCGGCCCGTTCGTCAGCTTCGGCGGCCGCACCGACGTCCAGTCCGTCGCGCTGCGGGCCAGCGCGGCCTCCATCCGCGTCAGGTCCGCGTAGACCTCCTTCAGGACCGCCCCGACCCCCTTGCGCACCAGCCGGTCCAGCAGCGGGTCGTCGGCCGCTCGGGGCCCGACCGGGGCCGCGCTGACCACCAGCAGCCGCCGCGTCCCCGCCGCCTCCATCGCCGCCAGCACCGAACCGGTGAGCCGCTCGGCGACGCCGTCCGCCCGCCGGGTGCGCGAGCCGAGGGCGGAGAGCACCGCGTCCCGGCCCGCGACCGCCTCGCACAGCGCCTCCGGATCGTCCAGCCGCGCCATCGCGCACACCTGGACCTCGGAGAGCGGTACGGGCAGCCCCGCCGGATCGCGGACCACTGCCGTCACCTCGTGCCCCGCCGCCACCGCCTGGCGCACGATCTCCTGCCCCACACCGCCCGTCGCGCCGAACACCGTGATCCTCATTGCGCACCTTCCCGAGGTGAGTAAGTATTCACTTACCCATAGGGTGAGTGGGCACTCACCACCCCGTCAAGCCCTCGGGAGCGCACATGGAGCAGAAGCCGGCCCGCGTCCGGATCGTCGACGCCGCCCACCAGCTGATGCTCACCATCGGCCTGGCCCGCGCCACCACCAAGGAGATCGCCCGCGCGGCCGGCTGCTCGGAGGCCGCGCTCTACAAGCACTTCGCGAGCAAGGAGGAGCTGTTCGTGACCGTGCTCAAGGAGCGGCTGCCCCGGCTCAACCCGCTGCTGAAGCGGCTCCTGGTCTCCCCGGGGGCGGGGGAGCGGACCGTCGAGGAGAACCTCACCGAGATCGCCCGCCAGGCCGCCCTCTTCTACGAGCAGAGCTTCCCGATCGCCGCCTCGCTGTACGCCGACCCCCGGCTCAAGGAACGCCACAACGAGGCGATGCGGGAGCTCGGCACCGGCCCGCACATGCCCATCCGGGGCCTGGACGCCTATCTGCGCTCCGAACAGGCCGCCGGACGGGTACGGGCCGACGCGGACACGTACGCGGCCGCGTCGCTGCTGATGGGGGCCTGCGCGCAGCGGGCGTTCGCCTACGAGGCCATGACGGGAGGGGAGCCCCCGCAGCCCCTCGACGAGTTCGCCGCGTCCCTGGCCCGGGTGCTGATGCGCGGCGTCGGGGCGTAGGCGGGAAGAAGTGCCCCGGCCGTAGGCCGCTTCCCCGGTCCGTCGGGCCCGACGGACCGGGTCCCGGGCTGCTGGAGAGCCCGGCGGCCGGGGCCCGGCCTCAGCCCGCGGGCCTCGCCAGCCAGGCGTCGATGCCGGCCAGGAGCTCCGTCCGCACCGCGGCCGGGGCGGCGGACCCGCGCACCGACTGCCGGGCCAGCTCCGCCAGTTCCTCGTCCGTGAACGCGTGGTGGCGCCGCACGAGGTCGTACTGCGCGGCCAGCCGGGAACCGAAGAGCAGCGGGTCGTCCGCGCCCAGCGCCATCGGCACCCCGGCCTCGAACAGCGCGCGCAGGGGGACGTCGGAGGGCTTGTCGTAGACGCCGAGCGCCACGTTCGACGACGGGCAGACCTCGCAGGTCACCCCGCGCTCCGCCAGCGTGCGCAGCAGCCGCGGGTCCTCGGCGGCCCGCACCCCGTGCCCGATCCGGGCCGCGTCGAGGTCGTCCAGGCAGTCCCGCACGCTGGAGGGGCCGGACAGCTCGCCGCCGTGCGGGGCCGCCAGCAGACCGCCCTCGCGGGCGATGGCGAAGGCCCGGTCGAAGTCCCGGGCCATCCCGCGGCGCTCGTCGTTGGAGAGCCCGAACCCGACCACGCCCCGGTCGGCGTACCGCACCGCGAGCCGGGCGAGCGTCCTGGCGTCCAGCGGGTGCTTCATCCGGTTCGCCGCGATCACCACCCGGATCGGCAGCCCCGTCTCGCGCGACGCGGATTCCACCGCGTCCAGAATGATCTCGATGGCCGGGATCAGCCCGCCGAGCAGCGGGGCGTACGAGGTGGGGTCGACCTGGATCTCCAGCCAGCGGGAGCCGTCCGCGACGTCCTCCTGGGCGGCCTCGCGCACCAGCCGCCGGATGTCGTCGGGTTCCCTCAGACAGGAGCGGGCGATGTCGTAGAGACGCTGGAAGCGGAACCAGCCGCGCTCGTCCGTGGCCCGCAGCTTGGGCGGCTCGCCGCCGGTCAGCGCCTCCGGCAGGTGCACGCCGTACTTGTCGGCGAGTTCGAGCAGGGTGGTGGGCCGCATCGACCCGGTGAAATGCAAGTGCAGGTGGGCCTTGGGCAACAGCCGTACATCACGCTCCATCCCCGGATCTTGCCGCATCCGCGGGGTGCTCCGGTAGCCGCTTCGCCAATCGGGGGTGAAGCCGGAACAAACGAGCGACCCCCGGCCGGGGGCCGGGGGTCGCCCATGGGTTCTCGCGAACGCCTACGCCCTGGCCTCCGCCAGCAGCTTCTGGATCCGGGAGACGCCCTCGACGAGGTCGTCGTCGCCCAGGGCGTACGAGAAGCGCAGGTACCCCGGCGTGCCGAAGGCCTCGCCCGGTACGACCGCGACCTCGGCCTCGTCCAGGATCAGCGCGGCCAGCTCGACCGAGGTGGCCGGGCGCTTCCCGCGGATCTCCTTGCCGAGCAGCTCCTTCACCGAGGGGTACACGTAGAACGCGCCCTCGGGCTCCGGGCACAGCACGCCGTCGATCTCGTTGAGCATCCGGACGATGGTCCGCCGGCGCCGGTCGAAGGCGGTGCGCATCTCGGCGACCGCGTCCAGGTTCCCGGAGACGGCGGCCAGCGCGGCGACCTGGGCCACGTTGGAGACGTTGGACGTGGCGTGCGACTGGAGGTTGGTCGCGGCCTTGACGACGTCCTTCGGGCCGATGACCCAGCCCACCCGCCAGCCGGTCATCGCGTACGTCTTGGCGACGCCGTTGACCACGATGCACTTGTCGCGCAGCTCGGGCACGACCGCGGGCAGCGAGGTGAACTTCGCGTCCCCGTAGACCAGGTGCTCGTAGATCTCGTCGGTCAGCACCCACAGGCCGTGCTCGACGGCCCAGCGGCCGATCGCCTCGACGTCGGCCTCGCTGTACACGGCGCCGGTCGGGTTGGACGGGGAGACGAACAGGACGACCTTGGTCCGCTCCGTGCGCGCCGCCTCCAGCTGCTCCACCGAGACGCGGTAACCGGTCGTCTCGTCGGCCACGATCTCCACCGGGACGCCGCCCGCGAGGCGGATCGACTCGGGGTAGGTGGTCCAGTACGGGGCCGGGACGATGACCTCGTCGCCCGGGTCGAGGATCGCGGCGAACGCCTCGTAGATGGCCTGCTTGCCGCCGTTGGTCACCAGGATCTGGGAGGCGTCGACCTCGTAGCCGGAATCGCGCAGCGTCTTCTCCGCGATGGCGGCCTTGAGCTCCGGGAGCCCTCCCGCCGGCGTGTAACGGTGGTACTTCGGGTTGCGGCAGGCGTCGACCGCGGCCTCGACGATGTAGTCGGGGGTCGGGAAGTCGGGTTCACCGGCGCCGAAGCCGATCACCGGACGACCGGCGGCCTTGAGGGCCTTGGCCTTGGCGTCGACGGCGAGGGTGGCGGACTCGGAGATCGCACCGATGCGGGCGGAGACCCGGCGCTCGGAGGGGGAAGTTGCAGCGCTCATGGCCCCCATGGTCCCAGACCCCGATCCCCGGCAGCGCACGGGTTTCAAGGACCGGACAGGACTCCGACAGCATGCGGACGGACCCGGACCGCGAGTCGCCCGGAGGTATCTGTTCGACGCCGGGCCGCTGAACACGTACACTCACCTGTCGTTGGCCTTCACCAGCCGCGCCGTTCCCGCACTCGGGTCATCCCGGGGGATGCGGTAGGTTGGTGGAAACCACAAAGGGTCGTAGCTCAATTGGTAGAGCACTGGTCTCCAAAACCAGCGGTTGGGGGTTCAAGTCCCTCCGGCCCTGCTACACACTCCTTCGCCAGGATGTGTGCGCATGTACGTACTTCAATGCACCGCCGTGCGGCTCCACCGGGCGCGGCACGGCCATGACCCGGAATCAGGTGAGAAGCGTGACGGACGCCGTGGGCTCCATCGACATGCCTGATGCCGAGGATGAAGTACCCGAGTCGAGGAAGAAGACCCGGAAGGGCGGAAAGCGCGGGAAGAAGGGCCCTCTGGGCCGCCTTGCGCTGTTCTACCGCCAGATCATCGCCGAGCTGCGCAAGGTCGTCTGGCCGACCCGGAGCCAGCTGACGACGTACGCCACAGTGGTGATTGTTTTCGTCGTCGTCATGATCGGTCTGGTCACCGTGGTTGACTTCGGTTTCCAGCGGGTCATGAAGTACGTCTTCGGCTGATCCCGCGGAGGGCGCCTCACAGAAGGCGCCCCTTTCGCATGTTCCACCCATTTGTATCCAGGAAGAAGCAGCCACCGTGTCTGACCCGAACCTGAACGACGCCGTCGAGCCGACGGCGGGCGCCTTCGAGTCCGCCGAGGACGAGCTCGACATCGTCGAGGCGGCGGACGCCGAGGAGCCGGACCAGGCCGAGGCTGCCGACGCCGCCGCTGGCGAGCCCGCCGAGCAGGACGCCCTGCACGTCGAGGACGAGGCGGAGACCGAGGGCGACGAGGACGAGGCGGAGGAGGCCGAGCCGGCCGCCCCCGTCGACGCCGTCGCGGCCCTGCGCGAGGAGCTGCGCGGCCTCCCCGGCGAGTGGTACGTCATCCACACGTACGCCGGGTACGAGAAGCGCGTGAAGGCCAACCTGGAGCAGCGCGCCGTCTCGCTCAACGTCGAGGAGTTCATCTACCAGGCCGAAGTGCCCGAGGAAGAGATCGTCCAGATCAAGAACGGCGAGCGCAAGAACGTCCGCCAGAACAAGCTCCCGGGCTACGTCCTGGTGCGCATGGATCTGACGAACGAGTCCTGGGGCGTCGTCCGCAACACCCCCGGCGTCACCGGCTTCGTGGGCAACGCCTACGACCCCTACCCGCTGACCCTGGACGAGATCGTCAAGATGCTCGCCCCGGAGGCCGAGGAGAAGGCCGCCCGCGAGGCCGCCGAGGCCGAGGGCAAGCCGGCTCCGGCCCGCAAGGTCGAGGTCCAGGTGCTCGACTTCGAGGTCGGCGACTCGGTCACCGTCACCGACGGCCCGTTCGCGACGCTGCAGGCGACGATCAACGAGATCAACGCCGACTCGAAGAAGGTCAAGGGCCTCGTCGAGATCTTCGGCCGCGAGACCCCGGTGGAGCTCAGCTTCGACCAGATCCAGAAGAACTGACGCCACCGGCGGCGGTTTCTGGGCACATGCCTACCGAGCAGGTCAGACCGGCTGAAAAGCCGGTCTGACCTGCTCGGTTTTTGGACGCGCAGCCATACCCGTTATCGTTGTGCGGTATGCCTCCATCCGGATGATCGGACGGCGGCGAAACACTCTCACTAGGACCCGGAGAGAGCAATGCCTCCCAAGAAGAAGAAGGTCACGGGGCTTATCAAGCTCCAGATCAACGCGGGCGCCGCCAACCCGGCCCCGCCGGTCGGCCCCGCGCTCGGCCAGCACGGCGTCAACATCATGGAGTTCTGCAAGGCCTACAACGCCGCGACCGAGTCGCAGCGCGGCATGGTCGTGCCGGTGGAGATCACGGTCTACGAGGACCGTTCCTTCACCTTCGTCACCAAGACTCCGCCGGCCGCCAAGCTGATCCTCAAGGCCGCGGGCGTGGAGAAGGGCTCCGGCGAGCCCCACAAGACCAAGGTCGCCAAGCTGACGGCTGCCCAGGTCCGTGAGATCGCCACGACGAAGCTCCCCGACCTGAACGCCAACGACCTCGACGCCGCGTCGAAGATCATCGCTGGCACCGCCCGTTCCATGGGCATCACGGTCGAAGGCTGAATCAGCCCCTCACGTCCTCAGTGGTAGGGCCAAGCGCTGGCCCGCACCACGACTCCACACCCTGAAACCACAGGAGCAGAAGTGAAGCGCAGCAAGAACCTCCGGGCTGCGGACGCCAAGGTCGACCGGGAGCGCCTCTACGCCCCGCTCGAGGCCGTCCGTCTCGCCAAGGAGACCGCGACCACGAAGTTCGACGGCACTGTCGAGGTCGCCTTCCGTCTGGGTGTCGACCCCCGCAAGGCCGACCAGATGGTCCGTGGCACCGTGAACCTCCCGCACGGCACCGGCAAGACCGCCCGGGTCCTGGTCTTCGCGACCGGTGACCGTGCTGCGGCCGCGGAAGCCGCGGGCGCCGACATCGTCGGCGCCGACGAGCTCATCGACGAGGTGGCGAAGGGCCGTCTGGACTTCGACGCCGTCGTCGCCACCCCGGACCTCATGGGCAAGGTCGGCCGCCTCGGCCGCGTGCTCGGTCCGCGTGGTCTGATGCCGAACCCGAAGACCGGCACCGTCACCCCCGACGTCGCCAAGGCCGTCACCGACATCAAGGGCGGCAAGATCGAGTTCCGCGTCGACAAGCACTCGAACCTGCACTTCATCATCGGCAAGGTCTCGTTCGACGACACCAAGCTGGTGGAGAACTACGCGGCGGCGCTGGAGGAAGTCCTCCGTCTGAAGCCGTCCGCCGCCAAGGGCCGCTACATCAAGAAGGCCGCCCTGACCACCACGATGGGCCCCGGCATCCCGCTGGACGCCAACCGCACCCGTAACCTCCTCGTCGAGGAGGACCCGGCCGCCGTCTGAGCCCTCGCGCTCCGCAGCACGCCGTGTCACGTGTGACATCGACGGGCCCCGCAACCTTTCGAGGTGCGGGGCCCGTCCTCGTATGTACGTACCGAAAGGCGCTGTCGGACCCGTGCGTTAGCGTGAGCCCCCGACAGAGCCGAACGAGGGGTGGAAGCTATGAGGACCAGTACCGTACGACGCGTGTGCCTGTCGGTGGCAGTGGCGGCGGCGCTGACGTCGGTCGCGGCCTGCAACGGGTCCGACGGCGACAAGAGCGACAAGAGCGGGAAGAGCACGGACCGCGGCAGCGGCGTGGCGAAGGCCGACCCCATAGCCGCGCTGCTCGACGTCCAGAAGAAGACCAACGGGCAGAGCTCGGCCAAGGTCGAGGGCACCACGCAGATGGGCACCACCATGTCCATGAAGCAGACCGGCTCCATCGACTGGTCCGACGGCCTCACCGGCGCCATGGAGATCACCTACACCGGCGGCAGCATGGCGGACGCCATCAAGCAGTCCGGCGGCAACGGCACGATGCAGGCCCGGTACTTCAAGAACGGCTACGTCGTGAACATGGGCGACGCGTTCGCCAAGCAGTCCGGCGGCAAGCACTGGATCAACTACAGCTACGCCGACATCGCCAAGATGGCGGGCGCCTCCGGCGAGGCGATGAAGCAGCAGATGGAGAACACCACCCCCGACCAGGGCGTGAAGTCGCTGCTGGCCTCCGGCGACGTGAAGAAGGTCGGCGAGGAGGACGTGCGCGGTGTCCCCACCACGCACTACTCGGGCACCGTCGACGTCGCCGAGCTGACCGCGAAGAACTCCGAGCTCGACGCCGACCAGCTCGCCCAGCTGAAGAAGCAGCTGAGCGACGCCGGCATCACCACGGAGCAGGTCGACATCTGGGTCGACAAGAACGACCTGCTGGTCAAGAAGACCGAGCGCGGCCAGATGAAGACCGGGGAGCTCAACTCCACGGTGTACTACAGCGACTACGGCACCGACGCCTCGGTCGAGATGCCCGCGGCCTCCGACACGGTCGACTTCAAGGAGCTCCTGAAGCAGCAGCAGGGCGCCGCCGGCGGCGCCTCCTGACCCTCCCGGATCCCCCGCGGGGGGACGGATTTGCTCGACGCGGCCCCGGTCGCGTAATCTTCTGCAGAAGCCAAAGACCGCTGGTCGTTGCCGTGTCCTCGCAAGAGGGAGATGGCGACCGAAGGATCCGTTGAGTACGGGCGACCTGCGCAGGTGACTGTGGAAAGCTCCCGGATCATGTTCGGTCGAGCTACGCCCTGGCGCCTGTGCCGGGGCGTTTCGTCTTTCCCGGCCCCTTCTGAGCGGTCCTCATCACCCGGAAGGAGGCCGACGCTCATGGCAAGGCCCGACAAGGCTGCCGCGGTAGCCGAGCTGACGGACCAGTTCCGCAGCTCGAACGCCGCCGTGCTGACCGAGTACCGGGGTCTCACCGTGGCCCAGCTCAAGCAGCTGCGCCGTTCGCTCGGTGAGAACGCCCAGTACGCCGTGGTGAAGAACACGCTGACCAAGATTGCGGCCAACGAGGCCGGGATCGACGCGCTCGACGACCTGTTCACGGGTCCGACGGCGGTTGCCTTCGTCACCGGTGACCCGGTGGAGTCGGCGAAGGGTCTTCGTGACTTCGCCAAGGAGAACCCCAACCTCGTCATCAAGGGCGGTGTCCTTGACGGCAAGGCGCTGTCCGCCGATGAGATCAAGAAGCTCGCGGACCTCGAGTCCCGCGAGGTTCTGCTCGCCAAGCTGGCGGGCGCCATGAAGGGCAAGCAGTCCCAGACTGCCGCGCTCTTCCAGGCGCTTCCCTCGAAGTTCGTCCGCACCGCGGAGGCGCTTCGTGCCAAGCAGGCCGAGCAGGGCGGTGCCGAGTAATTCGGCTCGCGCATTGATCGACGCCCACCCGGGCGACGGTCGCAGCGGGCCGAACGTACGCCCGCCTACATGTACATCCGGCACCAGCCGAATTAGTGGAAGGACGCCATCATGGCGAAGCTGTCCCAGGACGACCTGCTCGCGCAGTTCGAAGAGATGACCCTCATCGAGCTCTCCGAGTTCGTGAAGGCCTTCGAGGCGAAGTTCGACGTCACCGCCGCCGCCCCGGTCGCCGTTGCCGCCGCCGGTGGTGTCGCTGGTGGCGACGCCGCCGCCGTCGAGGAGCAGGACGAGTTCGACGTCATCCTCACCGGTGCCGGCGACAAGAAGATCCAGGTCATCAAGGTCGTGCGTGAGCTGACCTCGCTGGGTCTGAAGGAGGCCAAGGACCTCGTCGACGGCACCCCGAAGCCGGTCCTCGAGAAGGTCGCCAAGGAGGCCGCCGAGAAGGCTGCCGAGTCCCTCAAGGCCGCCGGCGCTTCCGTCGAGGTCAAGTGACTCAGGGAGTCCTCTGACTCCTCCTGGCGCCCCGTGCCGCACGGCACGGACGTCATCTGACGAAGGGCGATCACCCATCGGGGTGGTCGCCCTTCGGCGTACCCGAGGCGGCTGCCTTGCTCTTCCGGCGGTGACGAGTATGGTGATCATCGCCGTTGCCTCGCGGGGCGGCCGACCGGCGCCGGGAGGCGCCCGGGCGAGGACCTCGGGGCGACCGACCCCGCTGGGGGGCCTTGACGAACCGCACGCGGCGCGCAATTCTCAGGACGCGTCGCCACATCGATCCGAATCCGAGGCATGGATCGTGGGCGGAGCGGGCAGTAAAGAAGAGCGCACCACGCGCGACAACCGAGTCATGGGTGTTGAGAACAGCTGTTGAGAGCAACGTGGGTCTCTGAGAACCCCGACTGGACATCAGTGTGCCGTTTGGCTACACTGACCCTTTGCGCTGCCTGTTAGCTGCCCCCTGCCCGTCACCAGGGGCATGCCCACGCTAGAGCACCGATGACCGAACGCCCCTGACCTGGCCTTTTCCGGCCGACTCAGGAACGGACTGTCTACGTGGCCGGCTTGGGACCGGTACGCGCGTAGTGAGTCCGAGCCCTCGGAAGGACCCCCTCTTGGCCGCCTCGCGCAACGCCTCGACCGCGAATACGAACAACGGTGCCAGCACCGCCCCGCTGCGCATCTCCTTTGCAAAGATCAAGGAGCCCCTCGAGGTTCCGAACCTCCTCGCGCTGCAGACCGAGAGCTTCGACTGGCTCCTCGGCAATGCCGCCTGGAAGGCTCGCGTCGAGGCTGCTCTGGACAGTGGACAAGACGTCCCCACCAAGTCCGGCCTGGAGGAAATCTTCGAGGAGATTTCCCCGATCGAGGACTTCTCCGGGTCGATGTCGCTTACGTTCCGCGACCACCGCTTCGAGCCCCCGAAGAACTCGATCGACGAGTGCAAGGAGCGCGACTTCACGTTCGCCGCCCCGCTCTTCGTCACGGCCGAGTTCACCAACAACGAGACCGGCGAGATCAAGTCCCAGACGGTCTTCATGGGCGACTTCCCGCTCATGACCAACAAGGGCACCTTCGTCATCAACGGCACCGAGCGTGTCGTCGTGTCGCAGCTGGTCCGTTCGCCGGGTGTCTACTTCGACTCCTCCATCGACAAGACGTCCGACAAGGACATCTTCTCCGCCAAGATCATCCCGTCCCGGGGTGCCTGGCTGGAGATGGAGATCGACAAGCGCGACATGGTCGGTGTGCGCATCGACCGCAAGCGCAAGCAGTCCGTGACCGTCCTCCTCAAGGCCCTCGGTTGGACGACCGAGCAGATCCTGGAGGAGTTCGGCGAGTACGAGTCCATGCGCGCCACCCTGGAGAAGGACCACACCCAGGGCCAGGACGACGCGCTGCTCGACATCTACCGCAAGCTCCGTCCGGGCGAGCCCCCCACGCGCGAGGCCGCCCAGACGCTGCTGGAGAACCTCTACTTCAACCCGAAGCGCTACGACCTGGCGAAGGTCGGCCGCTACAAGGTGAACAAGAAGCTCGGTGCGGACGAGCCGCTGGACGCCGGGGTCCTCACCACCGACGACGTCATCGCGACCATCAAGTACCTGGTCAAGCTGCACGCCGGTGAGACCGAGACGATCGGTGAGTCGGGCCGGGAGATCGTCGTCGAGACCGACGACATCGACCACTTCGGCAACCGCCGCCTGCGCAACGTCGGCGAGCTCATCCAGAACCAGGTCCGTACGGGTCTCGCCCGTATGGAGCGCGTCGTGCGCGAGCGCATGACCACCCAGGACGTCGAGGCGATCACGCCGCAGACCCTGATCAACATCCGGCCGGTCGTCGCCTCCATCAAGGAGTTCTTCGGCACCAGCCAGCTGTCCCAGTTCATGGACCAGAACAACCCGCTGTCGGGTCTGACGCACAAGCGTCGTCTCTCGGCGCTGGGCCCCGGTGGTCTGTCCCGTGAGCGGGCCGGCTTCGAGGTCCGAGACGTGCACCCGTCCCACTACGGACGCATGTGCCCGATCGAGACCCCCGAAGGCCCGAACATCGGTCTGATCGGTTCGCTCGCCTCGTACGGCCGCGTCAACGCGTTCGGCTTCATCGAGACGCCGTACCGCAAGGTCGTCGAGGGCCAGGTCACCGACGAGGTCGACTACATCACGGCCGACGAGGAGGACCGCTTCGTCATCGCCCAGGCGAACGCGACCCTCTCCGACGAGCTGCGCTTCACCGAGCCCCGCGTCCTGGTCCGCCGCCGCGGCGGCGAGGTCGACTACGTGCCGCCGGCCGAGGTCGACTACATGGACGTCTCGCCGCGCCAGATGGTGTCCGTCGCCACCGCGATGATCCCCTTCCTGGAGCACGACGACGCCAACCGTGCCCTCATGGGCGCGAACATGATGCGTCAGGCGGTGCCGCTGATTAAGTCGGAGGCCCCGCTCGTCGGCACCGGCATGGAGTACCGCTGCGCCACCGACGCCGGTGACGTGCTGAAGGCCGAGAAGGACGGTGTGGTCCAGGAGGTCTCCGCGGACTACATCACCGTCACCAACGACGACGGCACGTACACCACGTACCGCATCGCCAAGTTCTCGCGCTCCAACCAGGGCACCTCGGTCAACCAGAAGGTCGTCGTCTCCGAGGGCGACCGGGTCATCGAGGGCCAGGTCCTCGCCGACGGTCCGGCCACCGAGAACGGTGAGATGGCGCTCGGCAAGAACCTCCTCGTGGCGTTCATGCCGTGGGAGGGCCACAACTACGAGGACGCGATCATCCTGTCGCAGCGCCTCGTGCAGGACGACGTCCTCTCCTCGATCCACATCGAGGAGCACGAGGTCGACGCCCGTGACACCAAGCTCGGCCCGGAGGAGATCACCCGGGACATCCCGAACGTCTCCGAGGAGGTCCTCGCCGACCTCGACGAGCGCGGCATCATCCGGATCGGTGCCGAGGTCGTCGCCGGTGACATCCTCGTCGGCAAGGTCACGCCCAAGGGCGAGACCGAGCTGACCCCCGAGGAGCGCCTGCTCCGCGCGATCTTCGGTGAGAAGGCGCGCGAGGTGCGCGACACCTCGCTGAAGGTGCCGCACGGTGAGATCGGCAAGGTCATCGGCGTCCGCGTCTTCGACCGCGAGGAGGGCGACGAGCTGCCGCCCGGCGTGAACCAGCTGGTCCGCGTCTACGTCGCGCAGAAGCGCAAGATCACCGACGGTGACAAGCTCGCCGGCCGTCACGGCAACAAGGGCGTCATCTCGAAGATCCTGCCGATCGAGGACATGCCGTTCCTGGAGGACGGCACCCCGGTCGACATCATCCTCAACCCGCTGGGTGTCCCGTCCCGAATGAACCCGGGACAGGTCCTGGAGATCCACCTCGGCTGGCTCGCCAGCCGCGGCTGGGACGTCTCGGGCCTCGGTGACGAGTGGGCCAAGCGCCTGCAGGCCATCGGCGCCGACCAGGTCGCCCCCGGCACCAACGTCGCCACCCCGGTCTTCGACGGTGCGCGCGAGGACGAGATCTCCGGTCTCTTCAGCGCCACGATCCCCAACCGCGACGGCGACCGCCTGGTCCAGCCCTCCGGCAAGGCCAAGCTGTTCGACGGCCGCTCCGGCGAGCCGTTCCCGGACCCGGTCTCGGTCGGGTACATGTACATCCTCAAGCTGCACCACCTGGTCGACGACAAGCTCCACGCGCGTTCGACCGGGCCGTACTCCATGATCACCCAGCAGCCGCTCGGTGGTAAGGCCCAGTTCGGTGGACAGCGCTTCGGTGAGATGGAGGTGTGGGCCCTTGAGGCTTATGGCGCCGCATACGCCCTCCAGGAGCTCCTGACGATCAAGTCCGACGACGTGACCGGCCGCGTGAAGGTCTACGAGGCCATCGTCAAGGGCGAGAACATCCCCGAGCCCGGCATCCCCGAGTCCTTCAAGGTGCTCATCAAGGAAATGCAGTCGCTCTGCCTCAACGTGGAGGTGCTGTCCTCGGACGGCATGTCCATCGAGATGCGCGACACGGACGAGGACGTCTTCCGCGCGGCGGAGGAGCTCGGTATCGACCTGTCCCGGCGCGAGCCGAGCAGCGTCGAAGAGGTCTGACGGGTTGGCCGGCCGGATCCCAGTGATCCGGCCGGCTCTCCCCGGACCCGTTCAGACCATTGCTGAAGTGCCCCGTTTTCTCGCCTGACGCGAGGGGGCTCGAACCCCCGAAAGAGGGATTGACGACAAGTGCTCGACGTCAACTTCTTCGACGAGCTGCGGATCGGCCTTGCCACCGCGGACGACATCCGGACCTGGTCCCACGGCGAAGTGAAGAAGCCGGAGACCATCAACTACCGCACCCTCAAGCCCGAAAAGGACGGACTCTTCTGCGAGAAGATCTTCGGTCCGACCCGGGACTGGGAGTGCTACTGCGGCAAGTACAAGCGTGTCCGCTTCAAGGGCATCATCTGTGAGCGCTGTGGCGTCGAGGTCACGCGCGCCAAGGTGCGCCGTGAGCGCATGGGACACATCGAGCTCGCCGCTCCTGTCACCCACATCTGGTACTTCAAGGGCGTCCCGTCGCGCCTGGGCTACCTCCTCGACCTCGCGCCGAAGGACCTGGAAAAGGTCATCTACTTCGCCGCGTACATGATCACCTTCGTGGACGAGGAGCGCCGCACCCGCGACCTGCCCTCGCTGGAGGCGCACGTCTCCGTCGAGCGCCAGCAGATCGAGAACCGCCGCGACGCCGACCTCGAAGCCCGCGCCAAGAAGCTCGAGACCGACCTGGCCGAGCTGGAGGCCGAGGGCGCCAAGGCCGACGTGCGCCGCAAGGTGCGCGAGGGCGCCGAGCGCGAGATGAAGCAGCTGCGCGACCGCGCGCAGCGCGAGATCGACCGCCTCGACGAGGTGTGGAGCCGCTTCAAGAACCTCAAGGTCCAGGACCTGGAGGGCGACGAGCTGCTCTACCGCGAGCTGCGTGACCGCTTCGGCACGTACTTCGACGGCTGCATGGGCGCCGCCGCCCTGCAGAAGCGCCTGGAGTCCTTCGACCTCGACGAGGAGGCCGAGCGCCTCCGCGAGATCATCCGCACCGGCAAGGGCCAGAAGAAGACCCGCGCGCTCAAGCGCCTCAAGGTCGTCTCCGCGTTCCTGCAGACCAGCAACAAGCCCAAGGGCATGGTGCTCGACTGCGTGCCGGTCATCCCGCCGGACCTGCGTCCGATGGTGCAGCTGGACGGTGGCCGCTTCGCGACCTCCGACCTGAACGACCTGTACCGCCGCGTGATCAACCGCAACAACCGCCTGAAGCGGCTTCTCGACCTCGGCGCGCCCGAGATCATCGTGAACAACGAGAAGCGCATGCTCCAGGAGGCCGTCGACGCGCTCTTCGACAACGGCCGTCGTGGCCGCCCGGTGACGGGCCCCGGCAACCGTCCGCTGAAGTCGCTGTCCGACATGCTCAAGGGCAAGCAGGGCCGTTTCCGTCAGAACCTGCTCGGCAAGCGCGTGGACTACTCCGCGCGTTCCGTGATCGTCGTCGGTCCGCAGCTCAAGCTGCACCAGTGCGGTCTGCCGAAGGCCATGGCGCTGGAGCTCTTCAAGCCGTTCGTGATGAAGCGCCTGGTCGACCTGAACCACGCGCAGAACATCAAGTCGGCCAAGCGCATGGTCGAGCGCGGCCGCACCGTGGTGTACGACGTCCTCGAAGAGGTCATCGCCGAGCACCCGGTGCTGCTGAACCGTGCGCCCACGCTGCACCGCCTCGGCATCCAGGCCTTCGAGCCGCAGCTGGTCGAGGGCAAGGCCATCCAGATCCACCCGCTCGTCTGCACCGCGTTCAACGCGGACTTCGACGGTGACCAGATGGCCGTCCACCTGCCGCTCTCCGCGGAGGCGCAGGCCGAGGCCCGCATCCTGATGCTGTCCTCGAACAACATTCTGAAGCCGGCCGACGGCCGTCCCGTCACCATGCCGACCCAGGACATGGTGCTGGGCCTGTTCTTCCTCACCACGGACGAGGAGGAGCGCAACGTCATCGGACAGGACCGCTCCTTCGGCTCCACGGCCGAGGCGATCATGGCCTTCGACGCCCGCGAGCTGTCGCTCCAGGCGAAGGTCGACATCCGCTTCCCGGTGGGCACCATCCCGCCGCGCGGCTGGGTGCCGCCGGTCTCCGAGGAAGGGGACGACGGCGTCGGGGAGCGCGAGTTCCAGCCGGGCGACTCGTTCCGGCTGCGGACCTCCCTGGGCCGCGCGCTCTTCAACGAGCTGCTGCCCGAGGACTACCCGTTCGTCGACTACTCGGTCGGCAAGAAGCAGCTCTCCGAGATCGTCAACGACCTCGCCGAGCGCTACCCCAAGGTCATCGTGGCGGCGACGCTCGACAACCTGAAGGCGGCCGGCTTCCACTGGGCGACCCGCTCCGGCGTCACCGTGGCCATCTCCGACGTCGTGGTCCCCGAGGCCAAGAAGGAGATCGTCGCCGGTTACGAGGCGCAGGACGAGAAGGTCCAGAAGCAGTACGAGCGCGGTCTGATCACCAAGGACGAGCGCACGCAGGAACTCATCGCGATCTGGACCAAGGCGACCAACGAGGTCGCCGAGGCGATGAACGCGAACTTCCCCAAGACGAACCCCATCTTCATGATGGTTGACTCGGGTGCCCGAGGAAACATGATGCAGATGCGTCAGATCGCCGGTATGCGTGGTCTGGTGTCCAACGCCAAGAACGAGACGATCCCGCGTCCCATCAAGGCGTCCTTCCGTGAGGGCCTCACCGTTCTGGAGTACTTCATCTCCACGCACGGTGCCCGTAAGGGTCTGGCGGACACCGCCCTGCGTACCGCCGACTCGGGTTACCTGACCCGTCGTCTGGTGGACGTCTCGCAGGACGTGATCATCCGCGAGGAGGACTGCGGCACCGACCGCGGCCTGAAGCTGAAGATCGCCGAGAAGGGCGCCGACGGCGTGCTCCGCAAGACGGAGGACGTCGAGACCTCGGTCTACGCCCGCATGCTCGCCGAGGACGTCGTCGTCGACGGCAAGGTCATCGCGCCCGCCAACGTCGACCTCGGTGACGTGCTCATCGACCAGCTGGTCATGCACGGCGTCGAGGAGGTCAAGACCCGCTCGGTCCTGACCTGCGAGTCCGCGGTCGGCACCTGTGCCTTCTGCTACGGACGCTCGCTCGCCACCGGCAAGCTGGTCGACATCGGTGAGGCGGTCGGCATCATCGCCGCCCAGTCCATCGGTGAGCCCGGTACCCAGCTGACGATGCGTACCTTCCACACCGGTGGTGTGGCCGGTGACGACATCACCCAGGGTCTGCCCCGAGTCGTCGAGCTCTTCGAAGCCCGTACGCCCAAGGGTGTCGCCCCGATCTCGGAGGCGGCCGGCCGCGTCCGCATCGAGGAGACCGAGAAGACCAAGAAGATCGTCGTCACCCCGGACGACGGCAGCGACGAGACGGCGTTCCCGATCTCGAAGCGCGCCCGTCTGCTGGTGGGCGAGGGCGACCACGTCGAGGTGGGCCAGAAGCTCACCGTGGGTGCCACCAACCCGCACGACGTGCTCCGCATCCTCGGCCAGCGCGCGGTCCAGGTCCACCTGGTCGGCGAGGTCCAGAAGGTCTACAACTCGCAGGGCGTGTCGATCCACGACAAGCACATCGAGATCATCATCCGGCAGATGCTGCGCCGCGTGACGATCATCGAGTCCGGCGACGCGGAACTGCTGCCGGGCGAGCTCGTCGAGCGCTCGAAGTTCGAGACCGAGAACCGTCGTGTGGTCACCGAGGGCGGTCACCCCGCCTCCGGCCGTCCGCAGCTGATGGGTATCACCAAGGCCTCGCTGGCGACGGAATCCTGGCTGTCGGCCGCCTCCTTCCAGGAGACGACCCGAGTCCTGACGGACGCGGCGATCAACGCCAAGTCCGACAGCCTCATCGGCCTCAAGGAGAACGTCATCATCGGTAAGCTCATCCCGGCCGGTACGGGTCTGTCCCGCTACCGCAACATCCGGGTCGAGCCGACCGAGGAGGCCAAGGCCGCGATGTACTCGGCCGTCGGCTACGACGACATGGACTACTCGCCGTTCGGCACGGGCTCCGGCCAGGCCGTTCCGCTGGAGGACTACGACTACGGTCCGTACAACCAGTAGGCAGGTGCGAGTCGCCTGAACGAACCGGAGGGCGGCCACCCCGTATCGCACGGGGTGGCCGCCCTCCGGCGTGCGTGTCGGTTCGGCGAAGTCGCGGTGTGTGCGGGGGCGCCCGGGTAAAGTCCGCTCTCGGCCGAGGGGCTCGACGGTTGAGCATGGGGGCGGGTTTGGAGACGGCACGTGTCTTCTTCGGTATGACGGCGGCGTTATCGGTGCCATGGGGGACAGGCTGGCAGCGGACTCGTCCGTGGTCGGCAGTTGCCTTCGTGGCCCTGTACGGCGTGTACACCATCGCTCCGTACGTGCACGAGCCGAGGTCCTGGTCGGCGTTGGCCACCGCCGTGCTGCTCGCCCACGGATCGGTTCTGCTCCATGGCGCGGCCGCGATGCCGCCGCCGGGCTTCTCGATCACGCTTCCCCTGACGGCGGGCTCCTCGCCGGCGACGAGACGTGCGGGTGCGGCCCTGCTGATCGTCGCCGCGCTGCTGTCGCTGTGGACGGCGGGTGGGACAACAGTCACCCTGGGCGGCGACCTGTTGCACAGTGACCGAGCGGCGATCTTTCTGTCGGCCCTTCTCCTCGCGGTGTTCGGCGGCGGATCTCTGGCCAAGGCGGCCACGGATCCGGTCCGTGCCGAAGTCGAGTCGATGCAGGACGGACCGGAAAAGACCAAGGCCCTGGATTTCATGAGCGGCAGCAAGAACATCGGATTGCTGGAGCGCGGACTTCTCTTCGCTTTCATTGCCGCCGGTCAGCCCGAAGCCGCCGCTCTGGTCCTGGCGGCCAAGTCGCTGGCACGCGTACCGACGAACGACCACGGCAAGCACGCCTCGGAATACTTCCTCATCGGTACGCTGGCCAGTGTCATCGCGTCCCTGGCGATGGGCATGGCCGCTCGCTCCGCGGTTGGGCTGCCCGTCCTCTAGGAGGAGGGCCTTTGGACCTGACCGAACATCCATTTGTCCGGAAGCTCCTGTCCCTCGACCTGGCACTCGGCGACTATGTCGTCGCGGGCAGCGGTCCCATGCTGGCGCATGGGCTCAGGAAGACCGTGGGGGACCTGGACGTCGTGGCCAGGGGGGCGGCCTGGAAGACGGCAGCCGGCCTGGCCGACCCCGTTCCGGCACCGTCCGGGCACGGCCATATGGTGCTGCTCTTCGACGGTTGCCTGGAAGTGTTCGACCGCTGGCTGCCCGGCTCCGCAGGGCCCGACGAACTGATCGAGACAGCCGAGTTCATCCAGGGCATACCGTTCTGCCCGCTCGTCGAGGTGGCCTCCTGGAAGAGGAGATCCAATCGCTGGAAGGACCGAGAGGATCTCGTCTTGATTCAGAACTATTTGAACGACCACGGGCTGAAGAGCGGGCAGGGGGATTGATTCCAGGCGAATACCTCGGCCCGAAGGTGCGGCAAAGGCTGCCGTGGAGACGGATCAGGACCTCGGCGTGTTCCGGTGGACAGCATTTGTTTTGACCGGAGTCGGTGAGGTAGGTACGCTCAGACCTTGTGCCTGGGGTGTGCCTGGGCTCGTGTGCGTGTCCTCAACCGCATGGCGAGTCCGTCAGGGGCCACCGTGATCTGCGCTGCCTCTGCCTTGCGGCAGGAGTCCGCAGCATTCGACACACCCGACCGCGTGGGTCGGTGACGTTCCAGGTTAGTTTCACGAACGGCACACAGAAACCGGAGAAGTAGTGCCTACGATCCAGCAGCTGGTCCGGAAGGGCCGGCAGGACAAGGTCGAGAAGAACAAGACGCCCGCACTCGAGGGTTCGCCCCAGCGCCGCGGCGTCTGCACGCGTGTGTTCACGACCACCCCGAAGAAGCCGAACTCGGCACTCCGTAAGGTCGCGCGTGTGCGTCTGACCTCCGGTATCGAGGTCACGGCCTACATCCCGGGTGAGGGGCACAACCTGCAGGAGCACTCCATCGTGCTCGTGCGTGGTGGCCGTGTGAAGGACCTGCCGGGTGTTCGTTACAAGATCATCCGCGGTTCGCTCGACACCCAGGGTGTCAAGAACCGCAAGCAGGCCCGCAGCCGCTACGGCGCCAAGAAGGAGAAGTAAGAATGCCTCGTAAGGGCCCCGCCCCGAAGCGCCCGGTCATCATCGACCCGGTCTACAACTCTCCTCTTGTCACCTCGCTGATCAACAAGATCCTGCTGGACGGCAAGCGTTCCACCGCCGAGCGGATCGTGTACGGCGCCATGGAGGGCCTCCGCGAGAAGACCGGCAACGACCCGGTCATCACGCTGAAGCGCGCGCTTGAGAACGTCAAGCCCTCGCTCGAGGTCAAGTCCCGCCGTGTCGGTGGCGCCACCTACCAGGTGCCGATCGAGGTCAAGCCCGGTCGCGCCTCCACCCTCGCGCTGCGCTGGCTCGTGGGTTACTCCCGCGCCCGCCGCGAGAAGACCATGACCGAGCGCCTCATGAACGAGCTGCTCGACGCCTCCAACGGTCTTGGCGCTGCCGTCAAGAAGCGTGAGGACACCCACAAGATGGCCGAGTCCAACAAGGCCTTCGCGCACTACCGCTGGTAGTCGCTACCCACATCGAGACCGAGAGAAGACTGAGCCTTATGGCCACCACTTCGCTTGACCTGGCCAAGGTCCGCAACATTGGGATCATGGCCCACATCGACGCGGGCAAGACGACCACCACCGAGCGGATCCTGTTCTACACCGGCGTTTCGTACAAGATCGGTGAAGTCCACGACGGCGCTGCCACGATGGACTGGATGGAGCAGGAGCAGGAGCGCGGCATCACGATCACGTCCGCCGCGACGACCTGCCACTGGCCGCTCAATGATGTTGACCACACCATCAACATCATCGACACCCCGGGTCACGTCGACTTCACCGTCGAGGTGGAGCGTTCGCTCCGCGTCCTCGACGGCGCCGTCACCGTGTTCGACGGTGTCGCGGGCGTCGAGCCGCAGTCCGAGACCGTTTGGCGTCAGGCGGACCGCTACGGCGTGCCGCGCATCTGCTTCGTCAACAAGCTCGACCGCACCGGTGCCAGCTTCTTCCGCTGCGTCGAGATGATCACGGACCGCCTCGGTGCGACCCCGATCGTCATGCAGCTCCCGATCGGTGCCGAGGCCGACTTCACCGGCGTCGTCGACCTCGTGACGATGAAGGCGTTCGTCTACCCCGCGGAAGCCACCAAGGGCGAGGCGTACGACATCGTCGACATCCCCGCGGAGCTCGCGGAGCAGGCCGAGGAGTACCGGGCCAAGCTCCTCGAGGCCGCCGCGGAGAACGACGAGGCGCTCATGGAGCTCTACCTGGAGGGCGAAGAGCCTTCCGTGGAGCAGCTCTACGAGGGCATCCGTCGCATCACCATCAACTCCGGCAAGGGCGGCGAGACGACCGTCACCCCGGTGTTCTGCGGCACCGCGTTCAAGAACAAGGGCGTTCAGCCCCTGCTCGACGCCGTCGTGCGCTACCTCCCCTCGCCCCTGGACGTCGAGGCCATCGAGGGCCAGGACGTCAAGGACGCCGAGGTCGTCGTCAAGCGCAAGCCGTCCGACGAGGAGCCCCTCGCGGCGCTGGCGTTCAAGATCATGAGCGACCCGCACCTCGGCAAGCTCACCTTCGTCCGGGTCTACTCGGGCCGCCTGGAGTCCGGCACCTCGGTGCTGAACTCCGTCAAGGGCAAGAGGGAGCGCATCGGCAAGATCTACCGCATGCACGCGAACAAGCGTGAGGAGATCGAGTCGGTGGGCGCCGGCGACATCATCGCCGTCATGGGCCTGAAGCAGACCACCACCGGTGAGACGCTCTGCGACGAGAAGAACCCGGTGATCCTGGAGTCCATGGACTTCCCGGCGCCGGTCATCGAGGTCGCGATCGAGCCGAAGTCCAAGGGCGACCAGGAGAAGCTGGGTGTTGCCATCCAGCGTCTCTCCGAGGAGGACCCCTCCTTCCAGGTGCACACCAACGAGGAGACCGGCCAGACCGTCATCGGCGGTATGGGCGAGCTTCACCTCGAGGTGCTCGTCGACCGCATGAAGCGCGAGTTCCGCGTCGAGGCGAACGTCGGCAAGCCGCAGGTCGCGTACCGCGAGACGATCCGCAAGGCCGTCGAGCGCGTGGACTACACCCACAAGAAGCAGACCGGTGGTACCGGTCAGTTCGCCAAGGTGCAGATCGCGATCGAGCCCATCGAGGGCGGCGAGGCGGCGTACGAGTTCGTCAACAAGGTCACCGGTGGCCGCATCCCCCGGGAGTACATCCCGTCGGTGGACGCGGGTGCCCAGGAAGCCATGCAGTTCGGCATCCTGGCCGGCTACGAGATGACGGGCGTTCGCGTCATTCTTCTCGACGGTGGCTACCACGAGGTCGACTCCTCCGAGCTGGCCTTCAAGATCGCCGGTTCGCAGGCCTTCAAGGAGGCCGCGCGGAAGGCGTCCCCGGTTCTTCTCGAGCCGATGATGGCCGTCGAGGTCACCACGCCCGAGGACTACATGGGTGACGTCATCGGCGACATCAACTCCCGCCGTGGCCAGATCCAGGCCATGGAGGAGCGCAGCGGCGCTCGCGTCGTGAAGGGCCTCGTGCCCCTCTCGGAGATGTTCGGCTACGTCGGAGACCTCCGCAGCAAGACCTCGGGTCGCGCAAGCTACTCGATGCAGTTCGACTCCTACGCCGAGGTTCCGCGGAACGTCGCCGAGGAGATCATCGCGAAGGCCAAGGGCGAGTAACTCTCCCGAGCTCACGCTTTAGGCTTGTCACCGGAGCCTGGTGGGGCATTCCTCGCAGAGCGAAGGCAATGTGTTGAATGCCCCCGGCCCCGGCATCCCAGCAAAGATCACCCTGGCGCCGATGAAGCAAGGCGTACAGAACCACTCCACAGGAGGACCCAGTGGCGAAGGCGAAGTTCGAGCGGACTAAGCCGCACGTCAACATCGGCACCATCGGTCACATCGACCACGGTAAGACGACCCTCACGGCCGCCATTACCAAGGTGCTGCACGACGCGTACCCGGACCTGAACGAGGCCTCGGCCTTCGACCAGATCGACAAGGCTCCCGAGGAGCGCCAGCGCGGTATCACCATCTCGATCGCGCACGTCGAGTACCAGACGGAGTCGCGTCACTACGCGCACGTCGACTGCCCGGGTCACGCGGACTACATCAAGAACATGATCACCGGTGCCGCGCAGATGGACGGCGCCATCCTCGTGGTCGCCGCCACCGACGGCCCGATGCCGCAGACCAAGGAGCACGTGCTCCTGGCCCGCCAGGTCGGCGTTCCGTACATCGTCGTCGCCCTGAACAAGGCCGACATGGTGGACGACGAGGAGATCCTGGAGCTCGTCGAGCTCGAGGTCCGTGAGCTGCTCTCCGAGTACGAGTTCCCGGGCGACGACGTTCCGGTCGTCAAGGTCTCGGCGCTCAAGGCCCTCGAGGGCGACAAGGAGTGGGGCCAGTCGGTCCTCGACCTGATGGCCGCCGTCGACGAGGCGATCCCGCAGCCCGAGCGTGACGTCGACAAGCCGTTCCTGATGCCGATCGAGGACGTCTTCACGATCACCGGTCGTGGCACCGTCGTCACCGGTCGTATCGAGCGTGGTGTCCTCAAGGTCAACGAGACCGTCGACATCGTCGGTATCAAGAACGAGAAGACCACCACCACGGTCACCGGCATCGAGATGTTCCGCAAGCTGCTCGACGAGGGCCAGGCCGGTGAGAACGTCGGTCTGCTCCTCCGTGGCATCAAGCGCGAGGACGTCGAGCGCGGCCAGGTCATCATCAAGCCCGGTTCGGTCACGCCGCACACCGAGTTCGAGGCCCAGGCCTACATCCTGTCGAAGGACGAGGGTGGCCGTCACACCCCGTTCTTCAACAACTACCGCCCGCAGTTCTACTTCCGTACCACGGACGTGACCGGCGTCGTGACCCTCCCCGAGGGCACCGAGATGGTCATGCCGGGCGACAACACCGTCATGTCGGTCCAGCTGATCCAGCCGGTCGCCATGGAGGAGGGCCTGAAGTTCGCCATCCGTGAGGGTGGCCGGACCGTGGGCGCCGGCCAGGTCACCAAGATCGTCAAGTAATTATTTGACCGTCTGACCTGGTTGCTCCGCACAGAGCACCAAGAAGGGCCCCGGCCCGCCGCGTGAGCGGTGGACCGGGGCCCTTCGGTGTGTGCGGGGGGTTTCTCGGTGTGTGAGGGGCTTTTCCGGTGTGGGTACGGGGCCCCTGGTCAGTTGTCCAGCCGGACGGGCATCAGCAGGGAGAAGGTGTCCTCGGAGTCGGTCCGGCGGATCGCGACGGGGGCGGTCGGCGTGCCCAGCTCCAGGACCAGCCGGTCGCGGGCCCCGGCGGCGAGGGCGTGCAGCAGGAACTCCCGGTTGAGGGCGATCAGGTCGTCCCGGTGGCCGTCGGCGTCCTCGTGGACGGCCACGGTGCCCTCGTCGGTCGGTGCGAGCAGGGTGAGCCCGCCGCCCGGTCCGTCCTGTTCGCCGGCCGGGTCCGTACGGACGGGGCCGTTCTCGACGGCCTGCCGGAGGGCCGGGACGTCGACGGTCACGCGGCGCCCGGCCGGCAGGCGGACGAGGCGGCGGTAGTCGGGGAAGCCGTGATCGAGGCACTGGCCCGCCACCTGGCGGTCGCCCGCCTCCAGGGCCACCCGGTCGCCGTCCACGGTGAGGCGGGTGTCCGCGCCGTCGGTGAGCAGCGCCCGCATGGCGTCGACGAGCGGGGACGGTACGACGATCTGCACGCCGGGGCCCTCGTGCCCGGTCGTGCCGGTGTGTGCGACGGCCAGCCGGTAGCGGTCGGTGGCCACGACCCGGAGCCCGTCGTCCTCGAAGTCGAACAGGACGCCGTGAAGCATGGGGAGCTCGGGGTCGGTGCCGGCGGCGAAGCGGACCGCGTCCAGGGCGGCGGCCAGCCCGGGGCCGGAAACGGCCGATCGGAGCGTTGTGGTGCGGAGCGAGGCCATGGGGTTCTCCCTGCGTTCGAGTACGGCTCGGATCCTGGAGAACTCGGCACGGGCATCGGACAGACCTGTTTCGAGCCGGTGCAGATGCGTCCGCATCAGCGTCCGGATCAGCTCGGTGTCGGCGGCGGACCACCCGGCCAGCACCAGCCGGATGTCCGCCAGCGGCATACCGGTCCGGCGCAGCCCGGCCAGCAGCACGGCCTCCGCGAGCTGCTCGGGCCCGTACCAGCGGTAGCCGCTGTCCGGGTCCACCCGGGCCGGGACCAGCACGCCGGCCCCGTCGTAGAACCGCAGGGCACTCACGCCCAGTCCGCTGTCACGGGCCATCTCGCCGATGCTGCGCATGTCGATCTCCACGTCCGGAACTCTGGGCCCTTGACCAGGTCGAGGGTCAACCCCGGTCGGGACCGGGGGCGGCGGGGGCCCCGGCCGGTTCCGGGACAGCCGATCAGGGCGCCGGACCCGGGGCGGGGCGTCGGGGCCCAGGGCCACCACCGGCCGCCCGTCCTTCCCCACGCGGAGCGCGGGTCCGTCCGACGCCGGCGGCCCCTGCCGCCGCACGACGGTCCCGTCCGGCGTACGCAGCCGGATCAGGCCCTTCGCGGTACGGCCGAGCAGCACCGGGCCGCGCGGCGTACGGGCCACGGCCACCGCACCGTACCCGTCGAGGCCCGGCAGGTCGACGGCCCGGTGCGCGGGGCCGCCGGGACCGGCCCCGGCCGCCGTCCGGCCGGTCCGTACGGTCGGCGGGGCGGCCTTCGCCGCCGCGCGGCGGAACAGCTCGACGGGGCCGTCCGCCCCGGGCAGCGCGGCCGGACCGCCCCCGGCGCCGGCACTCCGCCGATCCTGCCGGGTGCGCGAGGTCACCGCGGCGCCGGGCGCTGGAAACCGGGGCCGTCGGGTACCTGCTCAGGAGCGCCACCCCGCGCGGACCGCCGACGCCATCCGGCGGATCGCCGCGGGCGGCCGGGGAGCCGACCTCCGGATGCGAGGCGCCAGCCCGCCCACCGGACGGGAGGCCGAGGTCCTGCGGCCGGCCGCAGGGGGCACTCCCGGGAGATCGTCGCCGAGCTGTTCCTCGGCGTCGGCACTGTACGCGACCAGCTCTCGTCGACGGTCGGCAAGCTGCACGTCCGCATCCTCGTCGACGCGGTACGGATCGGGCGGGGCCAGGAGCGGGTGCGGGCCCCGGTACCTCGGAGCGGCGAGGTACCGGGGCCCTGCGGTTCACGGGGAGGGCGGGCCGGTCAGGTGCCCGCCGTCCCGGTCGGCGGCGTCGGTCAGACGCCCGCGATCGACTGGATCCAGGACCGGTACGCGGTGACGTTCGTGTACGCGGTCGTGGTCTGCCGGTCACTGGTGGAGGCGACGCCGACCTGGATGCCGTTCGCGGTCATCGGGCCGCCGGAGTCGCCGCCCGCGGTGATGCCGTTGCCGCGCCGGGCGCAGATCGCCGAGCCGCCGTACGCGTCACTGCAGCCGCCGGTGACCGTCACGTTGGCGACCTTCAGGTAGCGCGACTGGCAGTTGGCCTCGGAGCCGCACTGCGAGGTGGCGCCCCAGCCCCAGACCTGGACGCTCTGCCCGATGCTCACCGAGCCGGGCGAGCCGAGGCGGGAGTAGGTCGCCTGCACGGAACGGTCCAGGCGCACCAGTGCCAGGTCCGAGCCGTGCGTGTAGGTCTGGGTGCCGTTGGCGACCACACCGCCGCTGTGCTGGTCGAGGCTGCCGATGCGGAACGACAGGCCGCCGCCGGCGACGCAGTGCTTGGCGGTGAGGATCCAGGTGGGCGCGATGATCGTCGCCGAACAGGTCTCTCTGCCGTTCGAGAAGAGGCGGGCGGCCCAGGGGGCGTTGGTCGCCTGACCGCCGCCGATGATCTGGGTGGTGGGCGGCGGGGAGTCCTGGAGCGGAGGCTCCGGGGCGGCCGACGCGGACGGTGCGAAGAGGGCGAGGACACAGGCCGCTGCGGCGGCGGCAGCGGGCACGAGCCTGGATATACGCATGCTTCCTCGTTTCGCGCGACACGCTGGGGTTGGCGTGTCCATGGGGGATGGTGGGCAACAGGGTGCCGGAGCGCGACGAGGCAGAGGTACTAGCGTTTGGGAATAACACGGCCTTATGGAACGGCAGTTGGGGCGGATACGGCCGCCTCTACGGGCGCCACGCCCAGGGTGCGGCGTCCACCCCGAACCCCACGACGACCGGCCGCCCGTCAGCGCCGACGTGGAGCGCGGTGCCATCCAGGGCGACCGGCCCCCGCGACCGTACGGCGGAGCCCCCGGCGGTCCGCAGCCGGATGTGGCCCTCCGGGGTCCGGCCCAGCAGGACCGGGCCGCCCGGCGCGGCGGCGGCGGTCACCGGACCGTACCCCCCGAAGCGGGGCGCGGGGCCGCCGCCGGACCGTACGACGGCGAGCTCCGACCGTGCGGCAGGCCGGTAGTACAGCTCCACGGACCCGTCCGGCGCGGGGAGCGCGCCGGGGGCGTGCGCCGGTGTGGGAGCGTCCGTGAGCTGGGCACGGGCGGTGACGTCGGTGTCGGGGGAGTCCTGGGTCCAGTGGTGCACGGAGTGGTGCCCGGCCGCGTACACATGGACGCACCCCGCCGTGTCCACGACTGCGGTCAGCCCGTCCTGCACCTCGCCGCCGCCCAGATCGCGCCACTCGCTCCAGCGCCCCGACCCCGCGTCGCGCACCCGGGTGCTCAGCCCCTTCTCCGCGTTCCGTACGAAGAGGTGGACGCGGCCGTCCGGGGCCGCCACGGCGACGGGCACGCCGATCCGCCGCCCGTGGTCCGCTCCGGCGGAGGGGTTGCCGAGCCCGCGCCAGGCGCGGAAGGGGCCGCCCGGTGCGCCCTGCTCCAGCAGCACGATCTCGCGCTCGTTGTCCGAGCCGTGCCCGCCGAGCGCCGCGAACCGCAGCCCGAACAGCAGGTGTCGCCCGTCCGCCGTCGTCGCCGAGCCCAGCACCGGGGCGAGCGGACCGCCGCCGAGGTCGTCCGCTGCCTCGAAGAGCCCGCTGCCGGGCGCGCTCTCGCGCCACCGGGCCGCGCGCAGCCCCAGCACCCCGTACAGGGTGAGCCGGCCGTCCGCCCCGGCGGCGACCTGCGCTCGGGGGCCCGGGTGGCGGTGGTGGGTGGACCGCACCCAGCCCTTGCGGTTGGTCAGCGGCCGGTCGCCGCCCACGTTGTAGTCCCCGCAGCCCGCCGGGTTGCCGCACCGCCAGTCCACCGAGCCGCCGTAGGGCACCAGGTGCGAGGCCTTCTCGGCCAGCACCGCGGGCGGCAGGTTCTTCGGCCAGTGCCGGTTGTAGTACGCCCGGAACGACGTGGTGGTGAAGGCCGGTACCCCGTCGCCGTCCCGGGTGGACCGCGCCACCCACCGGATCAGCGCCGCCCAGGTGAACGACGCGGCGGCGGTGTGGTCGGGGTGGTCGGAGTAGCCCGGCTGCTCGCTGTCCCGGCGGCGGACGGCCTCGCTGCTGTGCTGGATGTCCGGGTCCGGGTCCAGGGTGTGCACGACGCTGGGCCGGTACCGGTCCAGGAGCCCGACCAGCACGTCGATCAGCCCGTCGTAGGTGTACGAGCCCGCCTTCGTCAGCGGGGAGTCGTCGGCGACGACGGTGCGCAGGACGAGCCGCCGGTCCTGCCAGAGACTGGGCAGCCCGAGGCGGCCGTACGAGGTGTGCATGGCGGTGTTGAGGAAGATCAGTTCGACCCTGCGGCCGCCGGAGGAGAGGGTGTTGATCTCGGCGCGGTGGCCGTCGTGCAGTTCGACGACGGACTTGTCCCACGCCGTGAACCGGTCGAGGCCGAGCAGGGTCGCGTACGCCTGGCGGAGCCCCTGGTGGCGGGACGAGGAGTACGCGGCCTTGTCGGGCGGGGGCAGCGGGCGGCCGGGTATTCGGTTGACGCCGTCGGCCTCGCCGCCGGTCAGATAGACGCAGACGAGGGGGTTACCGGCGTCGAGGGCCTGCTGGGTGTCCGGGTTCATGAAGTACAGGTCGTCGTCCGGGTGGGCGAGGAACTGCATCATCAGGGCCGGGTGCGAGGTGCTGATCGGCAGACCGGGCAGGGGGTCCGCGGCCGGGTCGCGGCGCCGGGGCGAGGAGGGCGCCGCGCAGGAGGTGAGGGCCGCGATCCCGGTCGCGCCGACCGCCGCCGTCATCAGGGTGCGCCGCGTCGTTCCCGTGCGGGATGCGCGCGACAAGGGTCGATCCGTCACACCGTGCTCCGTCCGTTCCCCCGCAGCGGGCGGTCGGGCGACCCTGTGCTGCGTGCCGATTCGCGTGCGGACCGCCGGAGGGGGGTGAGCGGTTGCCGCGGGGGGATAGACGAAGATCGACGGGGGAGGGTTGCCTGGTCCGGGCAGTGGGACGGGACACAGGCGGAATATCCGGTTCGGGTGACTTCTCGGACCATGTCTCCCGGCGCGACCGGGTCTCCGTACTGTGAGGGGCGATGAGCCCTGCGCGTACGGGAGTTGTCCGGGGCTCGCCCGGTGTTGTCCGGGCTGTCCGGGGTGACGTGCGGGGGACACCAGGGGTTGGGTCAGGAACGGTGGGCGCGGTCGGAAGCGGGGCACGGATGAGCGTGGACGGAGTCGGTACGGAGCGGAGCGGTGACGGCGGGGCGGACGAGCCGGGCTGGGACGTCGATCCCGACGACGAGTCGGGCGTCGCGGTGGTCGCCGCCGTGGGGCGGCAGATCAAGGCCTGGCGGGAGGCCGCGGGGCTGCGGGCCGGCGAGTTCGGCGCGGCGATGGGGTACGGGGAGGACCTGGTCTACAAGGTGGAGGGTGGACGGCGGATCCCCCGACCGGAGTTCCTGGACAAGGCGGACGAGGTGCTGGGGGCGGGCGGGAAGATCGCCGCGATGAAGCAGGACGTGGCGGAGGTCCGGTACCCGAAGAAGATCCGGGATCTGGCGAAGCTGGAGGCGAAAGCGGTTGAGCTGGAGGCCTACCACAACCACAACATCAATGGCCTTCTGCAGACCGAGGAACACATGCGGGCTCTGTTCGCATCGTGGCTCCCCGCCTACACGGTGGATGAGATGGAGCGTGTGGTGGCCGCCCGCACGGCACGCCAGTCGATCTTCGAGCGGGCTTCCCTCCCCGCGCTCAGTTTCGTACAGGAAGAGGTGACGCTCCGCCGTCCGGTCGGCGGCAGGACGGTGTGGCGCCGACAGCTTGAACACCTCCTGGAATTGGGGCAGTTGCGGAACGTGTCGATCCAGGTGCTGCCGACCCTGTGCGAGGAGCACCCCGGGACGGGCGGGCTGATCGAGGTGTTGAGATTCCCCGACGGCACCGCCGTGGGCCGTTCCGAGGGAGCGTTCAGCGGCCGTCCGGTCTCCGATCCGAAGCAGCTCAGGATCCTTGAGATGCGCTATGGGATGATCCGGGCCCAGGCGCTGACGCCACGGGAATCGCCGGCCTTCATCGAAAAACTGCTGGGGGAGACATGATCCGGAAGACCTCTGTCGGGAACGGCTCCGAATCGGCGTGGTTCAGGAGCAGCTACAGCAGCAGTGGCGACGGGAACGACTGCGTCGAGGTCGCGTCCGCCCCGGGGGCGGTGCGGGTCCGTGACTCCAAGGACTGCCAGGGGCCCCGGCTCTCCTTCACGGCGGGGGCGTGGGAAGGCTTCGTCTCGTACGTCTGCGGCAGCTGAGCGGTTCTTCGGGGCCCGGAACGGATCAGGCCGGGCGGGTCGGCGGCCGGACCATGAACACGTCGATCGGGTCCCGCCGCTCCTCGGTGAAGCCGTGACGCTCGTAGAGCGCGCGGGCGGCGCTGCCCCGGAGCACGTCCAGGCGGACGGTCGCGCCCTCCTCGTCGGCCCGCGCGAGCAGCGGACGGAGCACGGCGGTGCCGATGCCGTGCCCCTGGAGGGTGGGGGAAAGGTAGAAGTTCTCCAGCCACAGCCCGCCCCCGACCGGGCGCAGGGTGACCGAGCCCGCGAGGGCGCCGTCCACGACCACGATCGAGGTGTGTTCCGGTGCGTAGCAGTCCCGCAACCGCTGCCGCACCCGATGCTCGTCGTAGCGCCCGAGCCGCTCCAGGTCGGGACGCATCACGACGGCCCGCAGCTCGGCCAGCTCCTCGACGTCCCCGGGTCGCGCGGGGCGCAGGGACCAGGCCGTGGCGGTGGTGCTCGTGGACGGATACCCGCGGGCCGGAGCCTGGGCTCGGGCCGGGCTCGGGGCGGGCGTGGTCCCGCGGTTCACCGCAGGTTCCGCATCTCGTCCCCGTCCACCCGGCGCAGTTCCGCCCCCTGGATGCCGCGCAGCAGCTCGCCGCCGATCTCCGCCAGCCGTGACGCGGCGGGCGGGGTGCGGCCGAGGCCGATGGCGTACTGGAGGTGGGAGGCGTCGGCGGCGTACGGCCGTGGCCAGGCGTGGGCGTCCGGGGAGCCCGCGTCGGCGAGGGCGGCGAGCAGGGCGAGGAGGCGGCCCCGGAAGCGGCCCTCGTCCTCGCCCCGTCGCACCGGGACGACCGCCCAGGCGGCGTGCCGTTCGCGCAGGGGCGGCGGGGCGCAGAGCCGGGCACGCGGCACGGGGTCGGAGTCGGCGGCGGAGTCCAGGATCTCCCAGGCGCGGAACAGTTCCTCGGCGACGAGGTCGCGGCCCGCCGCCGAGACCTGCGCGGTGCAGGAACGCACGGGGGCGGTCGGGGTCAGCACGGTGAGGGGGAATCCGTCGGCGTCGCCGGAGGGCGGTTCCCCGCCGACCGGGCGGTCCCAGTCCCACGCCGCCCAGCTCGCGAAGAAGTGCCGCAGCAGGGCGAGCGGCGGCAGGTCGCCCGCCTCGTGGGCGGTACGGGCCGCGAGCACCGACCAGGCGAGGCCGGGCAGCCCGCCGCACGGGGCGGAGTCCAGGCCGCGCGCCCGTGCCCACGCCTTCACGTCGCGGGCGAGCCGGACGAACGCCTCCCGGTGCGGGCCCGCCGCCGCGAGCACGGCGTCCGCGTCGCTCACCGCGCTGAGCGCGACGGCCGCCGCCGCACCCAGTCCGGTACGGCGGGCGACCGCCCCGGCCGGGGGCACATCGCCCGTCGCGACGGTCACCAGGTCCACCCGGAGCCCGTCCGCCTCGAAGCGCAGACCGGGCACGCGGGCCCCGGCCACCTCGCGCGTCCCGACGGCCTCCGGCAGCGCGGCGGCCAGGCGCGCCCGTACCCCCGGCAGGTCCCCGTCGCCCGGCAGCGCCGCGACCAGGTCCACATCGGCGCCGGGCAGCGCGCACCCCGTGCGGCGCGAACCGACCAGGTGGACGCACCCCTCGGGCAGGGCGGCGGCCACCCGGCGCACGATCTCCGCCGCCAGCACGCCCTCCGCGGCGACGGCAGCTTCCGTTTCCGCCGAATCATCGGCCTCGGGCGTTCCCGCGGAACGGACCAGCTCGACCCGGACCCCGAAGTGGTCCGAGACGTACAGCCCGTCCGGCGCCGCCGTGTCGCCCAGCAACACCGCCGCCACCGGGCGCAGCCGCTCCGAGCGGAGCAGCACCCGGTCCAGCCGGGACGCGCGCCCGGTCAGCGAGGAGACCGCGGCCAGCGGGTTGACCGAGGGGTCGAAGGTCGGCGTCCGGTCACCGGCGCCGTGCACCCGGCTCCAGGCGTCCGCCATCCCCAGCCGCTCCTGCGGGGTGTCCCCGCCGTCGTTGAAGTCGCCGAGCAGCGCCACGTCGCCCTCGACCGCCGCCAGCCCCGTTGCGAGATCGGTCAGTTCGGCGGCGCGCCGTCCGGCGCCGTTCGACGAGTGGTCGCTGCTGAGATGGGTGACCGCGACCGTGAAGGGTCCGTCGGACGTCTCCACGACGACGGCCGCGACCGCCTTGTGCGGGCCGAGCGCGTGCAGCCCCGCCTCCCGTACCGGACACCTGCTGAGCAGCAGCAGCCCGCAGTCGGCGACGTCCCGGCCCGCCGGATCGGCCCAGAACGTGTAGTCCCGGCGGACCCACGGCGCCGCCAGCAGCAGGGCGAGCAGGGCGGGTTCGGCCTCCTGGAGGGCGATGACGTCGGCGTCCGCGGCCTCCAGCGCGTCGAGCAGGAGCGGCCTGCGGCGGGCGGTGTCGATGCGGTCGCTGTCGTAGCGGTCCCAGAGGGTGTTCCAGGTCAGCAGGGTCGGGGGCCCGGAGCCCCGCGGGGGCGCGGGCGCGTCCTCGGGCACCGGCGTCCAGGCGGCCCGCGGGGCGGAGTACGCGTGCGGCGTGCGGGAGGTGAAGTACGGGGACGGCAGCCGGCGCGGGGCGCGCACCCGCCCGGCGTCCGTCGCGTCGATCCGGTCCACCCCCGTGGACCGGTCCCACACCACCTCGCCGTCCGCCTCGAAGAACAGCACCCGGTGCCAGGGGACGTCCCCGCCCGGTGTGAACCGGGGCAGCGGCACCCGCTTGGGCACCGTCCCGCGCTGCGCCACGCCCAGCACGAAGCGCGCCGGGTCGAACCGGGCGTCCCAGCGGACCCGGTGGTAGATCTCCTCGCTGGTGCGCATCTACGCCCCGCCCTCCGTCGTCACGCCCTGTCCTCCACGGTTCCGCTCGCCCCGATGTACCAGGTGCGGTGCGCCTGGCCGGGGTACGGGGGAACGAACCGGTGCAGCTGGGAGGCCAGCACCTCCGGGGGCACCGGGTGGTCGCGCCGGCCGTTGCGGCGCAGCAGCTCCGCCTCGTCGACCAGGGCCACGGCGTGCGTGAGCAGCGCGTCCCGGCGCCGGGCGACCGCGTGCACCAGGGAACGCTGGTGCGCGTTGAGCGAGGTGGCGTCCCAGACGACCGTGCCGCCCGCGGCGAGCGCCGCGTCCAGCCGGTCGAGCCCCTCGCGCAGCACCTCGCCGTTGGCCTTCTGGCTGGCGCGCGAACCCCGGGCCAGCCGCAGGTCGTCCAGCGAGACGTACGCGCCGACCCCGGGCAGTCCGCGCGCGAAGGTGCTCTTGCCGCTGCCGGACGGGCCGACCAGGTGGACCAGGCGGGGGAAGTCCCCCGACCGCCACCGCCAGGTCGCCGCGACCGCCTCCTCGGCAGTGGCGACCCGGCCCAGCGCGTACGCCTCGCGGGCCTGCGCCAGGCAGCGGTCGGCGGCGTCCGGCGCCAGGCCCGCGAAGGCGTCCCGCAGCCCCTCGGGCTCCCGCAGCTCCTCCGCGTGCAGCGCCGACCACTCCACCTGCTCGCGGGCCGCGTCGTCCTCCGCGACCGCGCCGGCCAGCGCGTGCAGCAGCGGCAGATCGGCGGCGAACGACATCCGGACCAGGCCCGTACGGCGCTCCTCGTCCGGGTACGGGCGGTGCAGCGAGGGGTGGAGCCCGACCAGGTCGGCGACGCGCCGGGCGAGCGGCATCCCCACCGTCCGGGCCAGCGCGGGCGCCAGCGCGGCGCGGGGGGAACGGCGCAGCAGCGCGGCCAGCACCCCGGCGAGCCGGTCGTCGCCCGTGCGGCCCGCCGCGTCGAGGGCCGTGACCATCGCGCGGGCGGCCCCCTCGTCCCCGGTCTCCGTGCCCGTCGTGGCGGCCAGCGCCGCCGGGTCGACCGGGGCCCCGGACCGTACGGCCCACAGGGCGGCGGCCGGGCCGAGCCCGTTCTCCACCACGGCGGCGTGCATCCAGTGCGTGTCGGTCCGCACGTGCCCGGGGCGCACCCACTTCGCGACCAGGCGGCCGAAGTCCGGGGCGTCGAAACCGTCGGCGGGGCGCACCACGTACCCCTCCTGTCGTCCGGTGTCCGGCCGCAGCGCCCGCAGGGTCTTCTCGGCGCGGGCGTCGAACACCCCGCGCCACAGCACGGGCGGCACCGGTATCCCCAGGTCGCGCAGGAACGCCACGGTCCGGTCCCAGTCCAGGCACCGTTCCCCGTCCCAGACGGAGAAGCCGTAGAAGTAGCTCTCCAGACCGTCGTACGGCAGGGAGTGACGGGCGAACATGTTCTCGCCGCAGATCCGCCGTCCGGCCGGGATGCGGGCCCCGATCCGGCCCTGGAGGGCCTTCACCCAGCCCCGTGAGGGGTGGTGGGTGGAGTCGAGGGAGCGGGCGTGGAGTCCGTCGGGGTAGAGCGTGGTGTTCTCGCCGTCCAGCTTCTCGGTGACGACGACCTCGCGGCCGGTCAGCCCGGAGAGGTCCGCGATCCGCACGTCGTCCGAGGTGGCCCCGGGGGACCAGGGCAGGTGCGCGGTGCGCGGATAGTGCGTACGCATGATGCAAGCCCCTGGTGCCGACGGTGTTGCCCGACCCGTCACTGTAGGGGCGGGGGAGGGCGGTGCTCGACCGGATTTCCGGGAGCGGCGGCGGCCGGGCGGACGGGAAACAGCGAACGGGCAAACGGGGGAGAGACGGCCCGCGACACCCGGTGCGGCCGGCGGAGGCGGAGCCTCCGCGCGCACCGCCGCGCGCCCGCGTTTGACCGGACGACCACGCGGGGTAAGATCCTCCGCCCGATTGGCCAGGCCCACGCCCCGTATGGCACACTGACCAGGTTGCTCGGTTGAGTGTCAATGCTGCGCGCCTCCCGCCGGGAGGACCGGAAGCGAGTCCCACAGTACTCGTCGACCCCCTGCGGGTCGGACGTACGGGAATCTTCCGGGAAGCGTCAGTGGGGCACCGGCCAGGCGCCCGGTGGGTGTTTCGCCCCCGGTCCTGCGGTCCTCGGGCCCGCACCCCCTTGGTTGGGAAATCCTTCGGGAGATCTGCGTAGAGGGGATGCGACACGCCCGACCGCGTGGGTCGGAGGTGGAGTCGTCAGAGCTCCCGGGTTCCAGAGCGTTAGCGAGAGACAGGACTACTAGTAGCCATGGCGGGACAGAAGATCCGCATCCGGCTCAAGGCCTACGACCACGAGGTCATCGACTCCTCGGCGAAGAAGATCGTCGAGACGGTGACCCGCACTGGTGCGTCGGTCGCGGGCCCGGTGCCGCTGCCCACTGAGAAGAACGTGTACTGCGTCATCAAGTCGCCGCACAAGTACAAGGACTCGCGCGAGCACTTCGAGATGCGCACGCACAAGCGCCTCATCGACATCCTCGACCCCACGCCGAAGACGGTTGACTCGCTGATGCGTCTCGACCTGCCGGCGGGCGTCGACATCGAGATCAAGCTCTGAGGTGACGCGCGAGATGGCTAAGAACATTAAGGGCGTCCTGGGCGAGAAGCTCGGCATGACCCAGGTCTGGGACGAGAACAACCGGGTCGTCCCGGTGACCGTCGTCAAGGCCGGGCCCTGTGTCGTCACCCAGGTCCGCACCAACGACACCGACGGCTACGAGGCAGTCCAGATCGCCTTCGGCGAGATCGACCCCCGCAAGGTGAACAAGCCCCTCAAGGGTCACTTCGCCAAGGCCGATGTGACCCCGCGCCGTCACCTGGTGGAGCTCCGCACCGCCGACGCCAGCGAGTACACGCTCGGCCAGGAAGTCACCGCCGAGGTGTTCGAGTCCGGCGTCAAGGTCGACGTCACGGGCAAGAGCAAGGGCAAGGGCTTCGCCGGTGTCATGAAGCGTCACAACTTCAAGGGCGGCAAGGCGTCCCACGGTGCCCACCGTGTGCACCGCATGCCTGGCTCCATCGGCGGCTGTGCCACCCCCGGCCGTGTCTTCAAGGGCATGCGCATGGCGGGTCGCATGGGCAACGAGCGTGTCACCACCCAGAACCTGACCATCCACGCGGTTGACGCGGAGAAGGGTCTGCTCCTCATCAAGGGCGCAGTCCCCGGTCCGAACGGCGGCCTCGTCCTGGTCCGTACCGCGGCCAAGGGGGCTTGAGGTAATGAGCACCATTGACATCCTTTCGCCGGCGGGCGACAAGGCCGGTACCGTCGAGCTCCCCGCGGAGATCTTCGACGCCAAGACCAGCGTTCCGCTGATCCACCAGGTCGTCGTCGCTCAGCTGGCAGCTGCCCGTCAGGGCACGCACAAGACCAAGACCCGCGGCGAGGTCCGTGGCGGTGGCCGCAAGCCGTACCGCCAGAAGGGCACCGGCCGCGCGCGCCAGGGCTCGACCCGCGCGCCGCAGTTCGCCGGCGGTGGCGTCGTCCACGGCCCGCAGCCGCGTGACTACTCGCAGCGGACCCCGAAGAAGATGAAGGCCGCCGCCCTGCGCGGTGCCCTCTCGGACCGGGCCCGTCACTCCCGCATCCACGTCGTCACCGGCGTGGTCGAGGGTGCCGTCTCCACCAAGGCCGCCAAGACGCTGTTCGGCAAGATCTCGGAGCGCAAGAACCTGCTCCTGGTCGTCGACCGCGCCGACGAGGCCGCGTGGCTGTCCGCCCGCAACCTGCCCCAGGTGCACATCCTGGAGCCGGGCCAGCTGAACACGTACGACGTGATCGTCTCTGACGACGTGGTCTTCACCCAGACCGCCTTCGAGTCCTTCGTGTCTGGCCCCCAGACCGCTGAGACCGAAGGGAGCGACGCCTGATGAGCGAGGCGACCGTTACCAGCAAGACCTTCACGGACCCGCGCGACGTTCTCGTCAAGCCGGTTGTTTCCGAGAAGAGCTACGCGCTGCTCGACGAGAACAAGTACACGTTCATCGTCGCGCCCGGCTCCAACAAGACCCAGATCAAGCAGGCCGTGGAAGCGGTCTTCTCGGTCAAGGTCACCGGGGTCAACACGATCAACCGGCAGGGCAAGCGCAAGCGCACCCGCACCGGTTTCGGCAAGCGCGCCGACACGAAGCGCGCCATCGTGACCCTCGCCGAGGGCGACCGTATCGACATCTTCGGCGGCCCGACCTCCTGACGGAGGTCGAGTCGTCCGGAATCGGACGAGGACTGAGAAATGGGTATCCGCAAGTACAAGCCGACGACCCCGGGCCGTCGTGGCTCCAGCGTCGCCGACTTTGTCGAGATCACGCGGTCCACGCCGGAGAAGTCGCTGGTCCGCCCCCTGCACAGCAAGGGCGGCCGTAACAACGCCGGTCGTGTGACCGTTCGCCACCAGGGCGGTGGCCACAAGCGCGCCTACCGAGTGATCGACTTCCGTCGTCACGACAAGGACGGCGTGCCGGCCAAGGTCGCGCACATCGAGTACGACCCCAACCGCACCGCGCGCATCGCGCTCCTGCACTACGCGGACGGCGAGAAGCGCTACATCATCGCCCCCCGTGGCCTGACGCAGGGCGACCGTGTCGAGAACGGCCCGGCCGCCGACATCAAGCCCGGCAACAACCTGGCGCTGCGCAACATCCCGGTCGGTACGACCATCCACGCCATCGAGCTGCGGCCCGGCGGCGGCGCGAAGTTCGCCCGTTCCGCGGGTGCCTCCGTGCAGCTGCTGGCGAAGGAGGGCACCATGGCCCACCTCCGCATGCCGTCCGGTGAGATCCGCCTGGTCGACGCCCGCTGCCGTGCCACGATCGGCGAGGTCGGCAACGCCGAGCAGTCGAACATCAACTGGGGCAAGGCCGGCCGCATGCGCTGGAAGGGCGTCCGCCCGACCGTCCGCGGTGTCGCGATGAACCCGGTTGACCACCCGCACGGTGGTGGTGAGGGCAAGACCTCCGGTGGTCGCCACCCGGTCTCGCCGTGGGGTCAGAAGGAGGGTCGTACTCGTTCGCCGAAGAAGGCATCGAACAAGTACATCGTCCGCCGCCGCAAGACGAACAAGAAGCGCTAGGAGCGGGTTTAGATGCCGCGCAGTCTCAAGAAGGGGCCCTTCGTCGACGGCCACCTCATCAAGAAGGTGGAAGTTCAGAACGAGGCAGGCACCAAGAACGTCATCAAGACCTGGTCCCGTCGCTCGATGATCGTCCCGGCCATGCTGGGTCACACCATCGCGGTGCACAACGGCAAGATCCACGTCCCGGTGTTCGTCACCGAGTCGATGGTCGGCCACAAGCTCGGCGAGTTCTCGCCGACTCGCACCTTCCGCGGCCACGTCAAGGACGACCGGAAGTCGAAGCGCCGCTAATCGCGGGGTGGAACGACTCATGACTTACACCGAAGGGACAACCATGGAAGCCAGGGCCCAGGCGCGGTACATCCGCGTCACGCCCATGAAGGCCCGCCGCGTGGTGGACCTCATCCGTGGCATGGATGCCACGGAGGCTCAGGCGGTCCTGCGTTTCGCCCCGCAGGCCGCGAGCGTGCCGGTTGGCAAGGTGCTGGACAGCGCCATTGCCAACGCTGCACACAACTACGACCACACCGACGCCTCCACGCTGGTCATCAGCGAGGCGTACGTGGACGAGGGCCCGACCCTGAAGCGGTTCCGTCCGCGTGCCCAGGGCCGTGCCTACCGGATCCGTAAGCGGACCAGCCACATCACCGTGGTCGTCAGCAGCAAGGAAGGAACCCGGTAATGGGCCAGAAGGTAAACCCGCACGGGTTCCGGCTCGGCATTACCACGGACTTCAAGTCCCGTTGGTACGCCGACAAGCTGTACAAGGACTACGTCAAGGAAGACGTCGCCATTCGTCGCATGATGACGAAGGGCATGGAGCGGGCCGGCATCTCCAAGGTGGAGATCGAGCGCACCCGCGACCGCGTCCGCGTTGACATCCACACCGCTCGTCCGGGCATCGTCATCGGCCGCCGCGGCGCCGAGGCCGACCGCATCCGCGGCGAGCTGGAGAAGCTGACCGGCAAGCAGGTCCAGCTGAACATCCTCGAGGTCAAGAACCCCGAGGTGGACGCCCAGCTGGTGGCCCAGGCCGTCGCCGAGCAGCTCTCCTCCCGCGTCTCCTTCCGTCGGGCCATGCGCAAGAGCATGCAGTCCTCGATGAAGGCCGGCGCCAAGGGCATCAAGATCCAGTGCGGTGGCCGCCTCGGCGGCGCCGAGATGTCCCGCTCGGAGTTCTACCGCGAGGGCCGTGTGCCCCTGCACACCCTCCGCGCGAACGTCGACTACGGCTTCTTCGAGGCCAAGACGACCTTCGGCCGCATCGGCGTGAAGGTCTGGATCTACAAGGGCGACGTCAAGAACATCGCCGAGGTCCGCGCCGAGAACGCCGCTGCCCGCGCCGGCAACCGCCCGGCCCGTGGCGGCGCCGACCGTCCGGCCGGTCGTGGCCGCGGTGGCGAGCGTGGCGGCCGCGGCCGCAAGCCGCAGCAGCAGTCGGCCCCGGCTGCCGAGGCCCCCAAGGCCGAGGCTCCCGCCGCTGCCGCTCCGGCCGCCGAGAGCACCGGAACGGAGGCCTGACCGAAATGCTGATCCCCCGTAGGGTCAAGCACCGCAAGCAGCACCACCCGAAGCGCAGCGGTATGTCCAAGGGTGGCACGCAGGTTGCGTTCGGCGAGTACGGCATCCAGGCGCTGACCCCGGCGTACGTGACGAACCGCCAGATCGAGGCAGCTCGTATCGCGATGACCCGCCACATCAAGCGTGGCGGCAAGGTCTGGATCAACATCTACCCGGACCGCCCCCTCACGAAGAAGCCCGCCGAGACCCGCATGGGTTCCGGTAAGGGTTCTCCCGAGTGGTGGATCGCGAACGTCAAGCCCGGTCGGGTGATGTTCGAGCTGTCCTACCCGAACGAGAAGATTGCTCGTGAGGCGCTCACCCGCGCTGCTCACAAGCTTCCGATGAAGTGCCGCATCGTTCGGCGCGAGGCAGGTGAGGCGTGATGTCGGCCGGAACCAAGGCGTCCGAGCTGCGCGAGCTGGGCAACGAGGAGCTGCTCAACAAGCTCCGCGAGGCCAAGGAAGAGCTGTTCAACCTCCGCTTCCAGGCGGCGACCGGGCAGCTCGAGAACCACGGTCGGCTCAAGTCCGTCCGTAAGGACATCGCCCGGATCTACACCCTGATGCGCGAGCGCGAGCTGGGCATCGAGACGGTGGAGAGCGTCTGATGAGCGAGAAGACTGTGACTGAGACGAACACCGACCGCGGTTTCCGCAAGACCCGTGAGGGTCTGGTCGTCAGCGACAAGATGGACAAGACCGTCGTCGTCGCTGTCGAGGACCGTGTCAAGCACGCGCTGTACGGCAAGGTCATCCGCCGTACGAACAAGCTCAAGGCGCACGACGAGCAGAACGCCGCCGGCGTCGGCGACCGCGTCCTCCTGATGGAGACCCGGCCGCTGTCCGCCACGAAGCGGTGGCGCATCGTCGAGATCCTCGAGAAGGCCAAGTAATTCCTGAGGGGCATTCCCCTCAGGCAAGTTCCGCCAGGCTCGGCGGGGAGCCGCGCAGGTCACCCTGTGCGGCCCCCGCCGGGAACCGGCAGACGATCAGGAGATAGACGTGATCCAGCAGGAGTCGCGACTTCGCGTCGCCGACAACACGGGTGCGAAGGAAATCCTCACCATCCGTGTTCTCGGTGGTTCGGGTCGCCGCTACGCGGGCATCGGTGACGTCATCGTCGCCACCGTCAAGGACGCGATCCCCGGTGGCAACGTGAAGAAGGGTGACGTCGTCAAGGCCGTCATCGTTCGCACCGTCAAGGAGCGTCGTCGTCAGGATGGCTCGTACATCCGCTTCGACGAGAACGCCGCCGTCATTCTGAAGAACGACGGCGACCCCCGCGGCACCCGCATCTTCGGCCCCGTGGGCCGGGAACTGCGCGAGAAGAAGTTCATGAAGATCATCTCGCTCGCGCCGGAGGTGCTGTAAGCATGAAGATCAAGAAGGGCGACCTGGTCCAGGTCATCACCGGTAAGGACAAGGGCAAGCAGGGCAAGGTCATCGTGGCCTACCCGGCTCAGGACCGTGTCCTCGTCGAGGGTGTCAACCGGGTCAAGAAGCACACCAAGGCCGGTCAGACGGCTCGCGGTTCGCAGACCGGCGGCATCGTCACCACCGAGGCCCCGATTCACGTCAGCAACGTACAGCTGGTTGTGGAGAAGGACGGCAAGAAGGTCGTCACCCGCGTCGGCTACCGCTTCGACGACGAGGGCAACAAGATCCGCGTTGCCAAGCGGACCGGTGAGGACATCTGATGACTGCCACCACTGCGCCGCGTCTCAAGACGCGCTACCGCGAGGAAATCGCCGGCAAGCTGCGTGAGGAGTTCTCCTACGAGAACGTCATGCAGATCCCCGGCCTGGTCAAGATCGTGGTCAACATGGGTGTGGGCGACGCCGCCCGCGACTCCAAGCTGATCGACGGCGCCGTGCGCGACCTCACCACGATCACCGGCCAGAAGCCGGCCGTCACCAAGGCCCGCAAGTCCATCGCGCAGTTCAAGCTGCGCGAGGGCCAGCCGATCGGCTGCCACGTCACCCTCCGCGGTGACCGGATGTGGGAGTTCCTGGACCGTACGCTGTCGCTCGCGCTGCCGCGTATCCGTGACTTCCGCGGTCTGTCGCCGAAGCAGTTCGACGGCCGTGGCAACTACACCTTCGGTCTCACGGAGCAGGTCATGTTCCACGAGATCGACCAGGACAAGATCGACCGGGTCCGGGGCATGGACATCACCGTGGTCACCACGGCGACCAACGACGACGAGGGTCGTGCCCTCCTTCGTCACCTCGGCTTCCCGTTCAAGGAGAACTGACCGTGGCGAAGAAGGCTCTGATCGCTAAGGCCGCCCGTAAGCCGAAGTTCGGCGTCCGCGGGTACACCCGCTGCCAGCGCTGCGGCCGGCCCCACTCCGTCTACCGCAAGTTCGGCCTGTGCCGCGTGTGCCTCCGTGAGATGGCTCACCGTGGCGAGCTGCCGGGCGTGACCAAGAGCTCCTGGTAACTCTCCCTCGCCCCCTGGGCGTTGGAAGTACCCGGAAGCTCTCGGTAAGCATCTGGTCGGCAGGAGCCCCGCCTTTCATGCCGTAGGCTTGAAGGGTTGGGCGCCTGCCGCCCAAGACCGACTTACTACGCCGTAGGTCCCCGCACCGCACCCGTCCCGCCACTGAGTGGGGAGAGGGATGGCGCATACAGGAAACCCCGGCGAGAGAGGCCGAAGGCCAATTCATGACCATGACTGATCCCATCGCAGACATGCTCACGCGTCTGCGCAACGCGAACTCGGCGTACCACGACTCCGTCGTGATGCCGCACAGCAAGATCAAGTCGCACATCGCGGAAATCCTCAAGCAGGAGGGTTTCATCACCGGCTGGAAGGTCGAGGACGCCGAGGTCGGCAAGAACCTCGTCCTCGAGCTGAAGTTCGGCCCGAACCGCGAGCGCTCGATCGCCGGCATCAAGCGCATCTCGAAGCCGGGTCTGCGTGTTTACGCAAAGTCCACCAACCTGCCGAAGGTCCTCGGCGGCCTGGGCGTGGCGATCATCTCCACGTCCCACGGTCTCCTGACCGGCCAGCAGGCCAGCAAGAAGGGCGTAGGTGGGGAAGTCCTCGCCTACGTCTGGTAGTCGGGAACGGAGGAATAGCTCATGTCGCGAATCGGCAAGCTCCCCATCCAGGTTCCCGCCGGTGTGGACGTCACCATCGATGGCCGCACGGTCGCGGTGAAGGGTCCCAAGGGCACCCTCACGCACACCGTCGCGTCGCCGATCGAGGTCACCAAGGGTGAGGACGGCGTTCTCAACGTCACCCGCCCGAACGACGAGCGTCAGAACAAGGCCCTCCACGGCCTGTCCCGCACGCTGGTGGCGAACATGATCACCGGTGTGACCAAGGGATACACCAAGGCGCTCGAGATCAGCGGTGTCGGTTACCGCGTCCAGGCGAAGGGCTCCAACCTGGAGTTCGCCCTGGGCTACAGCCACCCGATCGTCGTCGAGGCGCCGGAAGGCATCACCTTCAAGGTCGAGTCCCCGACCAAGCTGTCCGTCGAGGGAATCGACAAGCAGAAGGTCGGCGAAGTCGCGGCCAACATCCGCAAGCTGCGGAAGCCCGACCCGTACAAGGCGAAGGGCGTCAAGTACGCCGGCGAGGTCATCCGCCGCAAGGTCGGAAAGGCTGGTAAGTAGCCATGGCATACGGCGTGAAGATCGCCAAGGGCGACGCCTACAAGCGTGCCGCCCTCAAGCGTCGCCACATCCGTGTCCGCAAGCACATCTCCGGTTCGCCGGAGCGCCCGCGCTTGGTCGTGACGCGGTCCAACCGCCACATGGTCGCTCAGGTCATCGACGACATCGCGGGCCACACGCTCGCGTCGGCGTCGACCCTGGACGCCTCCATCCGTGGTGGCGAGGGCGACAAGAGCACCCAGGCCAAGCAGGTCGGCGCCCTGGTCGCTGAGCGCGCCAAGGCCGCAGGCGTCGAGGCCGTCGTGTTTGACCGCGGTGGTAACCAGTACGCCGGGCGGATTGCCGCTCTGGCTGACGCCGCCCGTGAAGCCGGTCTGAAGTTCTGAGCCCGGTTCCTACGCACAGCGGACGTAACAGAGAGAGGTAAATCCAATGGCTGGACCCCAGCGCCGCGGAAGCGGTGCCGGTGGCGGCGAGCGGCGGGACCGGAAGGGCCGTGACGGCGGCGCAGCTGCCGCCGAGAAGACCGCGTACGTCGAGCGCGTCGTCGCGATCAACCGCGTCGCCAAGGTTGTGAAGGGTGGTCGTCGCTTCAGCTTCACCGCGCTGGTCGTGGTGGGCGACGGTGACGGCACCGTCGGTGTCGGCTACGGCAAGGCCAAGGAAGTTCCCGCGGCCATCGCCAAGGGCGTGGAAGAGGCCAAGAAGAACTTCTTCAAGGTCCCGCGCATCCAGGGCACCATCCCCCACCCGATCCAGGGCGAGAAGGCTGCGGGCGTCGTCCTGCTGAAGCCTGCTTCCCCCGGTACCGGTGTTATCGCCGGTGGCCCGGTGCGCGCCGTCCTGGAGTGCGCCGGCGTCCACGACATCCTGTCGAAGTCGCTCGGCTCCGACAACGCGATCAACATCGTGCACGCGACCGTGGAGGCCCTCAAGGGCCTGCAGCGTCCCGAGGAGATCGCGGCCCGCCGCGGTCTGCCGCTCGAGGACGTCGCCCCCGCGGCTCTGCTTCGTGCGCGTGCGGGAGCGGGTGCGTAATGGCTCGCCTCAAGATCACGCAGACGAAGTCGTACATCGGCAGCAAGCAGAACCACCGCGACACCCTTCGTTCGCTCGGGCTGAAGCGCCTGAACGACGTGGTCGTCAAGGAGGACCGCCCCGAGTTCCGCGGCATGGTGCACACCGTCCGCCACCTCGTGACGGTTGAGGAGGTCGACTGACATGGCGGAGAACAAGCCGCTGAAGGCCCATGACCTCCGGCCCGCCCCGGGCGCCAAGACCGCCAAGACCCGTGTGGGTCGTGGTGAGGCGTCCAAGGGTAAGACCGCCGGTCGTGGCACCAAGGGCACCAAGGCCCGTTACCAGGTTCCGGAGCGCTTCGAGGGTGGGCAGATGCCCCTCCACATGCGCCTCCCGAAGCTCAAGGGCTTCAAGAACCCGTTCCGCACCGAGTACCAGGTCGTGAACCTGGACAAGCTCGCGACCCTCTACCCCGAGGGTGGCGAGGTCACCGTGGCCGACCTGGTCGCCAAGGGTGCCGTGCGCAACAACCACCTCGTCAAGGTCCTCGGACAGGGCGAGATCTCCGTGGCGCTGCAGGTTTCGGTTGACGCCGTCTCCGGCTCCGCCAAGGAGAAGATCACCGCCGCCGGCGGTACCGTCACCGAGCTCGTCTGAGACAACTCGATGGCCTGAACATCCGACCGGGGATGCCTCTCATATGGGGCATCCCCGGTTGGTCGTTCCTAGGGGGGCATGGTCGCCGGTAAGGTGGCGTGCGTTGTTGTGTGGTACCCCCTGGGCACTGCCCGGGACCTTTGACCGTTTACCTATTCGTCGAACCTCAAGACCGTCACCTCTTCGCATTGCGCGGGGGTCGCAGGAGGCACCGTGCTCACCGCGTTCGCCCGGGCGTTCAAGACGCCCGACCTGCGCAAGAAGCTGCTCTTCACGCTCGGCATCATCGTGATCTACCGACTCGGGGCCCACATCCCGGTACCGGGAGTGAGCTACGAGAACGTCCAGATCTGTGTGGATCAGGCCAGTAAGGGCAACAACAGCCTCTTCGGCCTGGTGAACATGTTCAGCGGTGGTGCGCTGCTGCAGATCACGATCTTCGCGCTCGGCATCATGCCGTACATCACGGCCAGCATCATCCTTCAGCTGCTCACCGTGGTGATTCCCCGACTCGAGGCACTCAAGAAGGAGGGGCAGTCCGGCCAGGCCAAGATCACGCAGTACACGCGTTACCTGACCGTCGCGCTCGCCATCCTCCAGGGCACCGGCCTGGTCTCCGTCGCCACCAGCGGCGCGCTCTTCAGCGGCTGCCCGGTCGCCAACCAGATCGTCCCCAACCAGTCGATCTTCACCACCATCGTGATGGTCATCACGATGACCGCGGGCACCGCGGCCGTCATGTGGCTCGGTGAGCTCGTCACCGACCGCGGCATCGGCAACGGCATGTCGATCCTGATGTTCATCTCGATCGCCGCCAGCTTCCCCGGCGCCCTGTGGGCCATCAAGACCAGCGGCAAGCTGGCCGACGGCTGGATCGAGTTCGGCACCGTCATCCTGATCGGCTTCGTGATGGTGGGCCTCGTCGTCTTCGTCGAGCAGGCCCAGCGCCGCATCCCGGTGCAGTACGCGAAGCGCATGATCGGCCGTCGTTCCTACGGCGGTACCTCGACGTACATCCCGCTGAAGGTGAACCAGGCGGGTGTGATTCCCGTCATCTTCGCTTCTTCGCTGCTCTACATCCCCGCCCTGATCGTCCAGTTCTCCAACTCCACCGCGGGCTGGGCGACATGGATCCAGGACCACTTCGTCAAGGGCGACCACCCGTACTACATCACGGCCTACTTCCTCCTGATCGTCTTCTTCGCCTTCTTCTATGTGGCGATTTCGTTCAACCCCGAGGAAGTCGCCGACAACATGAAGAAGTATGGTGGCTTCATCCCGGGTATCCGGGCAGGTCGACCTACTGCCGAGTACCTGAGCTACGTGCTCAACAGGATCACTTGGCCGGGCTCGCTGTACCTGGGTCTGATCGCTCTTGTGCCGACGATGGCGTTGGCAGGTTTCAACGGTGCCAACCAGAACTTCCCGTTCGGCGGGACGAGCATCCTGATCATCGTGGGTGTGGGGCTGGAGACCGTGAAGCAGATCGAGAGTCAGCTCCAGCAGCGCAATTACGAAGGGTTCCTCCGCTGATGCGAATCGTCCTCGTCGGGCCGCCCGGTGCCGGCAAGGGAACGCAGGCTGCGTACCTTGCCAAGAACCTGTCGATTCCGCAGATCTCCACGGGCGATCTCTTCCGTGCCAACATCAGCCAGGGCACCGACCTTGGCAAGCAGGCCCGCGCCTACATGGACGCCGGTCAGTTGGTGCCGGACGAGGTCACCATCGGGATGGCCAAGGACCGCATGTCCCAGCCGGACGCCGAGGGCGGTTTCCTGCTGGACGGCTTCCCGCGCAACGTGGGCCAGGCCGAGGCACTCGACGCCATGCTCAAGGACGAGGGCACCAAGCTCGACGCGGTCCTGGACCTGGAGGTCCCCGAGGACGAGGTGGTCAAGCGCATCGCCGGCCGCCGGATCTGCCGGAACGACGGCTCGCACGTCTTCCACGTGGAGTACAACGCGCCGAAGACCGAGGGCGTCTGCGACGTCTGCGGCGGCGAGCTGTACCAGCGGGACGACGACACCGAGGAGACGGTCCGCACCCGGCTGGAGGTCTACCACACCCAGACCGAGCCGATCATCGACTACTACCGGTCCCAGGGCCTGGTGGTCACCATCTCCGCGCTCGGCAAGGTCACCGACGTGACCGAGCGGGCGATGGAGGCACTCAAGTCCGACCGGGGCTGAGCGCAACACCCGCAGTACTCGTGCAGTCGGGGGGGGGGGGGGGGGGGGGGGGGGGGGGGGGGGGGGGGGGGGGTGGGTGTGGGGGGGGGGGGGCCCGGGCGGCCGCCGCGGGGGGGGGGGTGGGGGTGGCGCTGGTGACGTGGGCGCGGACGGACGCGCCGAC